>DJEL01000011.1:0-4122 GCA_002432425.1 Lachnospiraceae bacterium UBA5899
GAGAGGATGTGAACGAGATGTGCAACTTAGGTGAAGGAATTATGGAAGAGGGCATTGCCATTGGAATGGAAAAAGGGCGTGAAGAAGGCATTGCTATCGGAGAAACGAAGGGGAGAGAAGCCGGACTGGTGCAGGGACGTGAAGAAGGCATCAAAGAGCTTATCCGGAACATGCACAAAAACGGCTTCACAGCAGAACAGATAGCGGCGGCTATCGATAAGGATTTGGAAGAGGTGAGAGCTATTCTGGCGTAAACCATGGACGAGTTAAGCCTGCAAAAGTCCATAAAGATAAATACAGAAAAACTTTATCGGCAAAAAGCTAAATATTTCGTGGCTTTTTGCCGATATGTTTTTTGATAACGGAAATTAGCTGATTCACACGGAGGTGATTATAATGGCAATTGAACCATTAGGAAGTGTAATGAGTGTACAGGCACAGACGCAGATGCAGACCAAGCCTGTGACACAGACAACAAATGCAGAGTACACGGATGTATCTGCCCAGGAGACGGTACAGCAGACGGACCCGACTATCCGCATCGTAGAGAATACACAGAAAAAAGGTGATTCCGATGCACAGAATGGGGACAATGCAATGAAGCAGCCCAGCAATGAGCAGATTAAAAAGGCGGTAGAAGCCTTTAACAAGAAGTTTGGCAGCTCAGAGGCTATATTCGGCATACATGAGGCTACAAACCGTATTACCATCAAGATTGTGGATAAAGATACCAAGGAAGTTATCAAAGAGCTTCCTCCCGAAAAGACTCTGGATATGATAGCCAAGGTATGGGAGATGGCAGGCATCTTAGTGGATGAAAAGAGATAATGACAGCCGTAAACGGCAGAAAGTAAGACAGAATAAAAGGAGGAACGCGGCATGGCAATGAGAATGAGCGGTCTGATTTCCGGTATGGATACCGAGAGCATCATCCAGCAGTTGGTGTCAGCCAGACAGACCAAAGTAGATAATACCAAAAAAGCACAGACCAAGCTGGAATGGAAGCAGGATACCTGGAAAAGCTTAAACACCAAGCTGAAAAACTTACAGAGTAAATATGTTTCCAATTTACGCTTCAGCACTTCTTATATGAAGAAAACAACCAAGGTTTCCAATAGCAGTGTTGTCAGTGTCATTACCGGTGAAGATGCGGTGAACGGTGTACAACAACTGGAAGTAAAGCAACTTGCCAAGACAGCTTATCTGACAGGTGATAAAGTGGAAGCGGGAGCTGACGGAAAAAGTTGGGATGCTTTGTCCAAAATCAGTGATGTGGTAGGAGACGATTTCGCAGAAGGTAGCATTTCCTTTACTGCAGGCGGAAAAACAATAGATATCAATGTAACCAAAGATACCACCATTTCCGATTTTCTGTCCCAGGTAAAAGCAAGCGGATTGAATGCCAATTTTGATGCCGGACAGCAGAGATTCTTTATCAGTGCCAAGCAGTCAGGCGCTGACAATAACTTCAGTATGACGGCAAACAACGAAGCGGGTGCCAATATTTTGTCCAAGTTGGGATTGCAGGTAAGTCTGAAAGATGATGAGGCATCATTAAAACGTTATAAAGAATATGCCGGCTATTATGTAGCGGGAGACAGAGATGCTACTCTTGCCAATATGCAGAGCATGATCGATAAGGATATAGCAGACAAGACAGATGAATATCTGTCCCGTTATAAGAGCCTCCTTACATCGAAAAAGTCTGCAGAGGACAAAGTTGCGGAAATCCGGGAAAAGTATAAGGATACGACGCTGGAGTCTTCCGAGACTTATCAGAAGCAGCTTGATGAAAAAAATGCCAGAATTAAGGAAATTACAAGACAGATTTATGTTCTTCCGCTGGGGGATGAGTCTGCTAAGCTGGAAGAAGAAAAAACAAAGTTGCAAAGCGAAGTGGATGAGCTTACAAAATTAAAAAAAGATGCCGATACTCTGGAAACACAACAGAAAAATCTGGAGTCTTACAATAAGCAGATTCAGGACATTCAGGATAAATACATAGATGTTACGGCAGCCACCGATGACGAAGGAAACGTAACATACAGCGCAGTTGCAAAGGACAGCGTGAAGAAAGAAATCGAAGATTCTTACTACAGCAAAGCCGCTTATGCTGCTAAGGTAATGGATGACTATAATAACGGTAAGCTTGCAAAGACCGGTGCAACCAAAATAGAAGGACAGGATGCCGAAATTCTGTTAAATGATGCAAAGTTCACAAGCGCCAACAACAGCTTTGCCATCAACGGACTTACCTTTACGGCTCTGGCAGAGACCAAGGACGGAGAAGAAGTTACCGTTACCACGCAGGATGATACGGATGGCATTTACAACATGATTAAAAATTTCCTGAAGGAGTATAACTCCATTATCAATGAAATTGATAAGTTGTATAATGCAGAGTCTGCCAAGGGGTATGAACCGCTGACAGATGACGAAAAAGATGCTATGTCCGATGCGGAAATTGAAAAGTATGAGAACAAGATTAAAAGTGCATTGCTAAAAAGCGATGAGACCTTATCCAACATCCGTTCCGGTTTCATAAGTGTAATGTCTACCGGTGCGGAAGTAAACGGAAAGACCATGTACTTGTCCAATTTCGGCATCAATACACTGAGTTATTTTGTTGCGGCAGACAATGAAAAGAATATGTACCATATTGACGGAGATCCCGATGACGGTGATACCTCAGGCAACGCTGATAAGTTAAAGAGCATGATTTCCAGTGATCCGGATACGGTAGTTTCCTTCTTTACCCAGCTTTCCAGAAACTTGTACAGTAAGATGTCAGACTTATCTTCTGCGGTGGACGGCTACAGAAGCTATGGCAGTTTTTATGACGACAAAAAGATAAAATCTGATTACAATGACTACAAGACTAAGATAGCGGAACAGGAACAGGAATTAGCGGATTACGAAGACAAATGGTATGAAAAGTTCAGTAAAATGGAAACGGCTCTTGCAAAAATGCAGTCCAATACCAATGCCGTAACCAGTTTATTAGGAGGTTGATGACATGGCACTTCCCAATGCCTATGCACAGTATAGCAACAGTAAAATTTTAACCGCTTCACCGGCAGAATTGATTCTTATGTTATATGAGGGTGCAATTAAGTTTTGCAATAAGGCGATAGTGGCCATTGATGCAAAGGATATTCCCAAGGCACATACCAATATTGTAAAAGCACAGAAGATTATTGACCATCTGCGTATGACCCTGGATATGAGTTATTCGGTGGCACAGGATTTCGATAATATTTATGCTTATGTAGCCAAAAGACTGGTGGAGGCCAATGTTTCCAAGGATAAGGAGATATTGGAAGAAGTATGTACTCACTTACGTTCTGTCAGGGATACCTGGAAAGAGGTTATGCGCATTAATCATGTGGGAGGTGCTTCATGATTGATAACTATTTAAATATCATGAATGAATCCTTAAAAAAGAAAAATGCTCTGTTGGATAAGATTGCGGAAAATTGCGAAAAGCAGGAAATCCTGCTAAAACAGGAAGAACTTTCTTTTCCGGAATTTGATGCCTTAATGACGGAAAAGGACGGACAGGCAACCGAACTTTCACGATTGGATGACGGCTTTGAGATGCTTTACGAAAAAGTGAAGGAACAGTTGCAGACCGGAAAGGAGCAGTACAGGCCACAGATTCTTTCCATGCAGGCTTTGATTAAAGAAATTACGGAAAAGAGCAATCATATTCAGGCCATGGAAGAACGCAATAAACAAAGTATGGAAAGACATCTCCGAAAGGAGAGAGGAAAGCTTCAGATGAGCCGTCAGGCATCTGCAGCCGCTTACAATTATTACAAGAGTGCAAACAGCGGGGAAAGACATTCCATACTGGATAAAAAAAATTAAAAAAATATATAAAGAGGTGTAAAGTTTTCCAAAACCACACCGATATATATTACAAGTAAAACAAATTACTTACTAACCACTGGAGCGAGAGCTTCAGTCCACCAAGTGGCAAGGATGCTACTTAGGAAAATCCAAGGAGGAAAATATTATGGTAGTACAGCACAACTTAAGAGCAATGAACTCAAACAGAATGTTAGGAGTAACTTCTTCTACACAGGCTAAATCCACTGAGAAGTTATCTTCCGGTTACAA
>DJEL01000011.1:4188-26195 GCA_002432425.1 Lachnospiraceae bacterium UBA5899
CTTGCTATTTCCGAGAAGATGAGACGTCAGATCAGAGGTCTTACACAGGCAAGTGCTAACGCACAGGACGGTATCTCCTGCGTACAGACAGCTGAAGGTGCATTAAACGAAGTTCATGACATGCTTCAGAGAATGAATGAACTGGCAGTTAAGGCAGCAAACGGAACCAATCAGGAAGAAGATCGTAGCTACATCCAGAGCGAAGTTGATCAGCTGATAACCGAAATCGACCGTGTATCTACAACCACCACATTCAATGAGAAGATGTTACTGGATGGTACATTCCAGAACGAAGAACTTCAGGTTGGCGCAGAAGGCAAGGAAGGAAATCAGAT
This sequence comes from Lachnospiraceae bacterium UBA5899, assembly GCA_002432425.1. GTDB lineage: Bacteria > Bacillota > Clostridia > Lachnospirales > Lachnospiraceae > Acetatifactor. Next base: position 4,524 of record DJEL01000011.1, read on the forward strand.
TAAGATTTCTATTTCCTCTATCTCCTCTGATGATTTGGGCGTTAAGGATCTGGAGGTTGATGGCCCGGATGGTTCTAAGGCTAAAGCAGCTATCAGCACTATCAAGAATGCTATCAAGACTCTGAACAAGCAGCGTTCTGATCTGGGTGCTATTCAGAACAGACTTGAGCACACCATCAAGAACCTTGACAATGTTGTTGAGAACACAACCGCTGCTGAAAGCCAGATTCGTGATACCGATATGGCTACAGAAATGGTTAAGTACTCCAATAACCAGATTCTTGCTCAGGCAGGTCAGGCTATGCTGGCACAGTCCAATACAGCTAACCAGGGTGTACTTTCTCTGTTACAGTAATTGCATATTAAACTACCAAAAAAAGGGATTGGCGAAGGCCAGTCCCTTTTTCATATGATTAAATAGGTGAATGATATAAAATGTATGTAGTTAATTATTTTGATAAAAGAGCGAGACGTTCCAAAGCAGCAGGATAATTGCCGCAATTTTGATATAATTTTTTTGCTTCCTCTGTTTGCCCCATTAATTCATTGATATACCCCATCTGATAAAGGGGAATATACGTATTGGAACCCTCCAAGTCAGCAGAAGGATAGGTAGTGGCCGTTAAAAATTCTTTCATGGCATTGATGTACTGACCGTTCACACGATAAATGCGTCCCATAAGACATGCAAATTCCGGGGAAACGTCAAAAACATCCCGTACATTTTCCAATGTAAGAGCTTCTTGATATTTTCCTAATTCCAGCATGGCTTCCCCATAGCCTAAAATCATGAGATGCACATATTCCAAAGAGGGGTCAATATCGAATTCCAATCCCTTTTTATAATATTTATAGGCATTTTCAGAATCATCAATAAGGTTGAAAGATTGTCCGATTTGAAAATAGATATAGGGATCGTTTGGATTTTTCTCCAACATCTTAAATAGTAACTGGTTGTTTCGAAGAGCTTTCGCATGCAATTCATCAGAAGAACCAATATAGCCCACATGGTCAACAGTAATAGGAACCTGTAACATTTGGTAAGGCTGACCGTCATTGGAAACCAACTGCTCATGGATAATTTCCTCATAATGGAAGGAATTTTTATGAAACAAACGGTTCACTTCATCAGTATAAATTCTGTCATTGTTCCCGGACCAGCAATGGTTGTTTCGTGTTATAAGTCCAACGGATTTGGGAAAGTTTCGAGATAATTTGTCAAAACAAGATACATCTATATGGGTAATAAATTCATCACAGTCCAAAACAAGAACCCACTGGAAAGATGCACATTGTAAGGCAAAATTCCGGGCAGCACTGAAATCGTCACACCATTGAAAAGAAAAAAGACGAACTTTGAATTGCTGGGCAATTTCACGCGTAGAATCGGTGGAACCGGTATCAACCAATACCACTTCATAGGGATAGTTTCCCATATTCTTTTTTATAGAAGAAAGGAACGAATGCATGTGTTTTTCTTCGTTTTTGGCAATTACACATATGGAAATAGGGGTCATAAAGTGTACTCCTTTCAAAAATATACATTGATTATACCATATGGGCTATAAATTATGAATAGTTTCTTGAAAGGAAAATTTCACCCTAAAATATTAGTGGAATGGTTCAATATATGCGGTATTTGTGATACAATACATTATATAATTTATTATTTATAATAATGGGGGAATATATGAGACAGTGGCAGAAAGATGAATTAATATCAATACTTCAAACCATTCAAAAAGCACATGAGGAAATACGAAAATATGTAAAAAACGGAAATGAAGTATTAGCATGTAAATTAGTGGAAGAATGCCAGGATTGCGCCATTCAGGTTGGAAATATAATAGAGGATATAGAAAAAAACAGTATTGGCACAATCAAATCCATAGAAGAATATTGCGAATATTTATATGATTTATATAATCTTTTAGATGGACGGGAAGCAGGAAAGACAAAGAATATATTCAACATACTGGATGCAAAAATTTCAGATGTACTGCAGAATATCAGAAGCACAAAAATAAAAAGAGAAGTTGTTTTTATGCCATATAAGGCGTCCATGTGGGATTCGATGGATAGCGTATGGAATCAGGCGATGGAAGATGAAGATAATGAGGTGTTTGTAATTCCTATTCCGTATTTTGAACGCAATTCGGATTTTTCATTTGGAAAAGTATATTATGAAGGAAATGATTTCCCAGAATATGTAACGGTTACGAAATGGAATGAGTATGACTTGCAGGTGCATAGACCTGATATCATATTTATACATAATCCATATGACCAGTGCAATACCATTACCAGTGTGATGCCGCAATTTTATTCTTCCGAATTAATAAAATATGCAGGAACATTGGTTTATGTACCGTATTTTTTATTCCCCGGAAAGATAGAAAAACATTTGATAGATGTACCGGGAGTTTTATATGCGGATTATATATGTGTTCAAAATGAGGCGGTGAAAAATAAATACATAGAAGTACTACAGGAAAGAACGAATGCAAGCATAGAGAGTATAAGAAATATTTTATTACCGTTGGGTACTCCTAAGACGGACATGTTGATAAAGTACAGAGATGAATATGCCAAACAAAAAAGTGAACTTACGAATAAAAAGATAGTTTTTTTAAATACAAATGTAAGTCTGATACTAAATAATTCCTATGAATTTATAAATAATATGCATCGTATTTTTAATAAGTTCAGAGAATACAGGGACGAATACTATGTAATTTGGAGAGAACATCCTCTTTCCGAAAGCACGATAAGGTCAATGCGACCGGAAATGCTGCAGGATTATGTGCTGCTAAAAAGAGAATTTGAAGAGCAGAGATTAGGGATGATAGACAAACATCCGAATCCCTATTATGCAATGTGCATATCAGACTGTTATTTTGGCTCCGGGGGCTCACTAATTCCTATTTACGGTATACTGGGAAATCCTATGATGATAACAGCATACAAATTTCCGGAGGGCATTTCTAAAGAAGAAACAACATTGCAGGATTTTATAACTTCATCTTGTAAAAGACCATACTACAATGAATTAAATTCAAATTCTCTTGATATTTTTCTGACTTATCTGGATGAGTTGAAGCAATATAGTGTGAAGAATATTGAAATTATTAAGGAAATAACAAATAATATAGACGGAACTGTTGGAAGGAAACTTTATAAAACAATTATAGAAAGAATAGGGGAACAAAAACATGAGTGATGTGCAGAATACGGTAAAACAGATTTTTAGAAAGTATATAAAAGATACATTTAAGCAGGATGCAGAGAATTTGAAAATATATATTTACGGTCATGAGCTGCAAATATGCGGTGGTGTTTTGAAATACGAGGATGAACTGGATATAACACTTATTCATCAGGATCTGAGATTTATAGGTTATGAGTATACAAATCACATATATAAACTGGCGGATATGTTGGTTCCATTTCCGAAAAATTCCGTATTTCTTGTTTCCTGTATATATCCGTATCGTTTTAAGATTATATGCGACCAATTAGGTAAGTTAGGAGTAAAACCGGAACAGATTGTACATGTAAGACCGCTGGCGGAGCAGATTTTAAATGCTTCAGCAGACTATTTTTCACAAAATGCCATGGATCAGAAAGTAAAAACCTTACTTGACAGTGTGGAAAGGGATATTTCCAAAATCAGGTATCTGGATATAGGTGCAAATACCTGGCTTCTTTATAATAACTCTTATTTGTTTTATCGTGCGGGAGCTTCCGGTGTCCTTGTAGAGGCTAATCCGGAGTTTGTCGATGAAATCAAGAAAAATCGCGAAAGAGATAAGGCAATAATGTGTGGATGCTCCGATGTGAAAAGCAATGAGGAATGGACATATTATAAAACAAAACATGCAGGATATAATACGTTCGTGAAAGAGATAGCAGATACCTATCCAGGTATAGGGCTGGAAGTTCAAGAGATAAAAATTCCGATGATGTATATTGGGGATATATTGAAAGAAAATTTCCCTGACAATCATATTGACTTTATGTCTGTAGATGTTGAAGGAATGGGAGCACGCATTGTTAATGCGATTGATTTTGATAAGTATGATATTGATATAATACTTTTGGAGTTGGATTTTGATAAGGAAGAATCCAGAAAGGTATTTATGAAGTTATATGAAGCTGGGTATACATCCAGATATAAAGGGATAGGGATGGCAAAAGACTTTTTGTTCTTTAAGAAAGACATTTTTGGCGCCGATTTTCAGGTACAATAATATACCTTTATTTAATTACACTGATTTTATAGAAGGAAAATAAAAATGGTAGATGGAATTTGCAAACAAACGACGGAGAATTTTTTAGAAAAGACAAAAGACAAGAAAATAGTCCTTTGGGGGGCTATTGAGACAAATGTAAAAAAGGCACACTCTCTTTTTAATAATTTGGAATGTATCATTGATAACGATTCGGAATATTGGGGGTTAAAATGTGAGGGGTTAACCATATATTCACCGGAACATCTTTATGCATTTACACCGAGTACACATGCTATTCTTGTGACAGTGCGTATGAGTAACATTTATTCCGTTATGAAGGCAATAAAGCAGGTGGATAATTTTGAAATTTTTTATCTTAATGCAGTTACAGATAAGTTTTTTTGCTTTTTCTCTAATCAACTTTATGATAACTATGAAAAAATCAGAGAAATTGAAAAAGAGTTATATGATGATACCTCGAAAAAAGTATATAGAGAGGTAGTAAAACGAAGAATTATAGGGGCAACCGGTGAATTCAATGATTTAAAAACAGGAACGGATCCGCAGTATATTTTTCGGCATATGTACGAAAAGGTCTGCGACGAGGTTATAATTGATTGTGGAGGGTATATAGGCGACAGTGTTGAGAAATTTGTTCTATCGTTTGGAAACAATGTTAAGAAAATATATTCATTTGAATGCTTTCAGGATAATATTGTCAAGATAAAGGAAAAGGGAAAAGAATTAAAAGAGAATGGTTGGATGGGGAAACTGGTTGTAGCTCCGTATGCGGTATCAGATAAAAATGATACAATTATATTTAATGATATCGGAAAGCCGGAAGGAGGTTATTTACCGGACAGCAGGCTGACAGTACAGTATAATGAAAAACTTGCACCGATTAATACCATTGAGGTTGAGACAAAAACGATTGATGAGTATCTTCCGGAAAATGAAAGAGTGACATTGATTAAAATGGATATTGAAGGTGCGGAATATGATGCATTGAAGGGTGCAGAAAAAACGATAAAAAAATACAAACCGAGGCTGGCAATATCCATCTACCATAATCCAAGTGACTATTGGAGAATTTATGAACTTATCCATAGTTTTTCCGATGAGTACCAGTTTGCGGTAAGACATCATCAGAACAATCATCTGGATACTGTTTTGTATGCATGGGTGGAGGAGTAGAATGTTAATTGTATTTATGTCACAACCGGATTTTGCCTGTAATTGCCATGCGCTATGGAAATATATTAAACAGAACACAGACTATGAAACGGCTTGGTTAATAAATAAAATTCCCTGTTATCGTATTCTTCAGCAGAGAGGAATAGAATGTGCTGTTTATGATACGGCGGAAGCCAATGAAATAATATCTAGGGCAAACATTATTATTGCCAATTCCTATACATTTCTTAATATTAATAAAAGAGAGGATCAATTACTTGTAAATTTATGGCATGGAAGTGGAGTGAAAGCTCATGATTATTATGACCATAATTTAAATCCTCGCCACATGATAAAATTAAAAAACTACTTTGACAAAGTGGATTTAATGTGTGTACATAGTCTGGATGACAGATTTAAGCTTGCGGCAATGCTGAATTTTGATTTGAGAAAGGTTTATGTTACCGGACAGGCACGCCTTGACTGTGTTGTAAAATCGGATGGAAAGAGTATATTGAAAACAATATTTGGAGAGAAAATTTTACAGTATGACCATTTGATTTTCTTTGCGCCCTCCTATCGTTCGAATATGAGTTGTCATGCGGGAAAGATTTTTTCAGATAATATATTCAGATTGGATGATTTTGATAATGATGTTCTGGATGAATTTTTAAAGAAACATAATGCGGCAATTATTTATAAACTTCATCCGATAGAGCAAACAGCATTTGCCGGCAGAAATTTTGACATGTCAGAGCATTGTTATGAACTGACGGACAGTATTTTATTTGAGCAGGATGTCAGATATGACGAGATACTGAATAGCTTTGATGTTATGATAAGTGATTATTCATCCATAGTGTATGATTACTTGTTATTAAACAGACCGATTGTATATTTACTTCCTGATTTTGAAGAATATAAAAATTCTAAGGGATTTGTATTCAATAACATTTCTCTTTATATGCCGGGAGAAAAGGCATATGACTTTCAGAATTTGTTAAAGGCATTAGCAGAAGCTTTTGATAATCCTGACAAGTATGCAGATTTAAGAAATAATGTTATTATGAATCGATTTGACTATACGGATGATAAATCAGCTGAGCGTTGTTTTAAGCAGATTATGGGGTTTACAAAATTAAAGGATACGTATATTCCTTATCAGAGCGATATAAAAACAGTGATGCCGACAGTAGCAGAACAGATAGCGAGGTATGTGGATAATGATAAATATTTTATCATAGACAGCAGGAAAACGTATGAGAATAGAGAACAGGTGATAGATAAAATTCAGAGAGCACAGAGTGCATACTATATTACCTCAGAAATACCTTCTAAATTTAGAAGTGTAAGCTTTCGTAATGTATACGAAGTAATGGATATGGAGTTATTTGATGAAGTGAAAAATAATCCCAAGGTTAATATTGCGTATATTAGGGGAGGTGTTGACTACAATAAATTTTGCACAAAATCTAAAATGGCAAAGAACGGCAAGAAACGAATCGGTTTTGCCGGTACCATTGATAACAGAATTTATTTTTCCATGGTTCAATGTATCTGTGAGGAATTTTCAGATTGTGAGGTCGTGTTTGCAGGAACAATTGCGGGTGATTATCCGGCATGGCTCGGCGGGTTCGACAATTTGACATATATGGAAACAGAATATGATAAACTGCCGGAAATTATCAGTACATTTGATGTTGCTATCCTTCCTTTTTTTGGTGAACATAAAAATACAGTTCCGGTAGAATTGTTTCAGTATCTGGCAGGAGGAAAGAGTGTGGTAGCTTCCGATATGCCCAATTTACCGGAATGTGAGGCAATATTCATAAGTAAATCAACTTCGGAAGCAATAGAACATATAAAACAGATATTAGCAGGCAATTTATCGGAGAAAAATGAGGAATGTGCGAAAGCTGTAGCCTTGAAGTATGATTGGAAGGAAATTGCAAAAGAACTAATACAAGGTAAATATAATTATTGCTTTGAAGAGTAGTAGATACAGGTTGAAAAAAGTGATTTGTGTATAGGTGAGAAAAATGATAGATGTTATTATACTTGCAGGCGGAGTTGGGAGCCGACTAAAGTCGGCAGTTCCTAAACAGTTCATTGAAATAGACGGTTGTCCGATTATCGTACATACTATAAGAAATTTTCAGGACAATCCGAATATAGACCATATTATTGTGGTTTGTCTTGGTAATTGGATTGAACATACGAAAAACATTGTTAAAAAATATAATCTGGATAAAGTTACAGATGTTGTTTCGGGAGGCGCAACCGGTCATATTTCCACGAAAAACGGAGTTTATTTTTTGAAAAATCGGCTATCGGAGCAGGATTATGTAATTATTCATGATGCAGCCAGACCGATTGTGTCGCAGGAAGTAATCAATGACCTGATTGAAACAGCGAAAAAGAACGGAAATGCATGCAGTGCGGTTTCCTGCTACGAAACGGTTGTCTTAACCGAAAATCGCTTATCGGGAAAAGAACAGATAGACCGTAACAGGGTAATCAGAGTGCAGACACCGCAATGCTATAAGTATGGACTGATAAAGAGCTTATATGAAAAGGCGGAGGCGGATAAGCGCGAAGATTTTGTTTATGCAAACATTTTGGCTATGGAATATGGGGTAGAGATATTTTTTTCGAAAGGAACAAATAATAATATTAAAATTACGACAAAAGAAGATATAGCTTTGTTCCGGGCGTTACTTTATTATATCAACAATGCCGAAGGCGGTGAGATATAGATGAGATTAAGCAAGTTGGAAGAACAGGAGTACAAGAGATATACGGATACTTTTGATTTTTCGGAATATTTACAGGATAAGACTTTTTTGATAACCGGAAGCAACGGGATGACCGGGCAGGCTATAGTAAAATGGATTTTGTATATGAATAGCCGGTATCGCACAAATGCAAAAATATTTGCGTCAACCCGAAAGCCGGATAATATGCCTGCCTATATGGACGGATCCGAAAACGTGGTAATGTGTGAGTTCGGCAGGGAAGAAGAGGCAATAGGGGGAGAAAAGATTGATTATATTATACAGGCAGCTTCTCCTACAGAACGGGATTTTTTTATAAAATATCCGGTTGAAACCTATAAGGTTATTGTGGACGGAACCTCGCATATGCTGGATTTATGCAGAAAGAAAAAAGCCTCCTTGGTGCTATTGTCGTCAGTGGAGGTCTATGGTGCGTGCAGCAGCAGTGAGCCGATAGATGAACAAAGGATAGGAGCCATTGATTGTTTAAATATACGGAATGGCTATCCGTTGGGAAAAATAGGAGCAGAATTTTTGACGTATTCTTATTATAAAGAGTATGGCTGTAATGTAAAAACGGTCAGGATTTCAGCTATTCAGGGACTTTATCAGCAGTATAATGAACAAAGAATTTTCAATGAAATAACAAGATGCGTAATAGAAAACAAAAATCTGATAATGAAATCTGATGGAAAAAGCAAGAAAAGTATTGTTTATACATTAGATGCAGTTTCCGGAATTCTGAAAGTATTGTTTGAGGGGGAAGAAGGAGAAGTTTATAATATAACAAATCCCCAGACTTTTTTGTCGGTAAAGGAATTTGCAGAAAAAATATTTGCAAAATTTAATGATAATGTGCATATAGAATTTGATATAAGTCCAGAAGCAGAAACCGGATATTTGCCCCATCTGGAAATTTTGCAGAGTACGGAAAAGATAGCAAGGTTAGGCTGGAAACCTATTACGGATTTATATAAAATTTATGAAACAGATTTGATGAGGTGGAATTTTTTGACATAAAACAGTATGGGAAAGGACCTTGAAATGTACATTGAAAAGATAAACAGTCCGAAAGATATAAAGAAATTTCAGATAAAAGAACTGACGGAATTGGCGGGAGAAGTAAGAAAAGCCATAATCAATAAGGTGAGTGACTGCGGCGGGCATCTTGCTTCTAATTTAGGAATGGTAGAACTGACTATTGCACTTCATTATGTTTTCGATTCACCTACAGATAAATTTGTATTTGATGTTTCACATCAGACATACTGTCATAAGATTCTGACAGGAAGAAAGGATGCATTTATTGAAAAGGAAAGCTATCAGAATGTGACAGGATTCAGTAATCCGCTGGAAAGTGAGCATGATTTATTTGCTGTAGGACATACTTCTACATCAATCAGTCTGGCATGTGGTCTGGCAAAGGCACGGGATTTAAGGAGGGGAACTGAAAATGTGATAGCCATAATAGGGGATGCATCTCTGGATGGTGGAGAAGCGTTTGAAGCACTGAATTGTGCATCTGAGATTACCGGCAATTTAATTGTGATTATTAATGATAACGAAATGTCCATACCGGAAAATCATGGAGCATTGGGAAAACATTTAAAGGATTTAAGATTATCCGCAGGAACACTTCCAAACAATTTTTTTAAGGCATTAGGTTTTCAATATCAATTAGTGGAGAAGGGGAATGACATAGAAGCGGTGATTAAAGCATTGAATCACGTAAAGGACACAAAAGTGCCGGTAGTGGTTCACGTCTGTACCCAAAAAGGAAAGGGCTTTAAGCCCGCAGAAGAGGATAAAGAAAACTGGCATTGGGCACGCCCATTTGACAAGAAAACAGGGAAAAGGAAAAATTCGGATGTAGCGGAAAATTATGGAAATATTGTTGCGGAGCATTTGCTTGGCAAGATGAAGGAAGATTCTGAAATTGCAGTTATAGCGGCATCCACGCCGATATGTATCGGTTTTAACAAAGAAAGAAGAGAACTTGCAGGAAAACAATACATTGATGTAGGAATAGCGGAACAGAATGCGGTTACAATGGCTGCAGCAATGGCAAAAGGCGGCTGTAAACCGGTATTTGCCACGAATGCTACTTTTATTCAAAGAGCTTATGATCAAATTCAGCAGGAAATGTGTATTAACAGTCTGCCGGCTACCATTATTGTCACACATGCATCTGTTTTCGGACATTATAATGACACACATATAGGCATTCTGGATATTCCTTTGCTGGCTAATATACCGAATTTGACATATTTAGCACCTGTTAATAAGGAAGAGTATATAGCGATGCTGGATTGGAGTCTGGAACAACGGAAAAGACCTATAGCAATCAGGGTACCATGGACGGGTGTCCAATACAGCAATTATGATGTAGCGAAGGAATACGATACCGTTTCATATAAAATAGTCAGGGAAGGACAAGGCGTATGCATTATGGCACTGGGGGGCTTTTTTGACTTGGGTGTCCGTACAGCCAAGCTGCTCAAAAAAACTATGAACATAGGGGCAACGGTTATAAATCCGAGATTTATTACGGGATTGGATAAAAAAACACTGGAATGGATAGCCGATAAGCATGAGATAGTGATAACGATAGAAGATGGAATATTGAGCGGCGGATTTGGCTCCAGAATTGCCCAATACTATTCGGATAAAGATATTAAAGTATACAATTTTGGATTTTCTATGGATATACCTAAGGTATATAATCCGCTTGCGCTTATGGAACAGAATTCTTTGTCGGAATCTAAAATAATTGAAAAAATATTTCATAACTGATAATCAGTAAATAAATGCATTATTCAAAACAAACTATAACTAAAACAAATATCACATATAATAAATATTGATTTTACTTATGTATCGACATCGGCTATAATAATAGAGTAAGTGCGAAAGGCACAAATTTCTGCGCAAAGCAGATATCGAGAGAGTCGATGAAAGGGAGGACACTATGGTTAAAGCAGTAGTAGGCGCAAACTGGGGAGACGAAGGAAAAGGTAAGATTACCGACATGATGGCGGAAAAAGCAGACATTATCATCCGCTTTCAGGGTGGTGCCAATGCAGGACACACCATTGTAAACAACTATGGAAAATTTGCATTGCACACACTGCCGTCCGGTATTTTCTATCAGCATACAGTAAGCATTATCGGCAACGGTGTGGCATTAAACATTCCGGTACTGATGAAGGAGTTGAAGTCCATTACGGACAGAAACGTACCGGCACCCAAGCTTCTGATTTCCGACAGAGCACAGATTGTAATGCCGTATCATATTTTATTTGACCAGTATGAAGAGGAAAGACTGGGCAAGAATTCATTCGGTTCCACCAAGTCCGGCATTGCACCGTTCTATTCCGATAAATATGCCAAGATTGGCTTCCAGGTAAATGAACTTTTCGATGATGAGTTATTGAAGGAAAAGGTTTACCGTGTACTGGAAACAAAGAATATTCTCTTAGAGTATTTATATCACAAGGATCCCATCAATCCCGAAGAACTGCTTGCAACCTTACGGGAATACAGAGACATGGTTGCTCCTTATGTATGCGATGTATCCGCATATCTGGACAAGGCAATCAAGGAAGGAAAGACCATCCTGTTAGAGGGACAGTTAGGAACCTTAAAGGACCCGGACCACGGTATTTATCCCATGGTTACTTCTTCCTCTACTCTGGCAGCTTACGGTGCCATCGGTGCCGGAATTCCTCCTTATGAAATTAAGGAAATCGTTACCGTATGCAAGGCATATTCTTCCGCAGTAGGCGCCGGTGCTTTCGTATCCGAAATCTTCGGTGACGAAGCGGATGAACTGAGAAGACGCGGCGGCGACGGCGGTGAGTACGGTGCCACAACCGGACGTCCCAGACGTATGGGATGGTTTGACTGCGTGGCTTCCAAGTACGGATGCCGTCTGCAGGGTACCACGGATGTAGCCTTTACCGTTCTGGATGTACTGGGATACCTGGATGAAATTCCCATATGTGTCGGTTACGACATTGACGGCGAAGTGACAACGGACTTCCCGGTTACTCACAAACTGGAAAAGGCAAAGCCGGTATTAAAGACTCTTCCCGGCTGGAAATGCGACATCAGAGGCATCAGGAACTACGATGAGCTGCCGGAGAACTGCAAGAACTATATTGAATTTATCGAAGGACAGATTGGATATCCCATCACCATGGTCAGCAACGGACCGGGCAGAGACGATATCATCTACCGTGAAAGTCCCTTAAAGAAATAAGAAAACAGGTTTTTTGACGCAGAAAGGAAGGAATGAAGTGAGCAGAAAAGGTAAACAGATTGCGGCATGGGTAGCAATCGTGCTTCTGGTAATGTTATATGTAGTGACGCTGATTGTGGCAATCTTAGATACCTCTTCCGCAGGCAACTGGGTTATGGGTTGTCTCTTGGCAACCGCCATCATTCCTCTGCTTACCTGGATGTATATCTGGATGTACGGAAAAATAACCGGAAAAGAAACCATGGCGGATGTGCATCTTTTGGAAGGCATGAAAGAAGATGCCGAAGGAGCGAAGGATGCTTACGGAAAGACTTCGGGACAAAGCGAAGCAAAAAAATCTGCGGATAAGAGATAGTGAAAAATAAAGTCCGTATAAGAGCAAAGAGTATCAAAACAAAAGAGTTATAGGATAAAAGAAAGAAGCACTGCCCGGGATTACTCCATGCGGGTCAGTGCTTCTTTTGCCTGTGTCAGGTTTTCAAAAACGATGCCGTGGATGCCTACCGCATTGGCGCCTTTCACATTTACTTTTCTATCATCGAAAAAGACACATTCGTCTGCTTTCAACTGGTATTTGGATAAAAGGGCTTTGTAAATTTCCGGCGCGGGCTTTAACATATGCACGCGGCAGGAAAAAATACCGCCGTCCATATAGTTGATAAAGCTTAACGCTTCGGGATTTTCCCGAATCAGTTTTTCAAAATAGTTGGACAGAAAATAGACATGGTATCCCTTCTCTTTTAATTCCCGGACCCAGGGAACGGCATAGTTGTGCTGCACCACGAGGTCGTGGCAGTTTACAAGGACACGGCGGATATCACTTTCAATTTCTGGGTCCGTCTTCACCATCAAATCAATGATTTCTTCGTCACTTAAATCGCCACGGTCAAAATGGGACCAGACTTCGTTAAAGACGGTGGCTTTGGCAAGGCGGTCAATCATGGCTTCGTCGTAGCCGAGGGAAGCAAAGTATTCCCGGTAGGAGAAGTAAACAAGCACATCACCGATATCAAAAATTACATTTTTAATCATAAAAATCTTTCTTCCTTTCCTGAACGGCAAACAGATTCACAAATCATTTCGTTTGCGGACGTTCTCTTAAATCCTGATAAATAAGGTGCAGCAGATTTTCGGCAGCGGGGGACATACGACCGCCCGCCGGTGTAACCAGCAGAAAATTCCGCTTCGGTATCATCTGGTTGAAACGCAGGGAAAACAGCTTGCCGGACTGCAGATAGGGCAGGGCAAAATCTTTCACCACACAGCCGATGCCCAAGGAGCGCAGGGCAAACTGGATAATCATATCACTGGTGGCAAGTTCAAATTCCGGCTTGATGGTAACATTATTTTTTGACAGAAATTCTTCCATATAATGTTTGGAACTGGTATTACCTTCCAGACAGATAAGGGGCAGCGTTTCCAGGACGGACAAGTCCAGTGTCCGGTTTTTATAGGAAATAAAGCGCCTGCCGCATACGAAGATATCTTCGATTTCCCGCACGGGGAGGGCACATACGGAAGGGTCCTCCGGCAGAGGGGAGCTGACAACACCGAAATCAATCTGTTCTTTTTTTAAGTTTTCTATGGTTTCCGGCGTGGGGGCATTGGAAACAATCACCTTGATGCCGGGATATTTTTCGTGAAACTGCTCTAAATAAGGAAGAAGGAAAAACTGCAGGGTCATGTCGCTGGCACCGATGTGGATTTCGCCGAGCTCTAAATTCTGCATCTGCTTCAGACGTTCCTCCCCGAGCAGAAACTGTTCGTAGCCTTTTGCCACGTAGGAGTAGAGCAGTTCGCCTTCCGCCGTCAGCTTTACGCCCTTGGACACGCGCTTGAAAAGCCTGGCTTTTGTCTGCTGCTCCAGTTGTTTTAAGGCCTGGCTGACCGCCGGCTGGGATATGGACAGTAAGGAGGCTGCCTGGGTAAGAGACCCGGTTTTAGCCACATAATAAAATGTTTTATAATATTCCAGATTGGAAACCATACCGCACCTCCGTTTCCTTCAATTCTTTCTACAGAGTATCACAAAGTAGAAAATTCCACAACCGGAAAGAAGAAAGCGGACCAAGGAACGGGCATGACCGGAAACGAAAAAGCCCCGGGCCTACACGGTAAGCCCGGGACCCTTCAAGGGGAGGATAAGTATTAAATTTATCGTTGGTAGCAGCATCAAGGGAGGGGGGGCCGTTGATGACTAATGATAGTATATCCGCCGAAAATGTCTTTATACATTTTTTTTATCTTTTCTTTTTTCTGATTTTATTGTAAGATGAATTGAAATTACCGATTTACAAAACAGAAAAGGTAATTTACAATGGTTAGCGTAGACTAATTATAGAGACAAGGAGAAAACCATTATGAAGAAAAGAAAAAAAGGACTGCTGGCACTGGCAGTTATGGTAGTGATGCTGGCAGCGCTGGTGCTTTCCGGCTGCGGCAAAAAAGAGGAGAGTGCGGAAATCAGGGTAGGAGCCCTGAAGGGACCGACCACCATCGGACTTCTGCACCTGATGGACGAAGCGGAAAAAGGCAATACACAGAATACCTACACATTTACCATGGCAACGGCTGCGGATGAACTGACCGCCCAGGTGGTGAAGGGAGATCTGGACATTGCATTGCTGCCTGCCAATGTGGCAGCCATTGTTTACCAGAAGACGGACGGCGGCGTTACGGTACTGGATGTCAATACCCTCGGTGTGCTTTATCTGGTATCCGGCAGGGATGATATTACCGGTGTGACTGACCTTGCCGGCAAGACGGTTTATCTGACGGGAAAAGGAACAACCCCGGATTACTGCCTGCAGTATCTGTTAGCGCAGAACGGTCTTTCTCTGGAAGACGTGACCCTGGAATACAAATCCGAAGCAACCGAAGTAGCGGCGGTTCTTTCCGAAAATCCGGATGCCGTAGGACTTCTTCCCCAGCCGTTTGTGACGGTGGCATGCGCACAGAACGATGCCTTAAAGGTATGTGCTTCCCTGACGGAAGAATGGGATAAGGTAGCGGAAGACGGCAGCAGCCTGCTGACCGGTGTTACGATTGTACGGAACGATTTCTTAAAGGAGCATAAAAAAGCCGTAGAACAGTTCTTAAAAGACCATAAGGAGAGTGCGGACTTTGCCAATTCCAACGTGGAAGAAACCGCAGCCCTCTGCGTGGCACAGGAAATCATAGCCAAGGAACCGGTGGCACAGAAGGCAATTCCTTCCTGCAACATTACCTGCATGACGGGCAGTGAAATGAAAGAGGCGCTTTCCGGTTATCTGAAGGTTTTATATGACCTGAACCCGACATCTGTCGGCGGAGAACTCCCGGCAGACGATTTCTACTATGAATAAAAAAACAAAAGACAGGCTGGCAGGCATCGGCATAGTTATCTTCTGGCTGGGTGTCTGGCAGCTTGCCGCATTTTTCGTACACAACCGAATTCTGATAGCGGGTCCTGCGGAGACCCTGCAGGCGCTTGTGAGGGAGGCAGCTACCGCCTCCTTCTGGAAAACCGTGGGAGTCTCTCTTTTCAGGGTAACCATTGGATTTCTGGCAGCCTTTTTTGCCGGCTGTCTGCTGGCGGTATTCAGTTATAAAAGCAGTATCGTGCAGAGACTTCTGGCGCCTGTTATGCAGTTTGCCAAGGCGGTTCCGGTGGCTTCCTTTGTGGTGACATTACTCATCTGGTGGGGTGCGGACAGCCTATCTGTGGCAATTTCCTTTCTGGTGACTCTTCCTGTTATATACGTCAGTTTTCTGGAAGGGCTTACCCATGTGGATAAAAATCTCGTGGAAATGGCACAGGTTTTTCATCTGCGCTTTCCCGTGAGGGCATTGTATATTGTGCGGCCGGCACTGGCGCCTTTTGTGGAAGGGGCATTGCAGACGGCGCTTGGCATGAGCTTTAAGGCAGGCGTTGCGGCGGAGGTTATCGGTACGCCCCGCTGGGCTATCGGGACGGCTCTGTATGAGTCCAAAATATATCTGGATACGGCGGGCGTGTTTGCCTGGACGGCAGTGGTGGTGGCGCTGTCCTTTTTACTGGAAAAGCTGTTTTTGCTTTTCTTCCGGAAGCTGCGTGACTGGCAGCCTTTCCTTGCCGGGAAAGAACAGGATTACCCGGCAGAGGATGTTAAGGTGTGCGGACTGTTCCAGAGCTATGGGGAAAAGCCGGTGCTGCGGGATGTGAATGCCCTTTACCGGAAGGGAAAAAGTTACTGTCTGATGGCGCCCTCGGGAGCCGGTAAGACGACCCTTCTTCTTACCATGGCGGGAATCTATGCCCCGAAGGAAGGAAGCGTGTCCGGCAGCAGCCATGCATCGGTTTTATTTCAGGAGGACAGACTGTTTCCCGGGACCACGGTGCTGCAGAATGTGGCAGCGGCAGCGGGAGAGGAAAAAGCAAAGCAAATTCTGACGGACCTGGGGCTTTCCGATGTCCTTCTAAAAAAAACGGAAGAGCTTTCCGGCGGTATGAAACGGCGGGTTTCTCTGGCGAGGGCGCTTGCCTGCGGCGGAGACTGCCTGCTTTTGGATGAACCTTTTACGGGACTGGACGGGGAGAACCGCAAAAAAGCGGCGGACTGTATCCGCAAATACGCAAACGGACGTATGGTTCTTGTTTCCACCCATGACGGCGAAGACGCATCTCTCTTAGACGGGGAGATTGTAACTATAAAGAGGGAAAACAGGGCGGACGGTAGTTGCAAAAATGAATAGACAAGCGCCCATTCTTATGCTATAATCTGTAAATGACTGTGGGTATATAGGTTATAGCCACGACATTAAGGAGGAATTGTAACAATGAGTTTACAGGTAGAAAAATTAGAACACAACATGGCGAAGCTGACCATTGAAGTGCCCGCTGAAGAATTAGAGAAAGCACTGGAAACGGCTTATCAGAAAAACAAAAACAAAATCAGTGTACCCGGTTTCCGTAAGGGCAAGGTACCTCGCAATATGATTGAAAAAATGTACGGTCCCGCTATCTTCTACGAAGATGCAGCCAACGAACTGATTCCCGATGCTTACGAAAAAGCACTGGATGAATGCGAAGAAGAAATCGTATCCGCTCCCAAGATTGACGTAACCCAGATTGAAAAGGGCAAGGATTTCATCTTTACCGCAGAAGTAGCAGTAAAGCCGGAAGTTACCCTCGGCAAGTACAAAGGTATCAAGGTAGACGAGGCTGACCTTGCTGTTACCGAAGAAGAAATCAATGCACAGATTGAAAAGGAAAGAGAAAACAGCGCAAGAACCATCAGCGTAGAAGACAGACCCGTTAAAGACGGCGACATCACCACTCTGGATTTTGAAGGCTTTGTAGACGGCGTGGCTTTTGAAGGCGGCAAGGGCACCGACTATCCTTTAACCATCGGTTCCGGTTCTTTCATTCCCGGCTTTGAAGAGCAGTTAATCGGCGCAGAATTAAACAAGGAAGTAGAAGTAAACGTTACTTTCCCCGAAGATTATCATGCAAAGGATTTAGCAGGAAAGCCTGCAACCTTCAAGTGCAAGATTAAGGATATCAAGGAAAAAGAGCTTCCCGAGTTAGACGATGAATTCGCAAGCGAAGTTTCCGCATTCGATACCATGGCAGAATACAAGGAAGACGTTAAGAAATCCTTAGAGATGAAGAAAGCAGACGCTGCCAAGATTGCAAAGGAAGAAGCTGTTATCGATGCCGTTATCGAAGACGCAAAGATGGATATTCCCGATGCAATGGTAGAAACCGAGCAGAGACGGATTATCGAAGAGTTCTCCCAGAGAATGAGAATGCAGGGTCTTACCATGGAACAGTATATGCAGTTCACCGGCATGACACCGCAGGCTCTTATGGAGCAGACCAAGCCTCAGGCATTAAAGAGAATCCAGTCCAGACTGGTACTCGAAGCAGTCGCTAAGGCTGAGAACCTGAAAGCAAGCGAAGAAGATTATGCAGCAGAAATCAAGGATATGTCTGAGAAGTATCAGATGGAAGAAGACAAGATTAAAGAAATGCTTGGAGAAAAGGGCAAGAAGCAGGTAGAAGAAGACCTTGCCATCAGAAAAGCAGTTGACTTCTTAGTTGAAAATGCGAAATAATTAACCCAAAGATTTTAAGTCACTTCCCGAAAGCAAAGACTTGTGATGAGCGTTGCAAAGGGAAGTGTTTTTCTTTCTATGTGTTCGGATGCATCCGAGAGAACAGGCTGCGAAAGGAGAAAATACTATGAGCGTATTAGAAGGCAAAGAGCCGCAGAAAGTGTGGCATTATTTTGAAGAAATCTGTAAAATTCCCCACGGTTCGGGAAATGTGGAAGGCATCAGCAACTATCTGGTTTCTTTTGCCAAAGAACATAATCTTTCCTGCATACAGGACGAAATGAAGAATATTATCATAAAGAAGCCGGCAAGCAAGGGCTATGAACAGGAGCCCGCAGTTATTTTACAGGGACATATGGACATGGTAGCCGTTAAGAAGCCGGGAGCTTCTATTGATATGGAAAAAGAAGGTCTGACACTGGGTGTGGAAGGCGATTTTCTGTATGCGAAGGACACCAGCCTGGGCGGGGATGACGGTATTGCCGTTGCCTATGCACTGGCGTTACTTTCTTCCGACGATATTCCCCATCCGGCGCTGGAAGTCATCATTACCGTGGATGAAGAAGTGGGCATGGACGGTGCAAGGGAGATTGATTTGTCCGGTCTGAAAGCCAAAAGAATGCTGAACCTCGACTCCGAAGAAGAAGGCATTTTCCTAACAAGCTGTGCAGGCGGTGCCAGAATTAACTGCTTTTTCCCTCTCACCATGGAAGAAAAAGCGGGTGAACTGTACCGTATCAGCGTGGAAGGACTGCTCGGCGGCCATTCCGGCGAAATGATTGACAAGGGAAGAGGCAACTCCAATGTGATTATGGGCAGACTGCTTTATCTTATGGCAGAAGAATTTCCCGTGCATATCGTATCCTTGGAGGGCGGACTTGCGGACAATGCCATTCCGAGACATACGGTGGCAGAGGTTATTGTTGCGGAAGAACACAGCAGACTGCTGGAGAATATTCTGTTAAAGGCAGAGAAGGACATTCACACGGAGCTCTGTACCAAGGACCCGGATTTCCAGCTTACCACCGTGCATATGGGAGAAGTGGTAAAAGAGGCAGCCGATGAAGAAAGCAGCATGCGTCTGGCATCTGCCCTGCTGGCATTCCCGAACGGTGTGCAGGCCATGAGCGGCGAGGTAGAGGGGCTGGTGGAAACTTCCCTGAACCTGGGTATTTTAGAGCTGAATACCGATAGAAAGGAAGCTGTAGCTTCCTTCTCCGTCAGAAGCTGCTTAGAGAGCGCCAAGTATGCGCTGCTTTCCAAGGTGGAGACCATTACCCGTCTTTGCGGCGGTATTTCCACCATTACCGGCGAATACCCCGGCTGGGCATACCGTGTGGAGTCCCCGCTTCGGGAGAAATGCGTTAAGGTTTACGAAGAGATGTACGGCAAAAAGCCGCAGCTTCAGGCCATTCATGCCGGATTGGAATGCGGCATCCTGGCTTCCAAAATCGATGATTTGGACTGCATTTCCTTAGGCCCCGACATGCAGGGCATCCACACCACGGAAGAAAAGTTAAGCATCTCTTCCGTAGAACGTGTCTGGAAATTCCTGCTTAAGGTGCTGGAAACGAAGGATTGATAGGGGATAGGCTCATATGCGGGAATGCATAAGCCTGCACATTGTGAAAGAGGATTGGAATTTATATGGGATTTGATAAGGAAAAGATAAAACAGATAAAGGGACTGCTTCTGTTTGCAGCGGGACTGATACTGCTCATTATATACAGTGGCAGTGTAGTAAAAGGCATAGGAATGTGCCTTTCTATTCTGGCGCCCTTTGCGGCAGGGGGATGTATTGCCTTTGTACTGAACCTGCCTATGCGGGCAATCGAGAAAAACCTTCCCGGCAGATGGCGGGGGAAAAGCGGCAGAATGCTTAAAAGAGGCATCAGCCTGTTATTGGCATTTCTTTTTATTGTTACCGTTTTGGTTGTTGTCATAGTAACGGTAGTTCCGAGGCTGCAGGAAAGTTTTTTACTGATTGGCACTCAGATACCGGCATTTACGGCAAGAGTTTTAAGGGATCTGGAGGAGCTTTTTGCCAATAATCCGGAAATTCTGTCCCAGATAGAAAAATGGCAGACTAAAGAAACGGACTGGGTGGAAATTGGAAAACATATAAGCCAATTTCTGACAAGCGGCATGGGTAGTGTACTTTCCTCTGCCTATACAATGGCAAGTAATATCATCGGCGGTGTGGTAGACAGCTTTGTTGCGGTTATCTTTGCCGTTTATATCGTAGCGCAGAAGGAAAAGCTGGCTGACCAGGGGAGAAGAATACTGAAAGCCTATCTTTCGCCCTATGCCTGTGATAAGGTGCAGTATGTTCTGCGGCTTCTGGCTTCCAATTTCAGTCATTTTATCGTCGGACAGTGTACCGAAGCCCTGATTTTGGGCTGTCTGTTTCTGGTATCCATGACTGTTTTCCGATTTCCCTATGCGTTGGTAATCAGTGTGCTGATTGCCCTGACCGCCTTAATTCCCATAGTCGGTGCGTTTATTGGCTGTGCCGTGGGAGCACTTCTTATACTGATGACTAATCCCGTACAGGCGTTGTGGTTTGTTGTATTATTTTTAGTGCTGCAGCAGGTAGAAGGCAATCTGATTTATCCGCATGTGGTGGGAAATTCCGTTGGGCTTCCGTCCATCTGGGTTTTAGTGGCGGTGACAGTGGGAGGTAGTCTGTTCGGTGTGCCGGGAATGCTTTTCTTTATTCCCCTGACAGCCACAATATACATGCTTTTCCGAGACAGGGTAAACGAACGGAACCGGCAACGTAAAAATATGCAAAAAAGTACCAAAAATACAAAAAACATAAAAAATTGAAAAAATTAAAAAAAGCACTTGCTTTTTCCCAAAAAACAGGATATAATACATCTTGTGCTTCGGGGTGTGGCTCAGTTTGGCTAGAGCGCTGTCTTAGGGAGGCAGAGGTCGCGTGTTCGAATCACGTCACTCCGACTACTTAAAAGAAGCAGGAAAACCGCATTTTCAAGGGCAATACCTTGAAGGTGCGGTTTTTCGCTGCTTTATCGGAAATTTCGTTGAATTTTCCGATAAAGCCCTCCGGACAGGAGCGCACTGCGGCGGAGTGGAATTATGTCGCTTAAGCGACCCGACGCAGGCGCAGAATCCTGCAAAGCAGGATTCT
>DJEL01000011.1:26207-31340 GCA_002432425.1 Lachnospiraceae bacterium UBA5899
CCCGCCGCAGGCGTCTTATGCGCATGCTTTTCTTGTGGCAGGATTTTGGATGTGACATAATGAAATAATGAAAAAGAAGCAAAAAGCAGAATTTGGGGAAAATGCTTTATGAAAAAGCTGTAGGGATGAAGCAAAAAGACATGAATTGTAAAAATGCTTTAAAGGAAGAAGAGGAAAAGGAAGCAAAAAGCTTTGAATGATAAAAATGCTTTAGAAAAAGAAGAGAAAAAGGAAGCATTTTTGTAAAAAGTATAAAAATGCTTTAAGATGTTTGGAAAGAAAGAGAAGCAAAATGAGGATATTTGCAAAGATGCTTTAAAGAGTGCAAAAGAGCAAGAAGCAAAAAGCTCATAACCACAAAAATGCTTTAAAGAGAGAAAAAATCTGAGAAGCAAAAAGATATGAATTGTAAAAATGCTTTAAATCAAAGGAGATATACCATGCAAGGATATAATTGCATTATGGTTTTTAATAAAGAAGGAGATAAGCTCCTTTTCTGCAAGAGAACCAAGGACCCTTATCTGGGAAAGTATAATCTGGTGGGCGGAAAAATCGAACCGGGAGAAAACCATTTTCATGCGGCATACCGGGAATTGCAGGAGGAAACCGGCATAGGACGCGCAGATCTTACATTGACGCACATGATGGATTTTACCTATTATAACCAGGACTGCTTTGTAGAAGTGTATGTGGGAACCCTGCAGAGAGATGTGAACTTACGGGAAGAAAAGCATCCTTTGGGATTTTTAACTTTGGCGGAAGAAGACTTTTTTGACCAGGAGAAATTTGCCGGGGAGGGCAACATCGGTCATATGGTGGAGCAGGTCCGGCAGTTCGGCTGCGGTCGTGCAGAGGGAGAAGAACAATGAGAGAAGAAAACAAGAAGCAGCAGGGAAATAAAAAGTGGCAGGAGAAGAAGCCGCAGAATAAGAGACAGGCGGAGAACAGTGGTAAGATGGAATATGGGAAACGGTTGGAGAGTGGCAAGCAGTTTGTAAATAAGGAACAATCGGGGAATAGGAAGCAGCGTATAAATAAAGAACAACCGGAGAGCAGGAAGCTACAGGAAAACAGGAAAAAAACGGAGAATGGGAAGCGACAGAAAATAGACAAACAGCATGAGAATAAGGAACAGAAGGAAATCAGGAAAGACCATGTAAATCAGGAACAACCAGTGAACAGGAACCAACAGGAAACGAAGGAACAATCGAAGACCAGCAAGCAGCGCGTAAATAAAGAACAACCGGAGAGCAGGAGACAGCAGGAAGAGAAATCGGCGGTGCCCTGCAAGGTATACAAAAAGTGCGGCGGATGCCGTTTCCTGGATGTTTCCTATGAGGAACATCTGAAGCACAAGGAAAAGCAGGTAAAGGAGCTTTGCGGAAAGTTCGGTAGCTTTGAACCCATTATCGGTATGAGTAATCCCTACCATTACCGCCATAAAGTGCATGCGGTATTTGGCGAGGACAGACGCCACAATATTATTTCCGGCACCTATGAAGAGAAAACACATAAAATTGTGCAGGTGGACAACTGCCTCCTGGAAAATCAGGAAGCTGACAGAATTATTTTAACAATCCGCAAGCTTTTGAAGTCATTTAAGATAAAGCCTTATAATGAGGACACCGGGTTTGGATTATTCCGGCATGTACTTATCCGATGCGGCAGAAATACGGGAGAAATTCTGGTTATTCTGGTATTGGCATCCCCCATCCTGCCTTCCAAAAACAACTTTGTAAAGGCACTTTTAAAGGAGCACCCGGAGATTACAACGGTTGTCCTGAATGTAAATAACAGGGGCACCAGCATGGTATTGGGTGAAAAGGACTATGTGATTTACGGAAAAGGCTACATTGAAGATACGCTTTGCGGCAAAACATTCCGCATTTCACCGCAATCCTTTTATCAGGTGAATCCGGAGCAGACAGAGGTGCTTTACAACAAAGCTATGGAATATGCGGGACTTACCGGAAAAGAAGTGGTTTTTGATGCGTACTGCGGAACCGGCACCATCGGACTGATTGCATCGGAACATGCCAAGCAAGTCATCGGAGTAGAGGTAAACAAGGCGGCAGTGGCGGATGCCAGACTGAATGCGAAGAGAAATGCCGTGAAGAACATCACATTCTATGAAAAGGATGCCGGGCAGTTTATGGTGCAGATGGCAGAGGAACGGACAACGGTGGATGTGGTCTTCATGGACCCGCCGCGGAGCGGCAGTGATGAAGCATTTTTAAGCTCCTTGGTGAAGCTTGCACCGAAGCGGGTGGTTTATGTTTCCTGCAACCCGGAAACGCTGGCAAGGGACCTGGAATACTTAAAGAAACATGGTTATGGCATGAAGAAGGGCGTTGCGGTGGACATGTTCCCCTGGACGGGGCATGTTGAGACTGTTTGCTTGCTAAGCCGAAAAGCCGCTAACTAATCGGTTTGCAGGGCAATTTCTGCATAGATGTGACTGTGTTTTAACTTGGTTAAAATGTGTAATTGATATTGATTTTTATAGAGGGGGGCAAAAATTTGCTGAGACTTTTGACGTGCGCCGGGATTGTATCGGCAAAAAATGGTTGTCCGCGAATAGTTGCACCCCTAAATAGAGATAAAATCTAATTAAATGAAATAAACAATTGAATTCTTATGCTGTTGGAGGTGAATATGGTGAATATGAGTTACGAGATAAAACCTGGCTTATCTATCGGACAAATTCAATTAGGAATGGACAGGAACAAGGTAAATGAGCTTATAACAGAGCTTGAAGAATGGAAAGATACTCCGTATGGATATAAAAAAGAAGTTATTTATGATTGTAATGATGATTTTCAGATTATGTATGATGATGATTTAAGAGTATCCTTTATTTTGTGTACATCACCTGAACTGTTGACTTTGCTAGGTAAATGTCTTAATTCAGAACTGTTCTACGAGGATATATTGGAAATGATTAAGGCTCAGGATCCTAGTATTGAAGAGGATGAAGAGGGTTTCATCAGTAATGAATTAGGATTTGGACTTAACTTTGATTATGATGATGACGAGCAAATATTTATTACATGTGTTCAGGTTGCTGTTAAAGATTTCTGGGCAAATGAGCCATGTGAGGAATAAATGTAATTTGTTATCTTTTAGTGCAATGCTATGTTGAACGATATGCCAAAAATGGTGTATCGTTCAACAAAAGGTGACACAGATTACATATCAGAGCAATCATTATGAATATCCTAAATATATTAAAAATGTCAGACAAAAGTTTGAATTGCCATCGGAGAGTATTGAAATACTTAATCCTATTCCTGCTTCGATGCGTGCAACTAGGTATCAGTATTAGAGACCTGGATCTTTTATCCATTGGAATGGTAAATGATATGTTCGTAGAGAGCAGGAACGATGAATGCAAGTATGCGGCTCTTGCAACTCAGGAGGATTTCGATAAGTTCTAGGAGGATGTTAAAATGATTTGCTAGGTTCTTTTGTGTATAGATGGTACAATTCTTATATCAAATACCAGGAGGTATCATATGAGTAGAAGAGTACGATTCGGAGATAACATTAAAATCCTTCGAAGTAGAAATAAAATGACACAACAGGACCTAGCTGATAAAGTGCATGTGGCAAGACAAACTATATCTGCATGGCAAGAAGGAATCGGCAAGCCTGATATCTATATGTTGGCAGATCTTTCAGCTATATTTGGTGTTACAACAGACTACTTATTATTTGGACAAATGGAAATAACAGAGGAGGAAGAACGTATTTTGAGTTATTTAGAACAGTTGGATCAGGAAGAGGCAGAATACATAAGAAACATCAAGAAAAAAGGCTTTTATGATATTATTGATCAGGATTTGCAGAATTTCTTTCCGATCATTGACATCCCTTTTTCACGAATTATGGCTATTGCATTAGCCTTGAAAGAACAGGGTTACAAAATAACAACAGTTTATGGAAATGGATTCGGGGTTTATTTTGATACGGATGTTGCTGCAGTAAAATTTAAGAGTGATCTCTATGATGTAATTGATATGTATATGCATCATGAAGAAGGTACAGCAGTTAATAAAGCTGAGCAATTCCAGGCAAGAATAGATGTTGTTGAAATGCAAATATTGGAGGAAGTAAAAAAGGAAATGTTTGGTGAAGGGGATTTTTCATTTTACTGGACAGATCAAAATGATGTGATCAGGGGCATCGCAGCAACTGAAGAAGAATGTAAGGCTCAAGCGAAAGAGCAAGGGTGTGAAAATATAGTAATCTTACAAGATTAATGAATGGCATCAGCTTAGCGGCTGGTGCTTTTTCTTAGGAGCAGAGATGCTCCTTTTTTGTTGCCATTTTTTAGGAGGTGAGAAGCGTGGCAAGTCGTATTCAAGGAATTACAGTAGAGATTGGTGGCGATACTACCAAGTTGCAAACCGCGCTAAAAGGTGTCAACGGAGAAATTAAAAATACACAGGCGCAGCTTAAGGATGTCAATAAACTCCTAAAGTTGGATCCGGGAAATACAGAGCTGCTTGCTCAAAAGCATAAGCTCTTAGGAGAGGCTGTTGAAGAAACAAAGAATAAGCTCGCAACCTTAAAACAGGCAGCGGCTCAGACAAACACAGCTCTTGCAAATGGGGAGATTTCCCAGGAGCAATATGATGCTCTGCAAAGAGAGATTATTGAGACAGAACAGGATTTAAAGAAATTAGAGACACAAGCGAACCAGTCTGCTACGGCAGTTCAAAAGATAGCTGCATCAGGAGAAAAGTTAAAGACTGTAGGAGATAATATTTCCTCTGCAGGTCAGAAATTACTTCCTGTTACAGCAGGCGTTACAGGACTTGGAACAGCAGCAGTTTCTACAGCAGCAAACTTTGAGTCGGCAATGTCACAGGTGCAGGCGACAATGGGAATTACGAAAGATTCCATGTCTACGGTTGATGGACAGTCAGTAAATACAATGGATACGTTGAATGAGCTGGCAAAGAAGATGGGATGGGATGCCATTAAGACCATTTTTACGACGGTATTTGGCATTATCAAAACCCTGGTTACAACTTATTTCAATCTTTATAAGACAATCATTGAGACCGTTTTTAACCTCATTAAGACGATTGTGACAACGGTATGGGATGTTTATTGTATACTTAAAAT
>DJEL01000041.1 GCA_002432425.1 Lachnospiraceae bacterium UBA5899
GATGCTTTCCGGGGAATGAAGCCGAAAGACATCATTCCCTACATTGAAGGGGAGCCTTACATCAGCAAGGTACCGGTGGAGCCGGGACTGACCAATGCCGCCCGGGAGGAAAACGGGCAGCGTGTGGTCGGATTAAACACGGAAAATCAGGAAATCAACGAGGGACTGACCAGATTTGATATTATCTGCTATGTGCGGCTGCCGGAACGGAGCAAAGAAAAGGCATCCGACGGCGAAAAGAAGCCGCTGACCCAGATTATCATCAACGTGGAGATACAGAAAAATCAGCCGAAGAAGTATAAAATCTTAAACCGGTCCATTTTCTATGTATGCAGACAAATTTCCGCCCAGAAGGAAAGGGACTTTGTGGGTTCCCATTACGATGATATTAAAAATGTGTATTCCATCTGGATGAACTCCACCGGCTTCTGGGTGCTGTATTTTCCAAGAAACTGACAGTGGAAGAAAAATTAAACATATTACAGGAATACGATGTTCCTGTGGAAGAAGAATTCAGAAAGGATGTGAACGAGATGTGTAATTTAGGTGAAGGAATTTTGGAAGACGGCATTGAGATTGGATTACAGCGAGGTCTGGAAAAAGGCAGAAAAGAAGCATGCACGGAATTGCTTAACAACATGCATAAAAATGGTCTCACTGCTGAGCAGATAGCAGCAGTTACCGATAAGAATATAGAGGAAGTCAAAGATATTCTTGAAAATAAGAAAAAGTAAAAGTTATTCTGGAAGGTAAAAAATAAGAATGGGTGAGTTTGCCCGGAACGGACATCAGCCCTAAAGTAAATCCCATATTTGCCGATATGTATTACAGATGCGCAACTGCAGTGCGCATCTATTATACATATGGTCGCCACGGATGGTATCAGAAAGGAAAAGGAAGCCCTTATGATATCATTTTTGTTTTTATGGGACAAGGAAGGAAAATAAGAGCAAGGGACCGCCGGCCTTAATGGCAGAAGGGGGCAAACTTGAAGATAAGTTCCAGTAATATGATAATGCAGTCGTCACGGAGATACACTTCCTCGTGGAGTGTGACGCAGCGTTTTCAGTTTAACAAAGGTCTGCAGGATGCAGGCACAAAAGAAATGAACGGTCAGGAAGAAACTACCGGGAAAAACGGCAAGTATGAAAATACTTACGGAGAAAATAATAAACAGGAGAATATTCAGGAACCGGAAGCTTCCCAGACCTACGACAGCCTGAAAAATTATTTTGGCAACCTGCGGATAACGCATCTGGAGGTGCGGCAGGACACCGGCTCGGTGTTTGAGCAGTTCAGGCAGCAGACAATCCGTTCTATTTTTGCCATGCTTTTCGGCGAAGAAAAAGCAAAAGAAATATTTGAAGATAGGGAGATTTCGGCAAAACAGACGGAGGTACCGGCTCAGACGCTGCAGACAGGAACCCTGCAAAACGCCGGCATGATAACTTATCGGGTAGAGCAGCAGTATGCAGAACAGGAAAGCACGTATTTTTCCACAAACGGAATTGTGCGTACGGCTGACGGCAGGGAAATCAATATCCGTGTGGATGTAGGCATGTCCCGGAGTTTTCAGGCGGCTTTCAGTAAAGAAATGACCGTGGATACCTGTGACCCGCTCGTCTTGAATTTTGACGGCAACGCAGCAGAGCTTACTGACCAGAAGTTTTATTTTGACCTGGATTGCGACGGCAAAAAAGAACTGATTTCCGGTCTGGGAAGCGGAAGCGGCTATCTGGCGCTGGATAAAAACGGGGACGGAGTTATCGGTGACGGCAGTGAACTCTTCGGACCGGGCAGCGGCAACGGTTTTGATGAGCTGGCAGCCTATGACGAAGACGGCAACGGCTGGATTGACGAAAATGATGCGATTTTTAATTCCCTGAAAATCTGGTGCAAGGATGAAAACGGCAATGACAGACTTTACAGCCTTGCGGAAAAGGGCGTGGGAGCCATCTGTCTGCAAAATGTTTCCACGGATTTTTCCTTAAAGAATGCGAAAAATGAAACCAACGGCATAATCCGGAACACCGGTATCTTTTTGTATGAAAACGGCGCCGCGGGCACAATCCAGCATGTGGATATGGCAAAGCATCCGGACAAGGCACAATAAACCATTGCAAAAGAAAAGAGCGGGTAAAAGAATTTTTATTTTTTTGCACGTTCTTTTTCTTTTGCATAAATCCCCGACATCAGGCAAGACTATGCATACAGAAGTTATATCTGAACCATATGGAAAAGAAGGTCCTGTGAAAATCCTATGGAATGATAAAAATAAATTAAATAAGGAAAGGATGCATAGCAAAATGAGAAGGGATAATGGATATAAAAGAGGCAGGAATGCTACTAAAAAAGAGAAAATTATCATGATTGCTTCTTCGGCATTTGTACTGATGGCGCTGACCATGACCGGCGTTTATGTGAAAAATAACAACAGTGAGCAGAAAAACGATGGCTACCAGATTAATTTTGACCAGTTGGAAAACCAGGTGAAGGACGAGCTGGGCAATACCGGAAATCAGATGCAGGAACAGCTTCAGAATTTAAGCGACCCCATTGCCAAGGAGGACGATTTGGATTATACGCCGATGGAAGAGGTGGGCTCCGGTGACGTGGAAATTCCGGGACTTACGGGAGATATCGCAAACAGCGGCGGCAAAACGGCACATGCAGGAGAAGAGGAGCCTGCTCCTAATCTGGTGGATGAGGCTGAGGAAACCGGGATGACTTCCGAAGTGGAGAAAGAAAATGACCTTGCCGATGCAGGCGAAGAGGTAACCAGCGGTTCCCATGTGAAGAAACAGGAAATTTCCTGGCAGGCGGGCGATTATTTTGTATGGCCGGTAAACAGCAATGTGCTGATACCTTATAGCATGGATAAAACCGTTTATTTTGCTACCCTGGACCAGTATAAATACAGCAGAGCCATGGTGCTTGCGGCAGAGGAAGGAACCACCATATATGCATCCGCGTCCGGCACCGTGGAGTCCGTTTATACGGATGCGGAAATCGGAAATGCCGTGAAATTAAATATCGGCGGCGGTTACGAAGTGGTATACGGACAGTTGAAGGATATTCAGGTGAAAGAAGGCGGCTATGTGGAAAAAGGCAGCGTCATCGGTACCGTGGCGGCGCCTACAAAATATTACAGTGCGGAAGGTGCCAACATTTACTGTGAACTGCTGCATGACGGCGCAGCGGTTGACCCTATGGGGGCACTGCAATAATGCTTTATATCACAGGCGGAAAAATACTGACTATGGCGGGCAGGGTGTATGAAAACGGAACTATTGGCATCCAGAACGGAAAAATTGCGGAAATCAAGGAGGGTTCCATCCACAATACAGGCTGCAACTGCCAGAAAAATATTATCAATGTAGACGGAGCCTGGGTCATGCCCGGGCTCATAGAGGCGCACTGCCATGTGGGTATCAGCGAGGAGAAAAAAGGCATGGAAGGGGATGACTGCAACGAAAATGTCAACCCCATTACCCCCTATCTTCGGGCGATTGATGCCATTAACACCATGGATGCCGGCTTTTCGGATGCCGTGAGAGCGGGCATTACCTCTGCCATGATTGGCCCGGGAAGCTCCAATGTGGTGGGAGGGCAGTTTGCGTTCTTAAAGCTCTTCGGACGCTGTATCGATGATTTGATTGTAAAGGCACCGGCAGCCATGAAAGTGGCGTTCGGCGAAAATCCCAAGGTCAATTATTCCGGAATGGGAAAGAGCCCGTCAACCAGAATGGCGATTGCAGGCATGCTCAGGGAAGAGCTTTTTCATGCGAGGGAATACCTGAAAAAGAAAAAAGAGAACAAGAATTTTGAACCGGATTTCCGGATGGAACCGTGGGAAGCCGTGTTCAGCGGCGAAATCCCCCTGAAAGCACATGTGCACCGGGTGGATGATATTTTTACGGCAGTGCGTATTGCCAAGGAATTCGGACTCCGCATGACGCTGGACCACTGCAGCGAGGGACATCTGGTGGCGGATCGGCTGGCACAGGAAGGATTTCCTGCCATCGTAGGACCGGATTTATCCAGCCGCAGCAAAATCGAAGTGCAGAATGTGGCGTTCAAAACCGTGGGTATTTTACAGAAAGCGGGAATGCTGACGGCAATTACCACGGACCACCCCGTATCGCTTATCCAGTCCCTGCCCATCTGTGCCGGAATGGCGGTCAAGGCGGGACTTCCCATGGAAGAAGGCTTAAAAGCCATTACCATTAACCCGGCAAAAATCTGCGGCGTGGCAGACCGGGTAGGCAGTCTTGAAGTGGGAAAGGATGCGGACATTGCTGTTTTTACCGGCAATCCCATGGAAGTTTTCACCAAGACACTTTATACCATTATTGACGGCAGGATTGTGTACGATGCCGGAAAAGAATAAGATGGTATGCAATAAAAGGAAAAAAATATATACAATAATGAGAGTATATAATAGAATTCTATTTCACAAATGAATAGGTTAAATTTCAGAACTTCCGTTTCCAGATTGACTGGATACTTGGATATGTATAAATAATATTAAAAAAGTGACATGTCACATAAAAAGGTTACCGCATTTATTAGCAGAAGTTGTTGCTGGTTGTTGCGGTAATTCTTTTTTATAGTATATTCAAGGCAATGATAATGGGAATTTTACAGTAATAGACTATAGAAGTTTTATTCCAATGAAAATTGAAAGCATAAACCGCACTTTACCGGGCATTTTTTTCATGGTAAAATAAGCAGGGTGATGAGATTGCGGAAAAAGTGGAAGCAAATAACGGCAATGCTGCTTGCAATGGTTTTGCTAAGCGGCTGCGGTTTGGAAAATAAAGTGAATAATGATGCGGCGGGAAATGATGCCGGAGCCAACGGTACTGTGGCGGGAGCCCAAGCCGATGGCGACGGTTCCACAGCAGCCGGTTTTTCGGTTGCCTACGAACTGCCCGATATGCAGCCGGGCGTGTTGGTTTCCCGCAGCGGCTATCCGGAGAATGGCAGGAAAACGGTGATTTTCCGGGGCAAAAAGCTTCCCGGGCATTATGAAATTATAGACAGGACAGAAAAAACAGTAATTTTTACCGGAGATTTGCAGGATGTTGTATACAACGCCCTGACAGAAGAATATAATGGCTATGGAGATTTTTCGGAGCTTACAACGGAGGGGGAATATGAAATCCGTTGCGACTACATTGGGTATTCCTATCCGTTTACTATCGAAAAGGGCGGCCTTTCCGGGAAACTGGCAGAGGGAATAAACGAATTAAAGGGTCCGGAAGCTCTTGCGGACGATGAGATAGAAGAGGCATGCAGAACGGTTTCTCTGCTGCTGCTTTCTTACGAGCTGTACGGTGGCGTTTATACACAGGATGCGGATACGGAGGAGGCATTTTTTGCCGTACTTCGTACTTACATAGAGTGGTTGTACGGAAAGCTGGACAATTCTGATTATGAGGAAACGGCGTGGATTTCCGCAGTGCTTGCCAAGTTCAGTTACAGTTATCAGAAAAAGGACAGCAATTATGCCACGTCCTGCCTGCAGGCGGCTGACAAAGTCTGGAAAACGGTGAGTCAGGAGGAAGATACCCCGCCGGAGCTGCTTTTTTATGCGGCGGGCGAGCTGTACCGGGCAACCGGGCAGAAAAAATATTCCAAAGTGCAGGAAGAAGCGGCGGAACGGCTGCCGGAAACTGTGGATAACGGTGCCCAGACATTCGGAACTTTTACCTATGCTTCCACGAAGCGGAAAATAGATGTGGAGCTTTGCGGCAAACTACTGATGGTGCTGTTGAACCGGGCGGAGGAAATTGCCGCCTGTGCCAAGGATATGTCTTACGGCATCGGCAGCAGCATTACCACCGGGGAACAGATGCAGGTCTGGTGGGAGGGTGTCCTCATTGCTTCCTGTAATTATGTAATTACCAACAATGAGTACGGCACGCTTACGGAAAATTACGCCCGGTATTTTGAAGGCATCAATGAGGAAGCGGAAAGCCTCTTATACGAGACTGATGAAGAAACAGCGGCATATCTTTTGCTCCTCAGCGAAATGGCGAGCAGGGAATTATAATATAAAACAAGAAAAAGTATGAACACAGAAGATTGTTAAGCAGGATATGCGGACACAAGAATGAAGAAAATCATAGGAAAGGCAAGGACGGAAGGATGAATATTGTAGTTTTGGCAGGCGGAATCAGCACAGAAAGAGATGTGTCGTTAATTTCCGGTCAGAAAATTTATCAGGCAATTAAAGGAAACGGACACCATGCGGTGCTTTTGGATGTTTTCTTAGGCTATGAGGGCGATATTTCCCATATTTTTGAAGAGGACATCAACTGGGAAGCACAGGTAAGCGGTATCAAGGAAACCAATCCCGATATTGAAAAGGTAAAAGCCTTGCGTCCCGACTGGGAGAAAAACTTCTTCGGTCCCAATGTCATTGCCATCTGCCAGAAAGCGGATGTGGTGTTTATGGCGCTGCACGGCGAAAACGGCGAGAACGGTAAAATTCAGGCATGCTTTGATTTAATGGGCATTACCTATACCGGCACGGATTATGTTTCTTCCGCACTCAGCATGGATAAGGGACTGACCAAGGATATTTTCCGGCAGTACGGTGTTCCCACCCCGCAGGGTTTCCGCTTAAAGAAAGGGGAAAAAGAACCGGAAGAAGTTACATTCCCCTGCATCGTAAAAGCTTGCTGCGGCGGTTCCAGCGTGGGCGTCAGCATTGCAGGAAATGAAGAAGAATATGAGGCGGCTAAGGCAGAAGCATTCAAATACGATAAGGAAGCCGTTGTGGAGCAGTACATAAAGGGCAGGGAATTTTCCATAGGTCTGCTGGAAGGGAAGGCGCTTCCCATTATTGAAATTGCACCGAAACAGGGATTTTATGATTATAAGAATAAATATCAGGCAGGCAGTACCGTGGAAACCTGCCCGGCGGACCTGACACCGGAACAGACAAAGCAGATGCAGGCTTATGCGGAGAAAGGATTTGCGGCGCTCCGCCTGAAAAACTATGCCCGTCTGGATTTTATGATGGGAGAAAACGGCGATATGTACTGTCTGGAAGCCAACACCCTTCCGGGAATGACACCTACGTCACTTTTACCCCAGGAAGCGGCTGCCATCGGTATCAGCTATGAACAGCTTTGTGAAAAGCTGATTGCGATTTCACTGAAAAAATAAACATTTCGGGAAAGACTGCTTGTCATTTCCGAAAAGAACAGGAAGGAAGACCTTTATGAAAAATCTGACCTTGGAGAATATTGCCAGAGCCTGCAGCAGCGAACTGAAAAATGCAGGAGGAAACGAAACAAGGGAAATTACCTGCGCGGTCATTGACTCCCGGAAAATAGAAGAGGGCGGTCTTTTCTTTGCCACTAAGGGAGAAAAAGTGGACGGACACCGTTTCATCGGTCAGGTGTTTGAAAAAGGAGCGGCATGTGTGGTTACCTGCATGACACCGGAAGAGGTGGAAGCGGCTTACGGGGTTCCGACAGAAGCCTGGGGACCGTACATATTGGTGGATGACTCTCTGCGTGCGCTGCGCAAGGTGGCTTCCTTTTACCGCAACGGCCTGACTATCCCAGTGGTGGGCATTACCGGCAGTGTGGGTAAGACCAGCACCAAGGAATTTATTGCGGGCGTGCTTTCCGAAAAGTACTGTGTTCTGAAAACAGAGGGCAACTTTAACAACGAAATCGGACTGCCGCTGACATTGCTCCGCATTCAGGAAGAACATGAAGTGGCTGTTGTGGAAATGGGTATCAGTGATTTCGGAGAAATGAGCCGCTTAGGCGAAATGGCAAAGCCTGACATCTGTGTCATTACAAATATCGGACAGTGTCATCTGGAAAATCTTCACAACAGGGAAGGTATTTTCCGCGCCAAGACAGAGATTTTCCATTACATGAAGGACGGCGGCGAAGTCTGTCTGAACGGTGAGGATGACCTGCTGGCGGCTGTTACGGAAGTGAATGGCAAAAAAGTGCATCATTTCGGCATTTCCGACAGGGAAGGCTTTGAAGTATACGCAACGGATATTGAAAATCTGGGACTGCTCGGCAGCAAGGCAGTTTTACATATGCCGGAAGGAAGCTGCCCGATTGAAATTTCGCTTCCGGGCATTCACATGGTAATCAATGCTACCGCAGCGGCGCTTGTCGGCAGGCTGCTTGGACTTTCTTTAGAGGAAATTCATGCGGGCATTCACAATGTTACCCCGGTGGGAGGCAGAAGCAATCTGATTAAAACAAAGGATAAACTTGTGATTGATGATTGCTACAATGCCAATCCGGTTTCCATGAAAGCGGCGATAGATTTGCTGGCAACGGCAACGGACCGCAAGGTAGCCATTTTAGGAGATATGTTTGAATTGGGAGAAAAGGAAGACAGCCTCCATGCGGAAGTGGGAGCATATGCGGTGGAACAGGGCATTGATGCCGTTTACTGTGTAGGAACGCTGTCAAAAGCTATGTATGATGCGGCGCTGGAAGCTTACGACGGTTCGCAGGATGTGCGGTATTTTGCCGACAGGGACGAACTGATGGATAGCCTCCCGGATTTGCTGGAACCGAACGATACCATACTGGTTAAGGCATCCCACGGAATGGGCTTTGCCAAAGTCGTGGAAGCATTGACGAGAGAAGAATAAGACAACAAGAGCGGAAAATGGAATTTTCATTTCCCGCTCTTGTTGTTTTGAAAAAGCAGAAGTGGTAGGCGCTGACAGAGGTTTTCATTGAGATAGTGCCTATCTTAAACTTTTTTCTATGTCATATACTTTCTTCGCATAAATAAGGGTAGCAGCTGTGGCACCAAGCAGGTAAATCAGCATCATAACAGTTGCCGCGTTGCCGTTTAAGAAAATGGAAGTGAGGACGGTGAGAATACCGGCGGCAATCATGGCAACGGCGCCGAAACGGTTGCTTTTCCGCCAGGTGGTATCATTGTACATACTATAGGAAATACGCACACCCAAAAGATAGTTTTTCCGGGTCTTGGGCATGAAATTTCCCAGAACAATGAAGATGCCGCCCAGTATGATACAGGAAACCTTGGCAATATCGACAGAGGTAACGGTGCTGTCTGTGACGGCAGTCTGATAGGAACCGTACAGGATAAATGCCTGCATGACGGTATACATCGCTGCCATGGATAAGCCGACAATCGGCAGGAACTTTGCATTGGACTGCGCTTCTGCCCGCTCTTTGTCGGATTTTGCCCGGTCTGCCTTTTTTTCAAAGTGCCGGGTAAAAAGATGCCAGAACAGAGTGATTGCTAAAATCAATAAGGGGAAAATATAGCTTTCGTATTTGCTTCCCCACCGGTCGATTTCTCCTGCCAGATTTGAATGCATGGGAATGGTATCGGGCATAAACTGTAAGGCAACAGCGGTAAAAAGCAAAGGAATAACAGATACAATCCACATCAGTTTTTTCATTTTCGACTCCCTCCAAACTGTTCAATCCATAAAATCAATTCATCCAGTACCGTGGTATTGAGTTCATAATAAATAAAGTTTTTGCTCTTATATTCCATAATTAAATCGGCGCCTTTTAGAAGCTTTAAGTGGTAGGACAGGGCAGCCGGTGTCACGGAAAGCCTTTCGGCAATTTCTCCGGCATTCAGCCTGCCGTCCTTTAACATCACCAGAATATCCCGCCGTTGTTTATCGGCAAGGACTTTAAAAATATTGTTTTCACCCATACAACTGTGCTCCCGGAATGCTTGCTATAAAATGTTTGCTATCAGTAGAAGAAAGCAACATGCTATTTCAAAAATATTTTAAGCAGATTTTTCTTTAGTATAACAAATAAGGAGAAAATGTCAATAACTATTTCAAAATATTTTTAATTAGCCATATAAATGATATGAATTATCTGTACTTTTATATAAAAAACGGAGAGGCTTACTTTGCCTCTCCGAAATATTTTTCTTTGTTCCGGAAATAGGTTTCTTCAATGACCGCTTTCACGGTGGTGCCTATTGCTTTCTTTTCTTCCCGGGACATTTCGTTTAAGTAAATCGGCTTACCGTATTCAATGACTACGGTGGCCTTTTTTATTTTGGGAAAATGGTCTTCAAAAACGGCTGCCGAATTGACGATGGTCATGGGAATAATCGGTGCGCCGGATTTCTCGGCAATCTTAAAGCTTCCTTCGTGGAACGGCAGAAAGGTATCGGCGGTTTTGTTGCGGGTGCCTTCCGGGAAAATGCAGACGGAAATGCCGGATTTTACCATTTCAATGGCCTGCAGAATGGTTTTTAAGCCTTCCTTTATGTTGTCACGGTCCAGGAATAAGCAGTGCAGGTATTTCATCCAGACAGAAAGCAGGGGAACCTTGAGCATTTCCTTTTTTGCCACATAGCCGGTAGGACGCGGCACTTTGGGATAGGTTAAAATAATGTCGTAAAAACTGCGGTGGTTTCCCACATACAGTACGGCTTTATCCTTCGGTACGTTTTCCTCTCCGATGGTAATAACCTTGGTGCCGGAAAGAAAAGCGACCACGCGGAATGCCCAGTTTACAATGGCAAGGGAACTGCGGGATTTCACATCCGGCTTCCATTTGCCGATAAGCCACTCGATAAAAAAGAGAGGAATGGAGCAGATTAAAAACAAAATAACGAAGGTTGCTACAATAATCAGTCGAAGCATGGAGAATCTCCTTTGTATGCGTAATCAATTTTAGTTTACCATACAAAGGAGGGAAAGACAATTACTGAAATTCCACTGTTTTATCCATATATTCCGTCTTGATGACAATATAGGGATAAGAAGGGGCGTCGGAGGTTTTTTCATTGGGAGAGGGGCCCAGCAGACAGGTGTCCACGCAAATGG
Source organism: Lachnospiraceae bacterium UBA5899 (assembly GCA_002432425.1). GTDB lineage: Bacteria > Bacillota > Clostridia > Lachnospirales > Lachnospiraceae > Acetatifactor. Next base: position 10,838 of record DJEL01000041.1, read on the forward strand.
CGTTCTCCGTCAGATACAGTTCGTTTACCGCAATACTGTAACCGCCGGTGGGCTGCTCGCCGTAACCGACACACAGATACAGATAACTTTCATCAGTATATGTAAAACTGAAGGCGTCCTTTTTCCTCTCGGTAATGAGTCCCTTTAATTCATCCGGAAGAACATCTTCCGAAAGTACCGTAAATTCCATATCCCGGAGCTTGGTGTTTTCACCGGTTCCCAGGCTGCAGCCGCAAAGCAGGAAAAGACCGGCGATAAGCAAAACGGCAGAGAACTTTAACAATCGCATAAAATTTCCTTTCTGATTCAGGATGTTATTAATAGTTATGAAAAAAAGGTATTCCATATGCGGAAAATATGATATTCTAAAAGACAAGAAAACAGACAAAAATCCCATGTCTTAATGAGAGGGCAGAGCGGATGGCGAAAGGAAAAAGCAGATGATTTTCATAAAAAATGCTTATGTGACAGACCCCGCCGGCGGCAGGGAAGAAAAAGCGGATATCCTGTTAAAAGACGGAAAAATTGTTAAAATCGGTCAGATAAAGGAAGAAGAACTGGCGGCAGAACCGGCTCCTCTTAGGGTGATTGATGCTAAGGGGCTTGTGGCGGCGCCGGGACTGGTGGACGTGCATTCCCATTTCCGGGACCCGGGCTTTACCTATAAAGAAGACATCGAAACCGGTGCGAAGGCAGCGGCAAAGGGCGGCTACACCACCGTGGTTCTGATGGCAAATACGAAGCCCTGTGTGGACAATGAGGAAACACTCCGTTACGTGATAGAAAAAGGAAAGCAGACCGGCATCCATGTGTATACCTGTGCAACCGTGACAATGGGTATGCAGGGAAAAGAAATCGTGCCCATGGAAGAGCTGGCGCAAAAAGGTGCGGTGGGCTTTACCGATGACGGTGTGCCCATTTTATCGGAAGAAATTGTGGAAGAAGCCATGAAGCGGGCGGCGGCGCTTCAGATGCCCTTAAGCTTTCATGAGGAAAATCCCGCTTATATCGAGAACAACGGCATGAATGCGGGAAAAGCGGCAGCCCATTACCACATCGGCGGCTCTAAGAGAGAAGCGGAGATAGACTTGGTGGGCAGGGATTTGGAGATTGCCTTAAAGACCGGCGCGGCGATTGACATCCAGCATATCAGCACAAAGGAAGCGGTGGAACTGGTGCGTCAGGCAAAGAAGCGCGGCAGCAATATCCATGCAGAAGCTACGCCTCATCATTTTACCCTGACGGAGGATGCGGTCATCGCATACGGCACCCTTGCCAAGATGAACCCGCCCTTACGGGAAGAAAGTGACAGACGTGCCATAATAGAGGGATTAAAAGACGGCACCATTGACATGATTGCCACAGACCACGCTCCGCACAGCAAGGAAGAAAAAGAAAAGCCGATTACGGAGGCACCCAGCGGCATCATCGGACTGGAAACGGCACTGCCTTTAAGTGTGACGGAACTGGTGGAAACAGGAGATATGACACTGATGTCGGTACTGGAAAAGCTGACCTGCAATCCGGCGGATTTATACCATCTTCCGGCAGGCAGACTTGCCGAAAACGGCCCGGCGGATATTGTGTTGTTTGACCCGAAGGAAGAGTATGTGATAGACGGTTTTGTTTCAAAATCCCAGAACAGCCCCTTCCTTGGCAGAAAAGTAAAAGGACAGGTTTATTACACCATTTGCGGGGGAAAGATAGTTTACAGTAAATGTGAGGAGGAACAATCATGACAAAGAAGAAAGTAACGGCAAAGGTGCTTTCCCAGAAAAAAATCGGTCCGGACATCTATGATTTGTGGATGAGCACGGAGCTGGCGGAAACGGCGCGTCCCGGACAGTTTGTATGCGTATATCCTAAGGATAAAAGTGCACTGCTGGGCCGTCCCATCAGTATCTGCGAGGTTATTCCCACAGAAAATATGATGCGTCTGGTATACCGGAAGGTGGGAAAAGGAACCGGTGAGTTTGCCACCCTGAATACCGGGGATACCGTGGAACTGCTCGGCAACCTGGGAAATGGATTTCCGGCAGATTTGGCGAAAGGAAAGAAGGTGTTCTTAATCGGCGGCGGCGTGGGCATTCCTCCCATGGTGCAGCTTGCCAAGACCATTCAGGGAGAAAAGCAGATTATCGTCGGCTACCGCAACAGTGAAACCTTTCTGGACAAGGATTTGGACAGAAGAGGGGATTTATACATTGCCACGGAGGACGGCAGTCTGGGCACCAAAGGAAATGTCATGGATGCCATCCGGGAAAACAAGCTTACCGCCGACATGATTTTTGCATGCGGCCCCATGCCCATGCTTCGTGCCATTAAAAAGTATGCGGAAGAAGCGGGCATTCCCGCCTATATTTCCTTAGAGGAACACATGGCATGCGGAATCGGCGCCTGCTTGGGATGCGTGGTAAAGACGGCAAAGAAGGACCCGCATTCCCATGTGAACAACACCAGAATTTGTACGGAAGGCCCCGTATTTGAGGCACAGGAGGTGGAAATCTGATGAATACAAGTGTGAAAATTGCAGGTGTGGAATTTAAAAATCCCGTTATGACAGGCTCCGGTACTTTCGGCTCCGGTATGGAATACGGTGAATTTGTGGATTTGAATAAATTAGGCGCAGTTGTAACCAAGGGCGTGGCAAATGTGCCCTGGCCCGGCAACCCGACACCGCGAATTGCCGAGGTATATGGCGGTATGTTAAATGCCATCGGTCTGCAGAACCCGGGCATCGATGTCTTTATGGAAAGAGATATTCCGTTTTTACAGCAGTACGATACAAAAGTGATTGTGAACGTGTGCGGAAAATCCATTGCGGATTACGTGGAAGTGGTGGAAAAGCTGGCGGACAAACCCGTGGACATGCTGGAAATCAACGTTTCCTGCCCCAATGTAAAGGAAGGCGCCATTGCCTTTGGACAGAAGAAGGAGGCGCTGGAAGAGATTACCGCGGAAATTAAAAAGCATGCAAAGCAGCCCATTATCATGAAGTTAAGCCCCAATGTAACGGACATCGGTGAGATGGCAAAAGCGGCGGAAGCAGCGGGCGCGGACGCCATTTCCCTGATAAATACCCTGACCGGCATGAAAATCGACATTCACCGGAGAAAATTTGCCCTTGCCAACAAAACGGGCGGTATGTCCGGCCCGGCAATCAAACCCATAGCCGTGCGGATGGTGTATCAGGCGGCGCATGCCGTAAACATTCCCATTATTGGTATGGGCGGTATCTGCAACGGTGAGGATGCCATTGAATTTATGATGGCGGGCGCAACGGCAGTCAGCGTGGGGGCAGCCAATTTCTTTGACCCGTATTCTACGGAAAAAGTCATTGCCGGTATCGAAGAATACATGACGAAGTACGGCGTGGAAGACATCAACGAACTAATCGGCGCAGTTAATTAGCATATTTCCTTCGCTGCCTTCATATAGTACCTATAAGCAGTACTTGTATGGAGGTAGCGAAAGTGGAACTGATTAAGAAAAACATACATATGGACCGTATCAAATGCCAGAGTGCCGCACAGGTCACTTTGGAAGAAGACATCAACGTTCCCGACAACAAGCCGGACGTGGGCGGGATTATTCTTCACAAGGCAGTGATACAGATAGAAGAAGTCAAACCGACAGAAGACCATGTAAGCGTCAGGGGAAGACTTCTTTTTTCGGTGCTTTACCAGACGAAGGACGAGGGACAGATGCTGGTCAATATCGACGGCAAAATTCCGTTTGAAGAGCAGCTTTACATGGAAGGAGTGCAGGGAACGGATGCGGTAACGGTAAAGGCGAGCCTGGAAGATTTAACGGTGGGAGAAATCAATTCCCGGAAGCTTTCCGTGCAGGCGCTCTTTACCCTGAAAGCCTGTGTGGAGGAGCTGTATGACGAAGAAGCGCCGGTGGATTTGTTTTCGGAGGAAGAGGTCTGTCCGCTGGAATTCCGGAAAAGCAATGTAAATGCGGCGCAGATTGCCATTCAGAAAAACGATATTCTGCGGCTGAAAGAGGAAATTTCCATGCCCCAGAATTACCCCAACATTTTCCATATTCTGTGGGAGGATGTTGACTTGGAGGGCGTTACCTTTAAGCCCATGGGTGAAAGTATTTCCGTGCAGGGCGATATCCATATTTTTGTTTTGTACGAAGGGGAGGGCGAAAATACTCCCATCCGCTTCTACGAAAACACCATTCCGTTTAACCGGAATTTAGAGTGCAGCGGCAGCCGGGATGACATGACGGGGCTGATAACGTTTGAAATCGGTCAGAAAAATCTGGAAGTCAAACCGGATTTCGACGGCGAGGAACGAATGCTTTCGCTGGAACTGGTGCTGGATGTGTCCATAAAGCTTTACGAAGAAGAAAACATCAGCATGGTTTCGGATGTGTACGGTGTTACAAGGGAAGTGGAATGTCTGGAAAAGGAAGCGGCCTGCAAGCAGCTTCTCATGCGGATAGCCGGAAAGAGCAAGGTGTCCGACCGGCTGAAATTAGAGCATTCCGAGGAAAGGGTGCTGCAGGTTATCCACAGCCGGGGCGAGGTGGTTCTGGACCGCACCGCCATTACGGAAGAAGGCATTTTGGCGGAGGGCACCTTAAATGTGCAGGTGCTTTACATTACCGGGGACGACACGGCGCCCTACCGCAGCGTGACGGGAGTCCTGCCCTTTAGCTATACGCTGGAAGTACCGGATATCCGGCCGGAGGATGAGGTAAAGCTTCTGGCGGAAACAGGGCCTCTGCAGGTGGTTATGATGGACAGCGAGGAAATGGATGTGAAGGCGGTTCTGGACTTCCAGGCAATCTGTTTCCGAAGGCAGCCCGTTTCCCTCATAAACGATTTGAAAATAACGGATTTGGATACGGAAAAAGTAAACGATTTGCCCGGCATGGTGATTTATGTGGCGGGTGCGGAGGATAACCTGTGGAATATCGGTAAAAAATATTATGTGCCGGTGGATAAAATCAAAGAAGTCAATGAAATGAGCTCGGACGAAATTCATCCGGGGGATAAACTTCTTATTGTAAAGGGAATGTAATAAAAAGCCTTGCCATTGCGGCAGGGCTTTTCTTCAAGTCATTGACGAAAAACACCAAATTGTATATAATTAAGTACAATTCCTGAAGAAAGGAAACCGAACGCGAAATGACGGACGATACAACGGACAAGAGCTGTACAGAAGGTACGGCAAGGTCAGACAAGAACTGCACGGAAACAGAAGGTACGGCAAAGTCTGACGAGAACTGCATAGAGATGCAAGGTCACGCCAAGGTCAATCTCGGACTGGACGTGGTGGGCAGGCTGCCCAACGGTTATCATGAAGTGAAAATGGTAATGCAGACCGTGGGGGTGCACGATACCGTAACCTTGAGAAAAATACCGGAGGGCATCAAGTTTTCCACGGAAAACGGCGAGATACCCTGTGACGATACCAATTTAGCCTACCGGGCGGCAAAGCTTTTCTTAGAGAGCGCCGGCGTAAAAGGCGGCGTGGAGATACGGCTTATCAAACGCATTCCCGTGGCGGCAGGACTTGCAGGCGGCAGTACGGACGCGGCAGCGGTCTTTAAGGGTATGAATATTTTGTATAGAACGGGGCTTACCGAAGAAGCATTAAAGGAGTTTGGGGTCAAAATAGGAGCCGATGTTCCTTACTGCATCATGGGCGGTACGGCGCTGGCGGAAGGAATCGGTGAAAAACTGACGCCGCTGCCGGATGTACCGGAGGCAGCAGTGCTTTTAGCCAAGCCGGATTTGTTTGTTTCCACCAAAGAAGTTTACGGCAAGCTGCATTTATCGGAAAAAACGAAGCATCCTGATATAGACGGTATGGTAGAAGCTATCCGGGAGGGAAGCCTGTCCGGGGTAACGGACAGAATGGGAAATGTGCTGCAGGATGTGACGGCGCCGTCCTACCCGGTTATCGGCAGACTGATAGAGCTGATGGAAGAAAGCGGAGCGGTGAGAGCCATGATGAGCGGCAGCGGACCCACCGTTTTCGGAATATTTAAAGATAAAGAAGAAGCGGCACGCTGCAAAGAGGTACTGGAGCAGAAGCAGGCAGAGGTGCAGTGGACAGAGAAAGGTTATCAGCCGGTAAAACAGATTTTTGTGACGGAATTTGTATCCGCATAAAGCATTACACGGCAGAATGAGAGGGCATATGCAGGAAAACCTACAGACAAATATGGATGAATTTCTTCCATTAAGAGATGTGGTGTTCAATACATTACGACAGGGAATTTTAACAGGGGAGCTGAAGCCGGGTGAAAGACTGATGGAAATTCATCTGGCAAATAAGCTGGGCGTCAGCCGTACCCCCATAAGGGAGGCAATCCGCAAGCTGGAACTGGAAGGTCTGGTGACCATGATTCCCAGAAGAGGCGCGGAAGTGGCGCAGATTACCGAAAAGAGCTTAAAGGATGTGCTGGAGGTAAGAAGGGCGCTGGATGCACTCAGTGTGGAGCTTGCCTGCGACCGCATTGACGATGAGGAGCTTGCGGCGCTGGGAAAGGCATGCGAGTCCTTTGAAAAGGCTGTTTCCACCGGGGACCCGAAGAAAATTGCCCAGGCGGACGTGGAGTTTCACAATATCATTGTGAAGGCTGCCGGCAACACCCGTCTGGTACAGCTTATCAACAACTTATCGGAGCAGATGTACCGGTACCGTTTTGAATACATCAAGGACGTCAGCACCCATGAGCAGTTGATAGCGGAGCACCGTATTTTATTCGACTGCATCCGGAACAAGGATAAGGCAACGGCGGCGAAAACGGCAAAGCTTCACATTGACAATCAGGAAAATGCCATTATGCAGCAGCTGCACAAGGAGCAGGCGAAAAATGCCGCGAAGGCTTAAAAAGGTATAAAGAAAAGAAAGAGTGTCCATACTCTCTGTAACAAAGCAGCGGAAACATCCGCTTACTTATAGGAACAGAGAGGTCTTTCTATGGAAAAATGGATTTACAGAATAAAAAAATTAGGTTTGCTGCTTTCAGCGTGTGCATTCTTCGGATTGTTTTATCCGGAGTTCTGCTTAAATGAGGATACCTGCCGGGTGGTCTGTGAAGACGGACAGACGGAGGAAGAAACGGAGTACGGCAGCGAACTTTATTACCGGCTGCTTTCGGCAAAGCCGGAGGAAATAAAGGCAAAGAGCAGGCTCTGGGAGCTGTTGAAAAACTGGTTCTGAGCGTGTCTGCCAAAAAGTTGAGGACGGAGTTATGAACAATGACAGAATAGACAGGGAGTCACCCATCGGCGTATTTGATTCCGGTATCGGCGGGCTGACCGTGGCAAGAGAAATCATGCGCCAGATTCCCAATGAAAAAATTGTATATTTCGGGGATACCGCAAGGGTGCCCTACGGCAGCAAATCCAAGGAAACCGTAACCCGGTTTTCCAGGCAGATTGTACGTTTCTTAGAGACGCATCATGTGAAAACCATCGTGGTGGCGTGCAATACGGCGAGTGCCTATGCACTGGATGAACTGGAAAAAGAATTCGACATTCCCATTATGGGCGTGGTAAAGCCCGGTGCCAAAGCCGCCGCCGATACCACCCGGAACGGGAAAATCGGTGTCATTGCCACGGAGGCAACCATCAACAGCCACATTTACGGCGAATACATAAAAGAGTTAAACCCCAAGGTACAGATATGGGGCAAGGCGTGTCCGTTGTTTGTGCCCCTGGTGGAAGAAGGGCTTCTGCAGGACCCGGTAACGGATGAAATCGCCAGAAGATACCTGACGGAGCTGATTGATTTGGATATTGATACCCTGATTTTGGGATGCACCCACTATCCCCTTATCCGCTCCACCATCGGACGTATTATGGGAGAAAAGGTCAATCTGGTGAACCCGGCTTATGAAACCGCAAGGGAATTAAAAGAGATGCTGGCGGAAAAAAATCTGCTCCGGGAAAATGCACCGGGGCTGGGCGACAACCAGTACCAGTTCTATGTGAGCGATACCACCGAGAAATTTATCCGGTTTGCCAATTCCATTATCAAATACGGTATCCTGTCTGCCAAGCAGGTAAACATTGAGGAGTATTAGAAAGCACCCGGCAGATAACAAAGCAGAAGGAAGGCAGAACAGTTGACAGAAGAAGTTTCTCTTACCATAAAGGGCGTGCAGTCTTTCGGAGAAGACCGTGACACCCAGGAAACGAAGGCGGATGCCCGGTATTTTAAGAAAGGGGAAAGCCATTACCTTTTTTATGAAGAAGTACAGGAAGGGATGGAAGAACCCGTGAAAACAAGGGTGAAGCTGCACAAAAACGGCGTGGAGCTGGTACGCAGCGGCGCCATCAGCACCACCATGATTTTTGAAGAGCAGAAAAAACACCCCACCCAGTACCATACGCCTTACGGAAAAATGAATTTGGCGGTGAACACCCGCAAAATCAACGTGAAGGAAACGGATGGGGAAATCGAAGTCCGTATTGAGTATGCACTGGAAGCGGAAGAAAAGCCGCTGGCGGAATGTTTTTTGCGGATGAAGATATCACAGAAAGCATAAAAATCTTTCAGACATAGAATAAAGAACAGAACAGATAACAAAAAGAGGGTATGTACCGGAGTACATACCCTTTGTTTTCAATCACTATTTAACAGGCTTTGCTCCTGCCTTTTCCTGTGCGGTTTCCAAAGCACGCTTGAAGAAGCCTTTCTTCTTTGCGGGTGCTGCGGGAAGCTTGCCGTGAAGTCCCTTTACGTCTAAGATGTAGATACCGCTGACGGTTGCCTTGACTTCCTTTTTCACGGGAATGCTGTCAAAAATCTTTTCATCGCTGACTAAGGAAAGAATCTGGGGACCGACTTTCGCTTTTACAATGGGAAGCTTGGAGTTGCGCATCAGCTTTGGCGTCTGCTCCATGACCATGGCGGGAAGTCCCGAGTCCTTCATCTTCATTCGTTTTTTATCTATGATAAGCATGGAAACGGTCTGCTTGTTCTGCTCCAAGAGAACCTGCTGCTCCGCCTGCTTTTTCTGTGCTTTCTTTCCAAGAAAATACAATACAATAAGTATGGCAACTGAAACGCCAAGAATAATAAGTGCAATAATCCAACCAGTACTCACCGGGAAACCTCCTAAAAATTACTTTGCAAGCAACATTGTAACATTGTTTTTGGGATAAGGCAATACGCATTTTGGGGGTATTTTTTAGAAATAATGTGTGGTATACTCAAACAAATAAAGGGGCGGCAGAATACGCACAGGTATGCCGCCGGACATCGGAAATCAGCGGAAAGGCAGGAGAAACATGCATCAGGCTCTGGATATTACGATACAGGTGATTCAGTTTTTTTTCAATCATCTGGTATTTTTTAATTTAATATTTGCCGTAGCGGTGGTCTTTTTTCAGAGGAAGGATCCCAAGACGGTCTGGACATGGCTTCTGGCGTTGTATTTTGTCCCTATTGTAGGCTTTATTTTTTATCTGCTTATCGGTACGGACATGCATAAGCAGAAGATGTTCCGTGTGAAGGAAATCGAGGACAAACTGAACGAGGCCATCCGGCAGCAGGAACACAAAATCCAGAGTAAGGAGTACGAAGAGGATGACCCGGATTTAAAGGGCTATACGGACTTGGTGCTGTTTAACTTAAACACCACCGGCGGTGTGCTCACCGATACCAACGACGTGGATATTTTTACGGACGGCAACGAGAAATTCGATGCCCTCATACAGGACATCCGGGAGGCAAAGGAATTTATCCATATCCAGTATTACATCATCAAAAACGATGTGCTGTTCAACCGCATCAAGGATGTGCTGGTAGAGAAGGTAAAGGAAGGCGTGGAGGTGCGCATTCTGTTTGATGCCATGGGCTGCCGTTCCGTGAAGCCTAAATTCTGGAAGAGCTTAAACGAAGCGGGTATTGAAACCGCAGAATTTTTCCCGGCGCTTTTCCGCAGACTGCAGCTTCGTATCAACTACCGGAACCACCGTAAAATTGTGGTGATTGACAATAAGGTTGCCTATGTGGGCGGATTTAACATAGGAAAAGAGTACATCGGTCTGGTGCCGAAATTCGGCTACTGGAGGGACACCCATCTGCGCATCCGCGGCGAGGGCATCATGGGACTGGAGCTGCGTTTCCTGCTTGACTGGAACTATGCGGCGAAGGATCATCTGTTTTCCAATCCCCGGTATATGACGGGCTTTGCGCCCGCGGAGAGGGATAACTGCTATATGCAGATTATTTACAGCGGTCCCGATACCTCTTTAGAACCCATCCGCGATAACTATATCCGGCTCATCCACAAGGCGAAGGAAAAAATCTATATCCAGACGCCGTACTTCATTCCGGACGAGTCCATGCTTTCCGCGTTGCTTATGGCAATTTATTCCGGCGTGGAAGTAAACTTAATGATTCCCTGCAAGCCCGACCATCCTTTTGTATACTGGGCAACCTATTCCTACATGGGCGAGCTTGTCATGGCGGGCGCCAACTGCTATATCTACAACGACGGTTTCCTGCATGCGAAGGGCATCGTGGTGGACGACAGGGTGCTCTGCTACGGTACGGCAAATATGGACATCCGCAGCTTTGCCCTGAACTTTGAAGTGAATGCGATTTTGTACGACCGGAATAAGGCGAAGGAAATGACGGGATATTTTGAAAAGGATCTGGATAAATGTACCAAAATCACAAAAAGCATGTATACTTCGCGGAAACTGGGGCTCCGCATAAAAGAACAAGTATGCCGGCTCCTGTCTCCGCTCTTGTAAAACGGGCGTATTTGTGATATAAAATAAGAAGCCGCTTTGTAAAAAAGCGAAAGAAATGAGGTTTGTTATGAAAAAAAGATTTGCAGTTTTACTGGCACTTTCCCTGACACTCGGCGTACTTGCCGGATGCGGAGATAAAACCAATACAGACGGTGGAAACACAACCGAGCCCCAGAGCGAATCCGCTATTGCAAGCGACACCACGACGACGGGATACGAAAGTGAAATTCCCGTGGTGGACGGCGATGTGGATGTACTCAGCAATGTCACCATGAGCAGTGATTACAAGGGATTGGATCTTTCCATTGCCAAGCAGGCGGAAGTAACGGATGAAGATGTGGAGAAAATTGCACTTCAGACTTATAACCAGGTAGGCGCCAAGAGCAATGTGGAAAGAACCGTGGTAGAAAGCGGAGATACCGTAAACATTGATTTTGAAGGCAAAAAAGACGGCGCGGCATTTGATGGCGGTACTTCACAGGGCTACAATTTAACCATCGGCAGCGGCAGTTTTATTGAGGGTTTTGAAGACGGATTAATCGGTGTCAATGTAGGCGATACCGTAGATCTGAACCTGACTTTCCCGGAAGACTATCAGAATACCGACCTGGCAGGACAGGATGTGGTATTTACCGTAACCGTAAACTTTATCTGCGCATCCAACAGCTCCGAAATGGTGGATTCCGAAATCGAAAGCTTTACGGACGGCGCTTATCACAATGTGCAGGAATTTTTGGATTTCTGCCGTGAATATCTGGAAGCCAGCGCCAAGTACAATTACGGTGTGGCAAAGGAAAATGCGGTTATTTCCCAGCTTGACGACATTGCAACCGTAAGTGCGCTGCCCAAGTCCTTAGTAGACAAATATTCCTTACAGCTTACTTCCACCCTGGAAACACAGGCTGCCAACTACGGCGTGGACATTGATACCTACAGCATGTATGCCAATAGCATGGATTCCCAGACCTATATCCGGATGTCTGCCGAAAACAGCGCCAGACAGAGCATGATTTTCCAGTACATTGCGGCAAAGGAAAACTTAAGCATCGACGATGATGAACTGGAAGAAAAGCTGACCGAAATGGCAAGTGAAAACAACTACGACACCGTAGAGGATATGCTGGGCGACAGAGATAAAGAAGAGTTCCGTGATTATTTCCTGTACGAAAAGGTTGTAGATTTTATTTACGATAACGGCAATGTTACCGAATATTAAAGAAAGAGGAGCAGAGAGATGGAGTTAACAGATATCAGAGATTTATATCGTGCCAGAGAAAGCTTTATTGGCAAAGAAGTAACCGTAGGCGGCTGGATACGCAGCAACCGTGATTCCAAGACATTCGGTTTCATCGTCATCAACGACGGTACTTATTTTGAAACCCTTCAGGTAGTATACAGCGACAAGCTTGCAAACTTTGCAGAGCTGACCAAGCTAAACATCGGCTCCGCAGTTGTGGTAAAGGGCACCATCGTGGCAACACCCGATGCCAAGCAGCCGTTTGAAATGCAGGCGGAGGAGGCTTTTGTAGAAGGAGAGTCCACTTCTGATTATCCTCTGCAGAAAAAGCGTCACAGCTTTGAATATCTGCGTACCATTCCCCATCTCCGTCCCAGAACCAACACCTTCCAGGCAGTGTTCCGGGTTCGTTCCCTGATTGCTTATGCAATCCATATGTTCTTCCAGGAGAGAGGCTTTGTTTATGTGCATACACCGCTCATTACCGGAAGCGACTGTGAGGGTGCCGGTGAAATGTTCCAGGTAACCACCATGGATCTGAACAACGTTCCCAAGACAGAGGACGGTGCCGTTGATTACAGCAAGGACTTCTTCGGCAAGCCCACCAACCTGACCGTAAGCGGACAGTTAAACGTAGAGACTTTTGCTTTTGCATTTAAGAATGTATATACTTTCGGGCCCACTTTCCGTGCGGAAAACTCCAACACCACCCGCCATGCGGCTGAGTTCTGGATGATTGAGCCGGAAATGGCATTTGCGGACCTGACAGACGACATGGTGCTGGCAGAAAGCATGTTAAAGTATGTAATCCGTTATGTGCTGGAAAATGCACCTGCGGAAATGGCATTCTTCAACCAGTATGTGGATAAGGGACTGATTGAAAGACTGCAGCATGTGGTTAATTCCGACTTCGGTCATGTTACCTACACCGATGCTATCAAGATTTTGGAAAAACACAACGATGAATTCGAATATAAGGTATTTTGGGGCTGCGATTTACAGACCGAGCATGAAAGATACCTGACCGAGAAGGAATTCAAGCGTCCGGTATTCGTAACCGATTATCCGAAGGAAATCAAGGCATTCTACATGAAGTTAAACGATGACGGCAAGACCGTTGCCGCTATGGACTGCTTAGTACCCGGTATCGGTGAAATCATCGGCGGCAGCCAGAGAGAGGATAAGTTAGAGCTCTTAGAGCAGAGAATGGATGAACTGGGACTGAAGAAGGAAGATTACGATTTCTATCTTGACCTCCGCAGATACGGTTCCGTGCGTCATGCCGGCTTTGGTCTGGGCTTTGAAAGATGCGTTATGTATCTGACCGGAATGGGCAACATCCGCGACGTTATCCCGTTCCCCAGAACCGTAAACAACTGCGAACTGTAATGAAAGAAGGGGAAGTGTTTTTACACTGCCCCGACTGCCCTGCGGGTGGGAAGGAGACCAATGAAAAAGACAGCCAAAAGACTTATAAACTGTATATTGGTATGTGCCATACTTTTTGGTGCGGTGCTTCCTGCGTATGCAACCTCCATCGGGGAAATCCAGGAGAACATCAAAAACCACCAGGGGCAGCTTTCCAATATCAACGACAACATTGCAGGACTTGAGGATGAACAGGATTTGCTGGAAGAGGAAATCTCCGATTTGGATGCGGAGCTCTTAAATACAATGGCGGAAATCGGCGTCCTCGAGGAAAACATTGCCACCAAGGAAGCGGATATTGCGACCACGGAAGCTCTGTATGAAGAAGCAAAAGAAAAAGAAGAAACGCAGTATGCCGCCATGGTCAGTCAGATTCAGTTCATGTATGAAACAGGCGAGACGGATTATCTGAACACCATTTTTTCCGCGTCTTCCTTCAGTGAAATTCTGAACAATGCCAGCTACATAGAGGCAGTTTACTCTTATGACAAGAAGCTTCTGGATGAATACGAGGCTTCCCGTGTGGAAACAAAGGAAATCTGGGACCAGCTTGAGGCTGACAAGGCAGCACTTTTAGTGGATAAACAGTCCATGGAAGAACAGAAGGTGCAGCTTGACGGTCTGCTTGCGGAAAAGAAAAAACAGTCCGCGGACTTTGATGCGCAGATCGCCAAGGCAAGACAGGAGGCCAAGGCTCTGACGGCAAAGATCAAACGGGAGCAGTCCGACTTAAAGAAGCTGCAGGATGCACAGAAAAGAAGCAATGCGGCAAACGGCACCTACACGGTCAATACGAATGTAGCGGAAATCATTAACAATGCCAAGGGAAGTGAATTGGGAAAACAGATTGCCAGGTACGGCTGCCAGTTTATCGGGAACCCGTATGTAGCGGGTGGTACCAGCCTGACAAAGGGTGCAGACTGTTCCGGCTTTACCTACCGTATTTACAGTGATTTTAATTATTCCATTCCCCGTACATCCTATTCCCAGCGGAGTGCGGGTGAGGAAGTTTCCTATGAAATTGCCCAGCCGGGCGATTTAATCTGCTACGACGGTCATGTGGCGCTCTATATCGGCGGCGGCTACATTGTGCATGCCAGCAGCGCAAGAACCGGCATCAAGGTAAGCAAGGCAACCTACAGAACCATTTTGTCGGTAAGAAGAATTTTGTAGGGAAAGGTTTAGTATGAAATTTCATAAAAAAGAAATAGCAAAAACGGTACTGGCTTTTTTAGTACCGATTTTTGTGTTTTATCTGTTTGAATGGTTTACCCACAATCCGTTTAAGGATATGCGGACGGGTATCCAGATTTACAACATTATTTTCTTTGAGTTACTGATGGTATTGTTTTACACGGTAACCGGCAGACTGCGGATTGCCCTCCTTCTGGAAACAGGCATCTTTTTTGTATACGGTCTTGCCAATTATTTTGTATTGAAGTTCCGCTCACAGCCCATCCAGCCATGGGATTTTTATTCCATCGGCACGGCGTTAAGCGTGGCGGACAATTTTTCCTATACTCTGACAACCCGGGCGCTGGCAGCCATGATAGGATTTGCCCTGCTTGCGGTGGTGATTATTCTGTTTGGAAAGAATAAACTGAAAAAGGGCTGGATATTCCGCAGTGTCAGTGCATTAAGTGCGCTGGTGCTTTTGGGTGTGTATATCAATCTGCTTCACAATGAGGAATTCGTGGAGCAGGACATCAAGATGTACGACAAGCTGTTTACCCCGACGACCATGAGCTACAAGGACGGTACGGCGGTGGCATTTCTTCTGGAGCTGCAGTACATTGATGTGGATGTGCCGGACGGCTACGATGCGGAGGAAGAAGCGGCGCTTCTTGCCGAAAAATCCGTAGGAGAGGTGACTGACAGACCCAATATTATTGTCATTATGGACGAAGCGTTTTCCGACCCGGCGGTGCTGGGCGAGGTAGATGCCAACATGGACTACATGCCGTTCGTACATTCCTTGCAGAACGGTGCGGAAAATACCATTACCGGAAAACTGCATGTATCGGTTAAGGGCGGCAACACCGCCAATACGGAATTTGAATTTTTAACCGGCAATACCATGGCATTTCTCCCCCAGGGAAGTGTGGCATATCAGCAGTATATCCATGAGGAAACCGAGTCGCTGGCTTCTTACCTTAAGTCCCTTGGCTATACCACAAGAGCCGCACACCCCTACAAGGCTTCCGGCTGGGACAGGGAAACGGTATATCCGCTGCTGGGATTTGAACGGGCGGATTTCATAGACAGCTTTCCCCAGACAGGCAGGCTCAGAAGCTATGTCAGCGATGAAACGGCATTTAACTTTATTAAGAGAGCCTACGAGAAAAAAGGAAGCGACCCCTTATTTTTCTTTGAAGTAACCATGCAGAACCATTCCGGCTACACGGATAAATTCGATAACTTCACACCGGATGTGGCATTGAAGGATGGCGGAACGGACGCCATCAATACCTATCTGTCCCTGATGAAGCAGACGGATACGGCGCTCGAAAGTCTGGTGCGGTATTTCTCCGAGCAGGAGGAAAAGACCATCATTGTTTTCTTTGGCGACCACCAGCCCACGGACTCCGTGGTGGAACCGGTGCTTCAGGCAAACGGCAAATCCGGTGCAACCCTGACGGACGAAGAACAGAAGGAACGGTATGTGGTGCCTTTTATCATCTGGGCAAACTACGACATTGCGGAAGAACAGGACGTGGAAATCAGTGCCAATTATTTATCCGGTAAAGTGATGCAGACGGCGGGGCTTCCCCTGTCGCCCTATCAGCAGTATTTAGAGGAGTTCCGGCAGGAAATTCCCGTTATCTCCGCAGAGGAAACCCGGTATGCGGATGAGTCCGGTTCAGGGGAGGATACGTTACTTTCTTATCAGAAATTGCAGTATTACATGTTGTTTCAATAAACTTATAACAGGTAACAATACGGGGTATTGTTATGCAAAAACAGGAGGGGCACAGGCGAATGAAGAAAAAAACAGGTCTGATTTTGGTCATTACCGGAGCGGTACTCTGCGTGGTCGGAGTAGTACTTCTGATACTGGCATACGGTAAGTTTAACCAGGCAAACAAGTTCTTGACGGCGGACGGCAGCGCAGAAACCAAGGTGACTGCGGAAGCGGAAACGCAGCCTGCAGAGGAAAACGGCGAGAGCACACCGGCGGAAAATAACGCAGGTGACAACAAAGGCGAAACGGAGAACGACGGCAGGGACGAAAGCCTGATTGACCCGGAAAACGATAAGGATGCGGAGACAAAGACAGCGGATTATGACCTGGCAGCACCTTCCGTATGCGGTGCCCTTTCGGTGGACGGTACCCAGCTTGTGGACGAAAACGGCAATCCGGTGCAGCTTAAGGGCATCAGTACCCACGGCATCGGCTGGTTCCCCGCATACGTGAACCAGAATGCATTCCGCCAGTTCCGGAACGAGTGGAATGTAAATGTCATGCGTCTTGCCATGTATACCCATGAAAACAGCGGTTACTGTACCGACGGCAATAAAGAAGACTTGAAAAATATTGTGAAGCGCGGCGTCCAGTATGCAACCGACAACGATATGTATGTGATTATCGACTGGCATGTGCTGAATGAGAACAGCCCGTTAGTCTATGAGGACGAAGCCAAGAAATTCTTTGAGGAAATGGCAAAAACCTATGCCGACCAGAACAATGTTCTCTATGAAATCTGCAACGAGCCCTGCGGCGGCACAAGCTGGAGCGATGTAAAGAAGTATGCGGAGGACATCATTCCCATTATTCGCAAGTACGATGACGATGCCATCATTATTGTAGGTACCCCCAACTGGTCCCAGCGCGTGGACGAAGCGGCGGCGGACCCGATTACCGGCTACGACAACATTATGTACACCCTGCATTTTTATGCGGCAACCCACAAGGACGATTTGCGCAACACCATGGTAAATGCCATTAAGGCAGGTCTGCCTGTATTTATCAGTGAGTTCAGCATCTGCGATGCCAGCGGAAACGGCGGCGTGGATTATGACCAGGCACAGAAGTGGATGGATGTGATTAACGAATACGGCATCAGCTATGTGGCATGGAACCTTTCCAATAAGAGCGAAACCTCTGCGTTAATCAGCAGCTCCTGCAACAAGACTTCCGATTTTACGGAGAGCGATTTAAGCGAGACGGGAAAATGGCTTTATAAGACCCTGACCGGCAACAGCACCGTGGGCAACTCCAAGGATGCCGCAAAGAACAGCCAGAACAACAGCAATAACGGACAGAGCAGTAACAGCGGACAGAATAACAACAACGGAAACAATCAGAATAACGGCGGCAGCCAGAACAACGACGGACAGAGTTTCTCCTTTACGAGCAGCGGCTTAAACGGAACCGCAACCTTAAAGAGCAGTTGGGAGGACGGCGGCAAGACCTGCTATCAGTTTGACGTGAAGCTGGAAAATCCCGGAAGTTCCGACACCAGCCAGTGGGCAATCGACATTCACTTCAGCGGTGATATCGCTTTTTCCAGCGGCTGGAGCGGCAAATATTCCGCAAACGGAAATACCCTGCATGTAACCAATGAAAGCTACAACGGCGTAATTCCCGCAGGCGGAAGCATTTCAGACATCGGCTTTATGATTACCGGACCGTCCGGTCTTACGGTAACGCCGTAAAGCCTTGCAGGCGGAAGCGTAATTCTCACAGAGCTGTTTCTGCGTGATGGGCGCTACAAAGCCCGGCGCATACAAAATCTGCTCTGCATAATGACACAGACAGGAAATATCACACCCTATGGACAGGAAGAGTTCGGAAAGTTCATGGGGTGTTTTACTTTTTAAATTTTCCCGGAAAACACGGTTTCCCTTTTTTAACAGGCGCTTATAGGCTAACAACGTGCCGTAGGGAACGGAAGTAACGTGAAGCCGGATACGGAACGCCCATTCCGTAAGAAGGGGCAGCAGGAACCGTAAAACGGAGGCGAGCACTGTCAGAACCACAAGGAAAAGGGCGATTACCGCCATTAAGTCGTAGTCCATGCGAAGCCGGGATAAAAAGCGCAGAGGACTGCCGTTTCCCGTAGAAGCAACCGTGGGTTCAAATACCATCCAGCCGATATTCTGGATAAATACCTCCGGAAAGGCATGGGAGTCACGGTTTTTAATGACATAACGGTTGCCGCCTTCCGCTTCGGGGGTGTATCCTTCCGCATAGCGGACGGTCAGTCCGGCGGCTCTGGCAAGCAGCACATAAGCGGAAGCAAAGTCCGAGCAGGTGCCGGTTTTTCCGGTAAACAGGAAATATTCCGGGGAATCATCCGGGGCACGATACTGCAAATCGTAAGTAAATCCGCCGGTTTGGAAAAAGGCTTCAATGGCGGCGGCTTTTTCATAGTCATTGGAAAGCCCGTCCGTCAGGGACAGCGCAAAATCCTTTAATTCCGAAGAAATTTCCGAAGTATTTTCCGCACACAACTCCCGGTAATAGTCGGCTTCAACCTGCTGGTGCAAGTAAGAGAAAGCCGTGTTGTACCAGACATCTTCGTTTTCCTGCAGCACATTGCGGAGGTCGGTCAGAAGCTTCAGGGATTCTTCGTTGTCAAAATCCACACCGCCTGCGTTTATCCAGAGATTGTAATAGATATAATCCGTGTAATAGGTGTAGGTATACCGGAAATCCAACGGGTGAGCGCCGGCGGCGGAGGAAAAGGCGCCTCCGGGAGTTACCCGGCAGGAGTCCTGCAGTTCGCCCACATCCAGACTGATGACGTTGGAAGGAACGAGAAAATAAGCGGCTCCGAAATTCTCCGATTGGATATAGGTGGTCTGTAAGGCGCTTAAAGGAAGGTGCAGGTCAGCCACACCGCTTATATTGTGAGCCTCCAGAAAGCCCGGTTCATATTCTTCCGCCGCCAGCAGGGCAGAATGGAGGGAGGACAGGTTTTTGTACTGCTCCACAGTCTCCCAGCTTTCCGGCGTCGAATACGTGGTGGAATAGGTTTCGTCCGCATACCAGCGGTCTTTTGCAAAGTCATAATAATCAAAATTCTGGCGTTTCAAGTAGGAAGCGGTACTGCCGTAAAGGGAGTACATTTTCCGGTTGGACTGGCTTAAAAAGCCGGAAGCATCCCCAGAAAATTCGCTTAAGTCCGAAAAACTGTTTTCAATATCGGAGGAGGTGTCACCGCCCATGAACAGGTCTTCAAATTCATCGTAGTAAGGAGCTTCCTGCTGCTTGGGGATGGCGGATGCCACAAGGAAAATCAAAAGCATGAACACGGCGCCGGAAGCAATCAGCGTGGCTCTTTTGGCGACTTTTCCCATATCCCGCAGGGAGTTACGGTGCAGGATAAAGACAGCCACATTGCAGAGGGCAATGAGCACCAGACTTACGTTGTTGATTTCGGACATAACCTTCACATACAGCACACAGGGAATGAGGCTGATTAGGGTGAGGAAAAACATCCGGTACAGCACCTTGGAAAAGTAGTAAACGGTCACGGAAAAAAAGAACGTAAAGAACAGAAATAAGGAAATCAGAAAAAATACGGCACCTTCCGCATTGCTTCCCTTTGTCAGCATCCATTCCAGAAAGACCGCCTGGTAGGCGCTCATGCCGTAACGGGAAAAGAACATAAAGAGCCTTACCACAATAAAAAGCACAAATCCGAACAGAACGGAACCGGTGAATTTATGCTTTTCCACAAAACTGCACAGGAAAAAATATGCGGCACAGATAAGCAGTGTACCGGGAATAAGAAACAGTGCGGCGGTTCCCGAAAAGGCATCATAGATGACAAACAGGGAAAAACACAGGGTAAGCACCAGGGCATAGGCGCCGCATTCAGTTTTGTGAGCGGAAAGAAAATCACGTATCATAGCAAAGCTCCTTTGCCGGTCAGGGCAGAATAAACGATGCAGCCGCGGAAATCTGCGGCATCCGCCCTGCCGGGTGTGCAGATAAGCAACGGCATATCGGGTGTCAGATTATCCGGCAGAACCCGCGTTTTTGTGGAAAAAGAATAAGCCGCCAGTTCCTTTGCCAGCTCCGGAATATCTTCCTCTTTCCGGAGAGCCATTTCCCGGAAATCGCCGGTATCGGGCGAAAGGTACAGGTAGGAAACCGTGAGATTGTTGTGAAGGAGCGTGCGGGCAATTCCAAGAGAGGTTTCCATGACATTCTGGGCAAGAAGCGGCAGCACCATATCCGGTTTGGTAATCGCATATAAATCAGGGGGCAGGTTCTGCAAATCGTCTTTCCCTGCCTGTAAGAGGGTATCAAGCAGGATGCATACCCTGGAGGAAGCAGTTTCTTCGTCCAGACGCACATAGAATTTATCCCTTTTGGCAGAAAGCTTCCAGTTAATTCTTTTTAAGGGGTCCCCCGGCACATACTCCCGGTGTTCAAAGCCCGGAAAGCCGCCAAATAGCGTGGAACCGGCATCAATGGTTTCTTCGCTGTCCCCGGTCTCTGCAGACTGCCGGTAGATTTCCAGAATATAATCTTCCTCCGAAGATACTTCGGCAATGTCGGGAACGACGTGGATTTCCTGTGCATCCGGTATGGGAGCGGTAAAAGAAAATAAGCCCAGATAATCCCAGATGCGGATTTCTTTGATACCGACGAAGGAGGCGCCGCAGACAGAAGCCGTAAACGTATAGCTGACAGTTTCGGCCGAACGGGGCAGCAGGGACAGGGTCAGAAGCGGTTCCGAACAGGTAAGATAGGGGGAGTCCGTAAAAGTTATGGTTACAAACGGGGAGGGCAGAAACCCTTTGTTGTGCAGGCGCACGGTCAGAATACCATGCTCGCCTTTGGCGGCAAGCGGTGTTTCCAACGTGCACACAGCGGTAATCTGCTTACGGAACAACAGGGTAAAAAGCAGGGAAAGAATGGGAGCACAGACAAAAGTAAGCACCAAAAACCAGCCCACACGGCCGCTGCAGTACAGCGCAAACACCGTGCAGAGACCGATGGACAGAAGGTATCCCGGTATACCGCTCAGGAGGGAGTTCTTCTTTTTTGTCTTTTTTTCTTTTTTGGAGGAAGAGGATTTCGAGGGTAATATCGTATTCATAAGTATCCTTCTTTGTGCTGCGGGAGATTTCGTATTCCGTATGGAATTTCCGCTATTCCGTAGGAACGGTAAGAGTGCGTAAAAGCTGGGCGAGCACTTCTTCGGGGGAGCCTAAGACGGATTTCCCCTTGGGTGAAATGATAATGCGGTGTGTCAGGACGAAAGGCGCCAGAAATTTGATGTCATCGGGCAGCACATAGTCCCTGCCGCATAAAACGGCGTAAGCTCTTGCCGTCCGGTGCAGGGCAAGGGAGCCTCTGGGGCTGACGCCCAGCCGGATGTATTCGGAGTCTCTGGTGGCTTCCGCAAGATTTACAATGTATTCTTCCAGACGGGGGCTGATATGGATGTGCTCCACCTTTTCTTTCAGCGCCACGATTTCTTCCAGGGAAATGACCGCGGACAGATTGGCGGGAGCGGCATCTGCACTTCTTCTGAGAATGGCAAGCTCCTCCTCCTTTTCCGGGTAGCCCATGCTGATTTTCATAAGGAAACGGTCCATCTGTGCTTCCGGCAGGTGGTAGGTGCCGTAGGTTTCCACAGGGTTCTGGGTAGCAAGTACCATAAAAGGCTGGGGCAGCCGGTAGGTTTTTCCCTCCATGCTGACCTGTCCTTCTTCCATGATTTCCAACAAAGCGGACTGCGTCTTGGGAGAGGAACGGTTGATTTCGTCGGCTAACAGAAAATTACAGAAGACAGCGCCTTCCCGGAATTCGGTTTCTCTGGTTGCCGGATTTATCATGGTAAAGCCGGTGATGTCCGACGGCATGACATCGGGGGTAAGCTGCAGACGGTTGAATTTTCCGTTGCAGGAACGTGCCACCGAGGCAACAAGCTGGGTTTTCCCCACGCCGGGAACGTCCTCTATCAGAATGTGGCCGCCCGCCAGCATGGCTGTCAGCAGCAGGGAGATGGAGGTCCGTTTGCCGACAATCACCTTTTCCACATTGTCCATTACGACGGACAGTTTTTTATTTTCCATTAAGGTTTTTTCCATTCGGTGCTTCCTTTCTAACAAACAGGGTACGGTATCAGTATGGACAGAATACAGGATTTTAGAGCCTGTATAGTAAAAGTGCAAAGTCCATGGTAATTGAATAAGGACTTTACACTTTAGGTGTATTTATAAGATTACAAAGAATTATACAGATACTTCTTTGGGGTCATGGGTTTCAATGTATTCGATTAAATCAAGAATTTCGTCACTGGATATGCCTTTTTCGCGTAATGCGCGGATGAGATTAACAATTTCTTTACCTGTCATGTATTCACTCACTTTCTTCACCGCCTTTCGTTGGTGATATTATACCATAGTGCAAAGCCCTTATTCAATTATCAATGTGCATCAGGGAAAAGAAATTGCGGAAATACGCGGGAAATGCAGGCTGCATTTTGAGAGGATAAAAGAAATCAATTGTTTTATGTGAGTAATAGTAATAACATAACCTATGAAAATCAATATGTCAATTATGAAAGCCAATATGTCAATTCAGAAAGGAAAACTTTATGTCAGTAGAAGCTGTAAAATCCTATTTCAGGGAAAAAGGAATGGAAGAGCGGGTGCTGGAATTTTCGGCGTCCAGCGCAACCGTGGCACTGGCGGCGGAAGCCCTGCACTGCGAGCCGGGCAGAATTGCCAAGACACTGTCCTTTATGGTGGAGGACAGACCGATTTTAATCGTAACGGCGGGCGACCGGAAAATCAGCAATTCCAAATATAAGGCAAAATTCGGGAAAAAAGCAAAAATGCTCACGGCAGAAGAGCTTACAGAATTCGTGGGACATGCTCCCGGAGGAGTATGCCCATTTGCTGTAAAAGACGGTGTAGAAGTTTATTTGGATGACTCACTGAAGGAATACGAAACGGTATATCCAGCATGCGGCAGCAGCAACAGCGCCATTGAATTGAGCATACCCGAAATGGAGCAGTATTCCGGCTGCCGCGAGTGGGTGGATGTCTGCGCGGATAAAATAACCTAACTTAAATGATATTTCAGCCATTTCCCCTGTCGGTAGCGGATAATTCCGGCGAGGGCGGTAATCACCCAGGTAAGCCCGGTTGCAAACCACACGGCACGGATGCCGATGGGGAAAATCACAACGAAAAGCAGGGAGAAACCGACACGTCCGGTGACTTCCACGGCACCGTTAATCATGGCATAAAAGGCATCGCCGGCACCGTTCAACAGACCTCGGGTAATATAAATCATACCGAGAGGGAAGAACATCAGGCTGGTGATGCGCAGACCCATGGCGCCGATACGGATGACCTCCGGGTCATTGACAAAGCCCCGTATCATAAAGGAACCGGCTGCGTAGCAGGCAATCAGCATGGACAGACTGATGGCAACGGCAATCCAGATACTCTTGTGAAAAGCAGTCTTTACACGGTCGGTTTTGCCGGCACCCATATTCTGTCCCGTAAAGGTGGAAACGGCGCTGCCAAGGGAATTAAACGGCTGCTGCACCAACTGTTCGATACGCGTCGTAGCGGTAAACGCACTGACAACAGCTTCTTCAAATCCATTTACCACTCTCTGTAAAATCACACAGGAAATAGAAATCAGAATACTCTGTGCCGCCAACGGCAGGCCAATCTGAAAGCACTTCGCAGAAATTTCACGGTCAAATCGTAAATGTTCCTTCTTTAACTTAAAATAAGGGTTTTTCCAAAAGCCGTACAACAGGCTGCAAATTGCGGAAATGCACTGGGAAAGCACAGTGGCAAACGCTGCTCCCATGACGCCCATGTTTAATCCCACGACCAGTAAAAGGTCTAAGAAAACGTTAATCAGGCAGGCAACAATCAGAAAAATCAAAGGTGTCCGGGAGTCGCCCAGGGCACGCATGGTCTGCGCCGCATAGTTATACAGGGAAACTGCCAGCGTACCCAGACACACGATTTCCAGATATGTCGTGGCGCCGTCTATCTGACCGGCGGGTGTTTTTAATAAGGTTAAAATAGGTCTTGCCGACAGATAACCGATGATACTGAGCAGCACGCCGGAAATCATCTGGATATAAAAGGCATTGGCAAGCGTCTGCTTTACCTTGTCCCCCTTGCCGGAGCCGAAATACTGCGCAATCAGGATGCCGGCACCCATGGACAGACCGTTGCAGAAGGAGAAAAACAAAAAGGTAATGGAGCTGGTGCAGCCGATGGAGCCGAGGGCGTTTGCTCCCTCATGCTGACCGACGATGACGCTGTCGGCCAGATTGTATACCTGTTGGAACAGATTGCCCAAAAGCATGGGGAGCATGAAACGCAGAAGCAGGGGTGTTTCCCTGCCGTGCGTCATATCTTTTACGAGGGTTGCCATACTAAAACCTCATTTCTTAAAGAGTTCGTTCGAATTTCTCCGGAGTATCAACGGATAAGCAGGCGGCTTACAGTTCACTCCAGGGAATGTCCTTTTTTATAATTTCAAACCGAATGCTGTGCATCCTTAAGCCGCTCTGTGCAAAGAACAGGCGGATGGAAGTAAACGGAGAGAACATGGGGATTTCCTTTTCGTAGGAAACCGGTCTTCCGTCCGTGCCGTTCCAGGTAAAGGTACCGCTTGCGCTGCCCAAAGAGAACAGTGTTACCGGAATCTGTGCCAGTTCGCCCTGGGTGGAGCTGGCGGTCAGAGTTACTTTATAATAAGAAGGATTGTGTACCTTTAAGCCGAAGCTGTAGCTGGTGCCTCTGTCCGTGCAGATGTCTTCGAGAGGAAGGGTGAAATCATCATATACATCGTAGAAGACAACCGGTTCGTCGCTGGGGGTATCCTCCGCAGGTCTGTTTACAATGGTAATTTCATCCGGCTCGCCAATCAGCCGGTTCATGGCAGGGGTGTGCAGCAGGAAACGGCAGATATTCTTAGCATTGCGCTGCAGCTCTGCACGGAGCAGGGTGCCGTTCTGTAAGCTCTCAAGGGTGTTGTCGTCGTTCTTTTCCCCATCTGCGCAAACCATGAAGATATCATTCTGTGCCTTCGCCATGGCAGCGAAGTTGGTTTTGTTCTGGCTGGTGCCGCGCTCGTTGATGTCTGCCCACCAGTCGGTCATGGTAAAGCCGGTAAAGCCCCATTCATTTCTCAGAATAACGGTGTTTAAGTCAAAGTTTCCGGCAGTCCAGAGCCCATTTACGGGACCGTAGGTGGTCATGATGGAGTCGGCATTTCCTTCCTTTACGGCAATTTCAAAGCCTTTTAAGTAAATCTCACGAAGCGCACGCTCGGAAGCAATGTTGTCCACAAAGTGACGGCCGGTTTCCTGATTGTTTCCGCAGAAATGCTTGATGGTGCCGGTAACGCCTACGGAATGCAGACCCTTTAATTCGGCAACTGCCATCTGGCCGGTCAGAAGAGGGTCTTCGGAGAAATATTCAAAGTTTCTGCCGTTTAAGGGGTGTCGGTGGATATTCATGCCGGGGCCCAAGAGGCAGTCAACCTTGTTGGTAATCATTTCCAATCCCATGCAGACGAACAGCTCTTCCACCAGTTCTTTGTTGAAGGTAGCGGCAATCATGGTGCCGATGGGAAGACTGAACGCCTTGGTGCCGCAGTCCAAACGCATGCCGGAAGGACCGTCGTCGCAGCAGCCGCAGGGGATACCAAAAGCCACCAGATTTCTGGCAACGCCACCAAAGGCAGCGGCCGTACCCGGAGTAACCTTGGGGCTGCCCATACCTTCGCCGCGGATAATGCAGGAAAGGTCTTCGTCGGATAACTGACCGATAAATTCATCCATGCTGTGGGTGCCTTTTAATACATCCGCAAGCTTGATACCCAAATCACCGGTATAAGGAATTTCGGCAGGAAGAAGGGAAAGTCTTCTCTTAGGTTCATCCACTTCATTCAGAGGAACATCCTCGGTGGTTACTTCGTAGGAACCGGCAGCCTTGTCACTGGCAACCGGCTTGAAACGCTGGAATGCTTTTACCGGTGCAAGCGCCTGTGTAAGCTGCTCTGTGACAACTGTGTCGGAAATAGAAACGCCAAGGGAAAGAGCTGCATTTCTGACGTTGTTTCCTACATAAAAATGATAGGTGCCGGCTTCCAGAACATAAGAGAAACGATGGCCGGTTACACCGGAGTCATCATAGGAAGCCAGGAATTTTACGGGAACGCTGACGGTAAGGAGCTGTTCCTCACCGGGAGCTAATAACTTTGTTTTTTCAAAACCGCAGAGAACCCTTGCGGCTTTGCCCAGTTTGCCCTGTGGAGCCTCGCAGTAAAGCTGTACGGTTTCCTTACCGGCAACGGAACCGATATTTCTGACATTAATGTCAAATGTTAAAACAGTGTCCTTGCTGACAGCAGCGCCGTTTCCTTCGGAGGTACGAACGACAGAGATGTCAAACTCCGTGTAGGAAAGACCGAAACCAAAGGGGAAACGTACCTTGTCACGAGCAAAGGTTTCAAAATAACGATATCCCACATAAATATCCTCACAGTAGAAGTTATGTGTTTTTCCGCCAAAGTAAGGGGAAGAAGGATAGTCGGCAAGACTGTAGGCAATGGTATCCGGAAGCTTGCCGGAGGGAGTTACCTTGCCGCAGAGTACATCGGCGGTGCCTCTGCCGCCCACCATGCCGCCTGCCCATACATACAGGCAGGCATCGGGTGCGCAGGTATCTAAGAAGCTCATATCAATAATATTGGAAACATTCAAAAGCAAAATCACCTTGGAAAAGGATTTGCGTACTTTCTTTAACATATCCCATTCCAGTTCGGTGAGGCGGAAAGAACCCTCTCCGTCGAAATTGTCCTGTTCCTCTCCGGCGGTACGTCCGATGATGACAATCGCAGTGGAGGTTTCCTTTGCAACATCGGCTACCAGTTCATCGGAAAGAGGCATTTCTTTCTGGGACCAGGGTTCTGCCGCCCAGCCTTCGCCCAGTTCATAAGGATGTTCCTTTTCCCATTCCTTATAGGTATTAAGAAGCTTTTCGTTCATTTTCACGTTGTTTTCCGCAAGACCGTCAACAATGCTGATGACCCTGGAAACATTCACCATACCGCCTGAACCAGTACCGCTCTTATAATAATGAAGCTGAATGCGGCCGAATACAGCAACTTCTTCGTCTTTCGCAAGGGGAAGGGCATGGTTTTCATTGGTGAGCATGACGATACCTTCGGAAACGGTTCGGGAAGCGGTATCAAGATAAGTGTTCCAATCAAGTGTTTTTTTCATGGCTATTGTCCTTTCTTTGTTTGATAAAATGTATGTTTTTCGTTCTTTTTTTTTCGTTACCTTATGACCTCATTGTATGAATTTGTAAAAAGAAAATATATCATATATATTACTTTTTTATCATATTTATGCTACAATAAAAGCAAAAGAAAGGACCTTTTTTATGCTGAGTGAGAAAAGAAAAGTAGCCATCCTGGAGCAGTATGTGGAGCGCGAAGCCACCTCCACCGATTACAGCGGGGAAATGAGCTTTTATTCCTATGTAAAGCAGGGGCAGACAGAGGAAGTGCGGGAACGATTGAAGAACGACTCTTTTGCCATGAATACCAAAACGAAGCTTTCGGCTGACCCTGTACAGAGTATCCGCTATCACTTTGTGGTAACGGCGGGACTGCTTGCCCGTTTCTGCATCGAAGGCGGCATGGAAAGCAATCAGGCATATGAAATGTCCGACTATTATATTCTGAAGGCGGACAGGCTGAACAGCTTAAAGGAGTTGTATGCCCTCCACAAAGTGATGTGCCTGGACTATGCGGAACAGATGGAAACCATCCGCAAGAAGAAAATTTTTTCCAAGCCGGTGGTTAAAGGCATCGATTACATTTATTCGCATCTCCACTGCCGGATAACGGTGGCGGAAGTGGCGGCATACGTGGGACTCAACGAAAACTATTTTTCCAGACTGTTCTCCGGCGAGGTAGGCATTTCGGTCAGCCGCTACATTTTGCAGAGAAAGCTGGAAGTGGCGCAGAACATGCTGAAATATTCCGATTACAGCTGCTCCCAGATTTCCGAGCTCCTCTGCTTTGCCTCCCAGAGCCATTTCATTGAAAAATTCCACCGGGAATACGGCATGACGCCCCTGCACTACCGGAACCGGTACCACAGCGATATGGGGCTGAAGGAGGAGTAAGCATATTCCGGTCATATCCCCTCGGAAACATACATACAATGTAAAAAAGTATTCTGAGGGGATTACCTTTGAAAGATTATATCGAAGAACGTGCGATGGGCATTGCAACGTACATCATCGAAAACAATGCCACCGTGCGTCAGACCGCCAAGGCATTCGGAGTCAGCAAGAGTACGGTACATGCGGTAGTAACAATACAGAATGGTTTTGCAAAAAGCTTATTTGGATGATAGAATAAAGAAAACAAGTTAAAAAAATAAATGCGACAGAAGGATAGGAAAGCCTTTTGTCGCATTTTATCTTTTATGTGGTGGAGTTGTATTATTTGTTAAGCCGCCAATATAGTCTAAAGACACATCATAGAATTTAGCAAGGGTAATAGCCAACTCGAAAGGCAATTCCCGCTTGCCGGTTTCATAATTGTAGTAAGTGGTTCTGTGCATATGAAGTAGTTCGGCAAGTTCTCTGATAGATAAATCTTTATCCTCTCTTAAATCTCTGATTCTTGGATAATATCCCATTACATCACCTCGTTGACAGTGTACAACAAATGATGTACAATTTTATTGTTTGTACATCATATGACGGACGAATAGAAATATAAAGAGGACGAATAAAGAGATAAAAAAGAGTCCGCTGTATGTTGATTAAAAAATGTATTTTGGATGAAAGAACTGAAAACCGATTGGATTTAGTAACTTAATCGTAATGAGAACCAGAAAAAATATGGGGAGGACATTAACTATGTATTGTTGCAACTGTGGTGCAGAAAATAGTGAAGGAGCGGTTTTTTGCGAAAAGTGTGGTCAGAAAATAGACGGCACAGCATCTGTCAAAAACAAATTGGATGAGAATACGCCGAAATCCTCTAAAAAAACAGTAGGTATAATTATTCTGATTATATTTGCGTTGATTATATTATCTATAGTTTTTCTATGGATGAGGAAACCTAAATCTGACAGTAATGTGAGCGCTACAATGAAACAGGCCGCAAATGTTGAGTCCGCTGAAGATATAAAGGTTGAAGATATAAAAAATGGAGAAGAGGATGCGGCCTTGAATGAGACTGCGGTGGAAGAAAACGATGGATATACATTCATTCATGCAAATAGTCCGTATGTTTTTTCGGAAGGTTATGCATGGGTAAATATCGAAAATGCAGACAGCCTTGCAGTAATCGACACAGATGGAAATGTTAAATTTACGCTGGATAATGTATCGGAAGGAATAAAGATCAGTACGGGAGATCTTGCGGCTGGAATAAGCTACGACCCAATCGAGGCAACGCCTTTTTATGACGGTGCTTCAGCGGTGTATCCTTCCAGAAATTTGGATGCCTATGGATATGCGATCTATGACAGCAACGGCAATCTTCTGACTTCAAGCGATGACGGGGATGATACGACGGACTTAAGACTTCTTGGAGCGGGGGAGGGTATTTATCTCATCGAAAAGGAAACAAGTGGATCTGCCGAAGGTAATGCTGTGCTTTACTGTATTGATAAAAATGGAAATATGGTAACTGATGAAATAGAAATATCGGGAAATTTAACATCTCGTAGTGGGGGATGGCGTTATATAGGCAATGGTAACTTTGTTGAATTGGCTTCTTCTGTTGGAGGAAATGAACATAATGCATACAAGGGTATCATTGACGGAAATTATATAGACCTTGTTGGAATTCTTCAAGCTTTGTTTGATCATGAAAATATAGATTTTGGTACCTATATGGACTGGGTGATAAGACTTCGGGGAAATGAAGACCTGGTGGGCATTCAGTATGTGGAGGATATTGATGGGCTTGGTGAACTTTGTTACATGAACGAGGAACTTTATTATAAACTCGAAAACCTGCCTGCATGGTACGATAAAAATCTTGAGGTTGTTGTGAGCCTGCCGGATTTTTCTCAGGATTTTGAAGTCGAAGATATTGGTAATTTTAATGGTGGATTTGCCCCTATACTACTGGTTGGACCGGATGGGAAATATTATTTTACCCTGATAGACAGGTCCGGCAATCAGATGTACCAACCTGTTGGTGGTTTTGATAAGGTCAATTCATTCCAATTTACCAGCTTTTTCTCAGCAGAAGGTGTCATCACCTTGATAGCTGATTTGAGACCGTACATTATTGATAAGGACGGTGTTGTTTATGATGTCTCAGAAGATATTTCCGACTTTACCGGATCCGTATATTGCGACTATAACTATGAAAATTATGTGATTGCAATTGCTGAAGGATTTAAGTATTTTCCTGATGAAAGTACATGCTATAGAAAATTGGACGGAACGCCTCTTGACAGGGTCATGATTGGTGATGACGTTTTAAATGTTGAGTTTAGTCAGGCATATAAAAAGTAAGGATGGTAATTCGATATGTTTTGTACGAACTGTGGAGCGAATAATAACGAAGGAGCAAAATTTTGCACAAAATGCGGTCAGCAATTATCTTATAGTTCAGCTGTTGACAATGCAGCTGATAAGAAAAAGGGAAAATCGAGAAATGTGTTTATGATTTCTATTTCCCTTGTGTTGGTTGCGACAATTGTAACCATATCTGTTTTTGATCTGTGGCCATGGAGTAATGGGACAGATAAGGAATGGAGTAATGAAACACGCAATGATATGGGGTCTGCGCAGGATAAAGAAAATCCGGTATCAAATGACGAAATGTATTCCTTTGAAAGCTTTTCCCTGGATGCAATTGTAGATGAATGCCCGGATTGCCAGTCGGCGATAGAAACTTATATTGAGATGATAAAAGTCGGTCAGGACTGGACTACATCGAAGGAAGAACTGGAGATGCTTGAAAACCAGAAATGTAATCAGATGCAGCATTTGTGTACTGCTAAGATTATTCAGGTTGAGAATGTTCCCTATGTGTTTCGTGGCGGCTTTGGACTTTATACCGGAGACTGGATGGGAGCGGGACCCTGCGGAAAGGGTTCTTTCAGTGGAACTACATATGGAAACATTGTTACCTATGATGGGGACTGGGGATTTGGCGTACCGAACGGAGAAGGTGAGTTATATGCCGAGAACGGTTATCTCAGAGGATGGGATACCACATATACCGGGGAATTTAAGAATGGAATGCGTGATGGTGTAGGCTCGTGGTTTGAGTATTATGATGACAGTGAGAAAGCGGTAGATCCTCAACCGCGCTATAGAATCTATGATATAGCTACATATAGCAATGATATGCTTACCGATTGGGTGAATTGTGCAGATTATGATGCAGAGACAGGAGAACTTCTCGGATATTGTAAAATGACAACGAATGAGACAGGAGCTTCCCTTATGGGAGAACGATGGGGAGCAGATGAACTTAGCCCGGAAGAAAAGAATGCATTTGGAGTAGCAGGATCCTTATTTATTGCCGGAGTAGTGGTTTACATGGGTTCTGAAATGATTAGTTCACTCACAGATCCACATTACGCAGACAGTATTTATAAAGGGAAGACACCCGAAGAACAGATGGCAGAGCTGAATCAGTATCGCCAGCAAAAAGAGAAAGAACAGGAGGAACAGAAACGATTAGAAGCGGACAGGCTGGCGGATGAAAAAGCGTATGCTAATACGCAGCTTGACAGGTGGGAAAACGGTGAAATTGACGCTTATGAAAATGATATAAATTATTGGAACAGTATAGTATATCAATAATAGGGGGAGAAGAATAAAATGTTTTGTCCAAAATGTGGAAATAAAATAAAAGAAGGTGCAAGATTTTGCACGAAGTGTGGAAATCCGATTGGAGATGGAAATGCTCCGATGCCGGAAAATCTTCAGGGAACGACGGGGGTAGGGAAGCAGGACTATCGGAAGATAATTATGGTGGCCACAATTCTGGCTTGCGTAATATTGGTTGCAATTCTTGCAATAAATAAGTGGGCTTCTAATAAAATTGTGGAGAATGTGGATAATCAAAGCATCAGTACCGATGAGAAGAAAGCTTCAGATGAGGAGAAGCCTTCGGATGACAAAAACAGGGGTTATGATTCCATAGAAGCTGCAGTAGATGCTCTTTTTTCAGCCGCATATAATAAGGATATAGACGCTGTAGTAGAATGCTTCCCCCAAGAATTGAAGCCCTATGTACAACAACTTTATACGGAGTATCGTAGTGCCGCTTCCGGAATGGGTGGAGTCAGTACAGGCCGGGCTTTGTTTTTTAAATATGAGGACTTAAATCCTGACAATGAATACTGGTATGAAATTGATACCGATTCGATGGATGTGCTTGATTCCTCGGAGGACTATGCAAAACGCCCTCTATATTATATAACGAAGGATCAATTCCGGGAAGAGTATGGGCTGACCGCAGATGAAATCTATGTAGTGTTAGTTTATTCTATGGGAAAATATCATGTGACAAATCCTGAACCCGGTTATGTCACTACGGGTTCAAAAGGTTGGCTGGAAGTTGCAAAGATTGGAGAAGCCTATTATATTGCTGCGCCCGATGATGTATTTCTGTCTGATTTTTGTGAGTGATGATGCTGTGATGTAAATGATTCGGAGAATAACTTTAAGTGCCGTGCATCTATGATGTGTATCATTGATGAGGAAGTTTAGTATTCCGATATTTTGAATAGTCATTTCCCCTCTACTCATACGGG
Source organism: Lachnospiraceae bacterium UBA5899 (assembly GCA_002432425.1). Taxonomy (GTDB): domain Bacteria; phylum Bacillota; class Clostridia; order Lachnospirales; family Lachnospiraceae; genus Acetatifactor. The sequence continues at coordinate 44,013 of DJEL01000041.1, forward strand.
TAGAGGGGATTTTTTTAGTCTTCCGGAGATGGTGGACTGTATTTTTTATGTACTCTTTCTTCTTGTAAAACAGCTTCTTTTATGGCACGTTCTACCTTTCCGGTATTTGCTTCTATTAATATTTTGAACAAGAAATCAGCACTGTCTGTTGCTGAATTGGGGTTATGAAATCTATAATTCAATTTTTTCTGTTTCAAGCGGTAACCACCACCTTAATGCAGTTCTTCTCTCCATATTATGAGAGTGATTCTTAGATTAGACCT
>DJEL01000053.1 GCA_002432425.1 Lachnospiraceae bacterium UBA5899
CAGGTTTAATTTTTCATTTTAGGACCCGGTAGGTAACATAATATTCCTTATTCTGTCTGTTAAACCGTGCTATCAGCTTTTTCATGGGTAAGGACATGGTATCATCCGCCAGCACAATTTCTTTTTTCCGGGGAAGTGAGTCCTCCCGGTGCATGGTGAGAGCCACCAGCTCCGAATCCATTTTCACTAAAAGCTCCAAATCGCCCTGCTCCGTACATTCCATGCTCCATACTTTTTGCAGCAGATAATCATTCTGCACAAAGGCAAATATCTTCTGCAGGGTTCCATCCGTATACTTCCATAAATTCTGAGTATCGGCAAAATAAATGCCTCCATCCTCTGCCATAACCGCCTGATATTCTGTTCCAATGCCTTTCAGATTCTCTGCCACCGTTTTTCCATCCGACACCTTCTTAACAACCGGATTTTTCTCCGCATCCAACCCATACCAGCAGACATCCTCCCCCTCTTTCTTTTGCAGGATTCCATAAACCATCCCCGGCACCTCCGTCTCTTTTACCGTTTTGTTCTCATCATAACAGTACAGACGCAGGTTATTATTATCCGCCAGATACAGCCTTCCTTCCCTGTCCACATATTTATATAAATCAGCATATGCATAAAGAGCTGCATCCTTGTCGGTAAGTTCCATGACTAACCGTGAGATTTTTTCTCCGTTTATTTCTGCCAGATAGGATTTATTTTCCTGTAATACCACCTGATACACTTTTTCATCGAGTCCTCTGCAGGGTGCGGTATGGACAGCTATCCGGTATAACTCCCCCTCATAAGCAGAAGTACGTTCTCCCTGTTTATCCAGGATATTCCAGCTCTTAAGCTGCCTGTCATAAATCCCCAGATAGTTTTTCAGATTATCATAGGTCTGGTCATTTGTATAAGTATGATATACAATATATTCTTTTGTCAGAAAAGCACTGTCTCTTTCCCCAAACTCTCCTGTTTCAAGCGGAAATAAATCCAGCGGATTCAGAAAGCTTTCCTCTTCCACCGAATAATAAATCCCCAAGTCCTCCACACCTGTCCGCTGCGGTAATTCCGCACTGCTTCCGTCTCCTTTTTCACTGCAGCCGGCAAACAGCAGGCTGATGGCTATAAGCAAGGTAACTGTTACTTTCTGGTAGCTTTTCTTCCTTTTCATTTTCATTCTCCTCTGAAAGTTCTTTTCATATCTTACTTATTTTGTAAACGGATTCAAAAATGTTACTTTTCGAATCCGTCTACATTATTTTTGCCTGATGCTAATTACTGCACACTGTGTGATACTTCGGATTTTGTATAAGAATTAAGAACCGTTCCACAAAATTTACATTTTACTACAAATTTATAATTATAAACCGTAATTGTGCACGTTTTATATGCAAGAACATTTCCATTACCATCCTCAATCCAGGGATGCTGATGTGTTCCTGCATTGGCTGCCGTCAGAACGGTTTTATCTGTAGAGCCTTCTACATGAGGCGGGCAAACTGTTTCCGCATTAGCCGGAAGTGCTACCGAAAACATCATTGCTGCTGCCATAACAATAGGTGCTAATTTTTTCGCTACTTTTTTCATAGTGTGTTCTCCTTTTTCGTTTGTGTTTTAATTTTTTAGATATCTGATTTTTGCAAATTACTTTGTACCTCAAGTATCACACAAAATTGTTTATTTTGTAAAAGGATTTATAATCAAGTTGTATTTTCCCAATAATCAATTAACATTTTATTCTTTATGTAATATAATATATTTCTTGTTATTATAAAGCAATATTCTTGAAGAAATATTTCCTTTTTTAATATATCAAAAATCCTTAAGCAGCATTACTGCATATATACAAAAAATAAACACTATTAGCATATCCTTTTAAGTCTATACAAGAAAAAGATGAAGGAGCCGGAGGCATCGCCTCCGGCTCCTTCATCTTCCTTTTACATACTCACTTTTATCTTTTGCATAACTTTGTGTACGGGATGGTACAGCACCAGCATGACAAAGAAATTAGAAATGCCATGCAGGATATCGTAAGGAATGCCTGCCACCCACCAGTTGAACGCCATGATAAGACCGCTTTTGATGCCGCCTCCCACGGTGCCGATTACGATATAGGGCAGGGAACAATATGCCCCAAACAAAAGACCGTAAAACCCGGACAAAATGGCAAACACCAGCATGGAGTCCTTCTTTTTAAAGAGCAGCACCAGCAGTGCCAGTGTGGGCCAGATATACAAATACATAATGACCCACACATTGACACCGTAAATACTCACTTCAATCAGGATAAACACCAGTATGGAATAAATCACCTTCGGTCCGAAAAACAGACTGAACATGATAATCCAGAAGGTAACCAGCTCCACGTTTGGCACTGCTGCCAGCGCCAGTTTGCTGACCTCAATTACTGCCGTCATCATACCAATCAGTGCAATATCCCGTACACTTACCTGAAATGGATTTTTTTTCTTTTCCATTTAATGAGAAATCCTATTCTGTATATTTCTCGTACTGAAGAGTATAGGTATCACCGTCTGCAACAGGCTGGCTGTCCACGCCGTACTGACCGTATCCGCCGTTTACATAAATGCTCCAGTATGCACCGTCGGTGTTGTAATCTGCAGTCAGACCGTTTACGGTTTCCAGATACAGGCCGTAGTCGCTCTCGCTGCCTGAGAAAGTAAGACCGTCAGCTTCTTCCATTGCCTGCTTTAAGTACTCCGCATCGGTGTTCAGATTATAAGTTGTCTTGGTTCCCTGGTCATCTACCACTTCAATGGTAATTGCCTTTGCACCCTTGGTGGGCTTCTCGCGGAATACAAAGAATACTACTGCTAAAACCGCAATTACGGCTACCAGTGCCACGATTCCGATAATAAGACCCTTTTTTGATTTGTTATTTTGTTCTGCCATTTTCTTCTCCTCCTTGGCGTTTTTGCGAATACAGAATGACAAAAAACCCTTCATACATGAGCAGAAGGGATTGGAGAATTTAGTGTACCTGACCAATTCCTCGTGGTTATTTCGTACCAAATCCCAGGCAGGTCTCCTGACTCTAAGCTCATCGCCCCGCATCCGTCTTCCCAGGCTTTCGCCCAGTGACTTTGCACGCTGTGTCCGGGTGGAAAATCTCCCGGACGCCCGCTATGCCCGTGCAGAACTCCCTTAATACAGTGACGAGTTCGTGCAGGCCTCTCACCTGCTTCCCTTTTCACCGAATCCGAAGTTTGCCGTTTCCGCCATCTGTTCCCTTACGGCGAAACCGCTTCCGCTCCTATCCGACACCTGAAACCGTCTATATTCGTGTTATTTTTTGTACCGTGCAAGTGTAGCACACCTTTCTTAAAAATGCAAACCTTTGGTTTACTCTCCGGAAACTTTATGATAGAGTAAAAATAAAAACGTTATTGTTATCTACCTATATAAATAGGAAAGAGAGGATATTTTATGCGCTATCAAAATCCCATTATCAAAGGCTTCTATCCCGACCCGAGCGTCTGCGCGGCAAACGGACATTTTTACCTTGTCAGCAGTTCTTTCCAGTTCTTCCCGGGCGTTCCCCTGTTTGAAAGTGACGACCTGGTAAACTGGACGCAGATTGGACATGTTCTCACCCGGAAAAGCCAGGTTATGCTGGAGGACATCAACAGCTCCGGCGGTGTGTTTGCTCCCACAATCCGTTTCTACAAGGGCCGTTTCTATATGGTTACCAACAACAATACCACACAGGAAAACTTCTATGTCTACACCGACGATATTCACGGCGAATGGTCTGACCCCATCGTGGTAGACCAGGGCGGCATCGACCCTTCCCTGTATTTTGAAGATGACCGCTGCTTTTTTATCAGCAACGGCAATGATGAAAATGGCAAAGGCTGCGTCATGCAGTGTGAAATCGAAGTGACCACCGGCAAAAAATTAAGCGACTCCCGTCCCATCTGGTCGGGCAGCGGCGGCCGTTACTTAGAAAGCCCCCATATGTATAAAATCGGAGACTATTACTATCTCATGGCGGCGGAAGGCGGCACCGAATACGGACATATGGTTACTTATGCAAGGTCCGAAAGCATCTGGGGTCCCTTTGAAAATTATCCCGCAAATCCGGTACTCACCAACCGCAACAAGGCTCCTTTTATCATTCAGGGCATCGGTCACGGTGATTTGGTGCAAAACAGCGACGGCAACTGGTATATTGTAACACTGGGATTTCGCCAGATTGGCATATGGCAGCCCTACCATCATCTGGGCCGCGAAGTATTTTTAACCCCGGTAACCTTCGGGGAGGACGGCTGGTTTACCGCAGGCATCAACGGCACTACGGACGAGTCCTACGAAATTCCCGGCAGTTTTTCCCAGAATGAGAAAAAGCGTTACACCTTCGACAATACGGATTGGAATTTAGACTGGTGCTATCTGCGCCATCCCCATACGGAAAACTACCGTTTCACCGAGGACGGTCTTATTCTGAAAGGAACCTCCACCACCTTAAACGAAGCAAAATCTCCTACTTTTATCGGTTTAAGACAGCGTGATTTTATTATGAACCTTTCCGTGGAAGTGGACCTGAAGGAAGGCGAAGCCGGCATTACTCTTTATATGGATGAAAACGAGCACTACGAGCTGGCGCTCTGCCGGACGGAAAAAGGGCTGGAAGCCATGCTCCGGTTAAACATCGGCGGCATTCACCATGTGGAAACCATGCTTCCCGTATACGGCAAAAAATTCACCCTTTCCGTGGAAGCCGACTCCCTGGAATACCGTTTCTATGTGATTACCGATGATGCCACCGTTTACCTTGGCAAGGGCTTCACAAAGTATCTTTCAAGCGAAGTGGCAAGCGGCTTTACCGGTGTGGTAATGGGGCTTTATGCCGTAGCCGGCGAGGCAGCCTTCCGCGAATTCAGTTGTATTTACGGATAAGATTTTTGAATAAGGAAGAAATTATGAGACTGGTCTTTATTGACATTGACAATACCCTGCTTGATTTTGATGCCTACGTGAAGCAGACCATGCAGACCGGCTTTGCCCACTTTAGATTAAAGCCTTATGAACCATACATGTTTGAAGTCTTTACAGAGGAAAACAACAGACTGTGGCATCAGATTGAACAGGGTACCCTTACTTTTGATGAACTGCATAACATACGCTGGTGCAATATTTTTCATTCCCTGCACATTCCTTTTGACGGTATTGTCTTTGAAGACTATTTCCGGAAAGCTATCTATGACAGTGCGATTCCGGTAGACGGTGCTTATGACATGCTTTCTTATCTTAAGGAGAAGTATGTGCTATGTGCCGCAAGCAACGGTCCCTTTGTCCAGCAGGTTCACCGTCTGGAGATAGCAGATATGCGAAAATACTTTTCCTACATCTTTGTTTCCGAAAAGGTCGGTGTTTCCAAGCCGGCCACCGGATTTTTTGACTATGCTTTCCGGGAAGTCAATCAGTCAGAAAATGGCTTGTCTTCCTCTCATCCTCTGACTGCTTCCGATGCTGTCATCATCGGCGATTCCTTAACTTCTGACATGGAGGGAGGACTTCGTTACGGCATGAAGACCTGCTTCTATCGCCGAAATCCGGGGATAAAGGTACCGGACAGTATTGACTGGGTCATCGATAATCTGCGGGATGTGCGGAAGATATTATAAAGAAGAGCCCTGAAACTTCCTGTATAAAACAACCAGAAGGCTCTCAAGAATTTGAAAGCACATAGCCCATAGCATGACATTGCCTATACAATATGGAACATAGTATATAAGCATCAGCAGGATCACTATGACTGTAAGGGATTTGCTTTTAAATCTCATGCACTGTGCTTCTCCATAGATTGTTCTTTGATCCGAAATCAAAGGCAGCTCTTTCCAGATCAGGAATAATCCCAAAAGGAGTATAGGACAAAATGTATAGCCATTAACAGAAATCTTCGCGGATAAAAGAATTATAGTTTCAAACGTCAAAAAAGATTGCATCCAACATCCCAGAATTGTTTTTCTGTGACTTCCTCCTAAAAATATGCGCAGTGAAGCTATTGTTATAAAAGCCGTAATAAATTCTGCCCATCTTCTCTGCACAAGAAAAAAGACTGTCAGCACTGCTATTTTTCCTGCTTCATTTAAGAGGCAGGATAAACTATATAGTATAAGTGCTGATTTCTTTTCGTCATTTTTATCTATCTTCAGTTTTGACATAAGAAGCGAGACTAAGAAGTTGTTTGCCCTATCCCACAATAAAAATACGTGCAAATATATTCCCTCCCAAGCTGATAAATAAACAATGTTATAGAGTAATCTTTATAATCTTGATTATTTCTTTATAATTTGTTAAAATCATCATCAAGAAATGTACATGGGGTAACTCTATGCAAAACGTCCTAATCGTAGAAGATGATCTTATACAGCTTAATATGTTATGTGAATGTATAAAAAAAGAATATCCGGGCTGGATTGTGCAGTCCGCCTGCAGTTATCATGCTGCAGAGCATCTACTTAACGAGTCTGTTTCCTTAAACATCCCTTTTACATTATTGTTGCTTGATGTCCAACTGTCTGGCGGAAGTACGGATCGCGGAGGTTTTTTTCTTGCAAAAACAGCCCGTAGATTCCCCTGCTATTATCGTGTCCCCATCCTTTTTCTTACTGCACTTTCCCATGAAGAATCCTTTGCTCTCTCTGAATTCCACTGCTACAACTATATTTCAAAGCCTTATACAGACAAAGATATTCTCTTTCAGCTGGAGCAGATGCTTCTTACCGGTTATTTGAATCAGACTATCGAACTGACCGATACCAATCGAATTCTTCACAGAATATCTCCAGAGGATATTTACTATATCGAGTCACAAGCTCATACCCTTCTTGTTTTTACCACAAAGGGTAAAATCAATACCAGGCAATATACCTTGGTACAGTTAGCTTCCATACTGGATTCCAACTTTATAAGATGCCATAAAAAATACATTATTAACAGAGACTACGTGCAATCCTACGATCGTATCTCACAGTATGTGCGAATAAATGGCACATCCATTTCCATAGGAAGAACCTATATAAAAAAAGTAGATGAGTGCCTGTTGTGCATGAAAGGGGAATAGATTATGTTTATTTCATATATTACATCATTTTTAGAATTCATATGTTATTATATTTTCATGAAGGCATATGTCTCTAAATCCCACATTCCCACAAAAACCGATCTTTTTGCGGCCATTATAATTCCTCTTATTCTAAGCATCATACCGGAAGACTATGCCGTCGCTTCCTTAATAATCGGACAAATTGTATACATTTTTTATTTCTTTTGCGCCAATCGTAACAGCAAAGGTCTTAACAACCTTTTTCTATATATTCTCACTTACGATACCCTTCTCGCCATACAGTTTTTTGCGGCACTCCTTTTATCCTTATTTCCCGCTGTTATAAATTCTCCATACCATGGAATCTGGGGGAATTTTCTTGTGATGTGCCTTTCACTGCCTCTGTGCTTATGTAAACCTGCTAAGATATTCTCATTTATTTCAGAAGCTGCTGTACCATTTCGCTTTGTATTATTGAATACTCACTTAATTCTGGTTAGTATTCTCCTCTTTCTCAAGACAAACCCAAACAGGCTTTACACAAATATAAGCGCCATCATAATTACTACTTTTATACTCATTGTTTCCAATGCCATTGTCCTGTATTACGACCAGAAAATGAATCTGCAAAGGCACGAGCTCTCATCATATCAAAAAAACTTACCTATTTACGAGTCTTTAATAAACGAAATCCGCAACAGCCAGCATGAATATTCCAACCGTCTGCAAAATCTTCAGACTCTGTCAAGTACCTGCACCAATTATGATGAATTAAAAAAATGCATCCAAACTTATACATATGAATACAGCAAACCCCTGCACGCCTATCCTCTCTTACAGATTGACAAACCTCTTTTAGCTGCGACCTTGTATAATCTTTCCTGTCAAGCTGAGAAGAAAGATATCGGCATACAGTTTGATGTAGTATCTGACAAATTAGAAAGCCATGCCAGTGAAGTTGACCTCTCAGACTATTTAAGCATTTTAATGCAGAATGCTATTGAAGCATGTTCACCAGGAGATAAAATTTATGTTCATTTATCCTCTGCCGATGGTCAAACTCAGTTTGAAATCAGAAACCCGGTACCGAAGTTTATCAGTTCTGATGAAATAACAAATTTCTTTAAAAACGGTTACACAACAAAAGCACTTATTGAAAAAAGGGATAACGTTCCACATGGTGCAGGGTTAAACAACTTGTTAAAGTCTGTCACCAGAAAAAAGGGTACCGTAGGAGCAGACTGCATAGAACACGTCGGTAACTATTGGATGATTTTTAACCTACAGATATAATAGCTTCTTCTATCATCCTGACAATTATCCGTAAAGCTTATCTCTCATTCAGATACAGCTGTACCCGGTTCTGGAGACGCTCTGCTGCCTCCTTGGCGGAAATATCTCCTGAAAAGTAAGG
>DJEL01000054.1 GCA_002432425.1 Lachnospiraceae bacterium UBA5899
CCCTGGACACCCTGATTAAGAGTTAAACGTGTGCGTTTTATCTATATTTTGTTCACTTCATCCCACATAGCTTGGGCATGTTCGGCGGTGTGGTCTCCATGTGCTATCTGTATGTTTTGGCGGTGTTTCTTTTTGCGTTTTCTTTTTACTTCAGGACGGAAGGCATCTGTTACTATAGCAAATACTGTAGTAAATATAATTAAAACTATAACAGCGCCTATACTTAACATGGCTGCTTGTTTCGGTGAAAGGCTTAATAGATATACATTAATGTTTTCTTTCAGGGTGTATACATAATCCCTTACGCCGTACATCCAGTTTTGAATGTTTTGCATGGTTTCCATTATCTTCCGCGCCCCCTTATCCAATCTTGAAAGTAGATGAGTCTTGTTCCATCCGTTCAGCTTCTGCTGTTCGGATGATGTTCTTTTTCCCTCTGTCGTCTGCCATTCTATATAAGTCAACAAGCTTTTGTTCATCCTCTGAAAGCTTACCTATTTCTTTTCCTGTAAGCAGCCAGTCTATGCTTACATTTAGCGCATTCGCTACTTCTATTACTTTATCGCTTCCTGGGTTTTGGATGTTCCATCTTCTTATATTTCCGTTTCCAATACCCAAGTTTTTCTCTAAATTACTGATATTTGTTCCATTTTCTTTGCATTTTGTTTTAATTCTCTGTACTATGTCCATGTTTTATCCTCAGAAATAAATAGCGATTTCGCTATTTTTACTATTGACATTTAGCGTAAACGCTAATATTATAAAAAGTGTAATACATTTATTACTATTTCAAATTGCTTTTACCTAATATTGTATCACAAATATTTACTGCATGTAAACCCATTGCGGAGCAGCAGGGAAAGGAGATGATGCTATGAGGAAACAAATTACAGTAAGTAAATCTATTAGACTCAATGCTGACACGGTGGAGCTGATAGAGCAACAGGAAGGCAAGAACTTCACAGACAAGCTGCAGGCCGTCCTGGATGATTACTTTTCCGGCACCGAAAGACGCCAGAAAGAAATACAGCTTTACCAGGACAGAGTAGACAGCGCCCGAAAGCGAATAGATGACTACTGGACACTGTCCAACGACCTGGCAGCCATCCGCCGGGTAGCTTTATCTGCAGAACGAAGCTGCAACGAGCTCCTTGACATCATACGGAAAGAACTCAACGACGACTCCTAAGGCGGCTGCGCGCCCCATACCCCGCGCGGGGCAAGCCGAAACTTGCACCGCGCGCTATCCGCACCGCCCTCTTTGGCGGGCGGTAGTCACTATGAACGGTACCAGAACTGCGCGGGAACAGACTTCCGGCAGGGATACCTACTTAATACGTGTGTTGATGATGATATCTAAGCCTATCGGCAGCGATATCCAGCCTGGAAAGGAAAGAGTTGAGTATGAATATGAGAGAAAAAGACAGAGATGCCTACAACTTCTACAAAGAGGAGCTGCAGAAAAACGGTTACATATCAGGAGACAGTAAAGAGTGGTTTGCCTGGTTTTCGGAATGCATAAAAGAGGAACATCCGGAAGTGACCTGTCTGGATTTCACTGATGCCGGGATGGGACAGTATATAGTAATGCGTAAATCCATTATTTCTAAGATTGAAAGAATGGTAGTACAAAAAATAGCACATAAACAGAAAGAGCTTGATGCATTAGTAAATGCAGTCAAGGTATTAAGACGAGAGGAGAACAGATAACATGGAAATGACAAGCAAAATGCAGATTTTAATAATGTACGCAAAGTCCTATGAAATCAAGGAGGACGGAAAGGACACCATGCGCGGTGTTACGGTAAACTACTTCTTTTACGGCAGTAAGGGCGAACAGATGAAGCCGATGCGCTCCCTTAAGCCGGATGAAGCTATAGGTTACCAGCGCGGCAAGGTTTCCCTGGACTATGAGATGCGCAGCAAAATCCCTTGTGCGCCCGGCATTTATGAAGGTGATTTCATAATGTCAATCGGCGCCGACGGTAAACCCGTCCTTAAACTGGTAGATGTAACATTCTTAAAACCGTTCGAGGTCGGCGAACTTGAAGAAGCAGGAGCTAAAAAGTAATGGTTGTGGTTTTTGATGTTTCCGGTTCTGATGCATCCGGCGGCAATGCTTCCCCCATTGTGCCGGATGTGTCGGGACAGTTTGAAGATATCCCTACCTCAGGCGAGACACTGCAGCAGGAAGTGGTTGCATTTTCCGACAATACGGAAGTTGTAACCATTCTGCAGGATTGCCAGTATATCCTTGTAGCAATTCTTATAGGTGTTGGGTTATTGGTGGGTATGGTTTTTGCCCTGGGATTACCCAGCAGCAGAAAGTAGGTGGTCGGATGTCTGAATATATAACTCTTTTGACTTCATTTGCGGTAACCGGTGCCGTAATTGAATTTATATCCATAGGCTGCGGTTATGTTGTGACCGCGGTTTTCAAATTAATCGAAGGGAGGACAAGCTGATGCATTTCTTATCTATGTTATCCGTAGTGGCAGATGAAGCTGCTGCTGCGTTTAATCTTTCTGAAGTTATTCAGAGCGCTGTGACATCCGTGCAGGGTGAGCTGCTTAAAACACTTGCTATTGTTGTTCCGAGTGTTGCAGTTATTATTGGTGCATGTACTGGTGTTAAGTTCGGTTTCAGATGGCTTAAGTCTTTAGGCAAAGCTTAAGCTGCAATTCAGTTAGTTTTTCATGGTTATGTAAATAATATCAAAAAAAGGGGCATGGCACTGATGTGTCCTGCTCCTTTTTTGGTGGAAAGGTAGGGATATATGAAAAAGATTATGATTTTTATACTGGCTGCCATAATCGGTTTTAGTTCGGTTATGACGCCATTTTATAGTAAGGCAGCTATGGCTTCTGACATTGCTTTGGATGCAGAGCTTTCAGAGTTGTTTTATACCATTATGGTAAATGCTATGGTAGCCGCCGGATTTATGGAAGCGGATAGTATGGAATATGATGACGCTATGAGCTGCTTTGAAAGCTTCTGCGATGCAGTAGTTCCGGTAGGAACAAGAACGGACTCCGCCGGGTATGCCGTGGACAGTTCCGGAAACAGGCTGATACTTCTGCAGAACTCCGCCGGAGCTTCTATTGACTTATCCAATATTATTACAGATGGTACATCTGCATTGAAACCAGCTAAGGAACAATGGGAAAAGTTTAAGGTTATTCAGGGCGGAAGTGGTGGCAGTAATAACAATCCGCTTGGTAATGGAAACATTGACTCCGCCGTTTTGGGTGCGCCAATTTTTGAAGCTGCAAGAGCATGGCTGTTATCAAATCAGGATAATCTACCCGTAAAGCAGCAGGCACCCGCAAAGACATCCGGCTATTATAACGGAACCAAGCCGCAAAGTGTAAAAGTAACTTATACGCAGTACAATGGAGAAAGTAGCGGATGTATTGGTATGCGGTATCATTTTGATTATTCCAGTACTACAAGCGCTTTTATGTTTATAAAAACTGCTGACGGTACTGCTTATCAGCCGTTTATTTATCAGATAGAAAATAATATGTTGCAGTCTACCCGGGTAGGTTGTTCCGGTTATTATTTATATAGCGATGGTAGGGAACAATATCGTTATAATGGTATTCTTTATAGTTCATTTCCTGTTAATTCGGCAACAGATAAGTTAGAAACTGATGCACCTATATTTGCAAGCCAGGAAGCTGCTCTTATGTGGATGCGGCATATATACTACGGCGAACCCCTAACGGCAACAAATCCTTATCTAAACGGCTGCCCTCTCGACTTGCCCGGACTTATCCGGCTTGTGCCGTCAATGTTCGATGTTCTGGCCGGGCAGAAAGCAAGTATTGAGGATTTGTTGAACTTAAAACCCAAGTTAAAAGCAGCGTTGGATGCTATGCCTGCTCTTGACCCTGCGGCAGACCCAGCTACTAATAACGATAAAGTAAAGGATACGGTACAGGATGCAGTAAAGAAAGCGGTGCCAGCTGCAGACCCAGCACAAGACCCTATTATAGCTCCGGTGCCTGATGCAGATATAAAGAAGTATACCTATGATTTATCTACGGTCTTTCCGTTCTGCATTCCTTTCGACCTGGTTGCATTGCTTAAAACCCTTTGTGCAGATGCCAAAACGCCAGTATTTGAAGTACCTATAGCTTTTCCGGCTATAGACTATGAATATACCTTTGTGATAGACCTTTCTTTTTTGGATTCTGCCGCTCAGGTAATTCGGGCTTGTGTGACTGTATCGTTTATCCTGGCTCTGATATCGATAACTCCTAAGATGATTAAATGGTAATTGTATTACAATTTTAATGCCGGTGTTTCGTTGCTGCAGAAAAAATGTAATACAAAAATGAGGTGATGACATGGACTCTTTTACAAGTTTAGTAGATAAGTTTGCTAATTCTGTATATAGCTTATTACCTACTTCCCCCTTTCGTCCTTATATAAATAAACTGGCATCCTTGAATTTCCTGCCTTATCTTAACTGGTTTGTCCCGGTTGGAACCCTTGTGGCAATAGCAACCGCCTGGATATCATGCATTGGTTTATATTATCTGTACCAGCTTCTGCTCCGTTGGGTAAAAATGATTGAGTAAGGGGGATATGCCGGAATGATAGAACTTTATAGCGGAACGCCTGGAAGTGGGAAATCATTGCATGTTGCAAAAATAATTAAGGAGCGGCTGCGGATGTATAACTGTGTGATTATTGGAAATTTCTTCATCAATCAAAACACAGTAAAAAAACGCAAAGGGACATACATATATGTTGATAATTCCCGGCTGGAACCGGAGCGGCTTATAAAATTTGCTATTCGGTATGCCAGGCATAAAGGGCGGCGCCTTAGGGAAGATGAGCTGTATTTGTTCATCGATGAAGCGCAGCTTCTCTTTAATTCCCGGGACTGGCAGATGATTAAAACATCCGGATGGGTTTCTTTTTTCTCCCAACATCGAAAACTGGGGTTTTATATTGGTATGATAGCGCAATTTGACCGCATGATTGATAGACAGATACGCAGCCTTGTTGAAAATGAAATAAAGCATAGAAAAGTATCACGCGCCGGACTGTTCGGAAAGATATTGGGTATTGCTACCAGGGACAACCTTTTTATATTTATAAAAATATGGTACCCCATGAAGCAAAAGGTATCTTCTGAATTTTTCTTAGGAACTAAAAAAATATATGAAGTATATGACTCATATGGTCTTTTTCAGACTGTAGCCGGAAATAAAGTATAAAAAGAGGCTCTGCAGGGTTGAGCCGGGGATGTGGGGCCCCGGCGATGCCCTGCGGAGAAATAACGGAAAAGCGAATGTTACCGCTTTTATTTTTTGAACTTTTTTTCCGTTACCACGTCCTGTAATACGTGGTCTCAAAATACATTGTAATACACGCAAAAAATCAGTGCTATAGATACTTTGAGGGCAAAAATACAATTTGGCGAAACGGCTTTCTTGCCAAGTTTTGAAAAAAAGCAAATTTGTAATACAAAAGGAGTTTTTTAGCATGGTTGATAAACGATTTTTAGACAAAAGTATGATTTATAATGAATTATCACCTGCAGAACAGGAAAAGTGGTTTGAATTTACAAAAAATAAGTTTCTGCACAATATAGATACTTTCTACTATTCAGTGAAATTTAAGCAGGACTTCCGCTTAAAAACCCAAGATAATAATGTCTTAAGACTTCGTAGTTTTTTCAAGCGGAAATATGATGCTATGGGTGATTATGAAGAAGTAGGAGAAGTTAAGCTTAAGGAGATAGACAAGCGCTTAGTTCTTAAGCCGGTTACATTTTCCCGGTTTTATACCATATGTCTTTCATATCCGGAGTATTTCGATATATTTTTGGCTCCTGTGGTGCCTAAAGCATTGGATGGCGGGCAATCGGTCACATGTGAGTGCATAGTTCAGATACGTTCTTACATGCTCTGGATGTTCGGTATTCATGCAGCTTTTGAAAATTCTTACAGATATATAAAAGCCTTAGCTGACTATTTTCACTTGGATATCGATTTTGTTCAGGAAAACCGTATAGATTACTGCTGGCACTCTAACTATTTGAAAGACCCGGAAACCTTTTTCAATCCGGACAATTTTTATAAGATGCGTGTTGACCGTTTTAAAAATGCAACTTATGTAACTAACAAAGTGGGAAGTGAAGATTATGAAATTGATTATGTATGTCTTGGAAAGCGTTCTGATAAGGTCTTTGTACGCATTTATCAGAAAACTCGTGAGGTGGTTGAGCAGAGTTATAAGCCATGGTTTTTCCAGATTTGGAAAATGAACGGACTTATAAATGCTTATGATATGTATGTCTATGAAAAGGCATATAAGAAGCGCTCCTGGTTCTATCGGTTTTATGCCAGGTTAGAGTTTTACGCCGAATACGGGCAGCATCCTACCTATACGCAGATGTGCCGGGATATATTATCCGGAGAAACACAGATGTCTGAAGATGAAATAATAAAGCTTGCCCAGAAGCTTACACCGGACCCTAACTTAATAGTCAATGTGGAATATCAGACCATGAGAAGGCACTCTAAGTCTTATGAGCTGCTTCCGTTCCGGGATAATTCCAACACTGGGGAGTGCAAACGTATATATGATTATTTGGATAACAGAAAGATTATCATGGATTATTTAACCAGCAGGGTTTTTAAGCTGGTGGAAAAATCCGGGGACAGTAATAAAAGCCGCCGTCCTATGTGTGGCTTTTGGAATGCTCTTCGCGCTACCAGATGCATTGATGTGAAGATGACGCCGGAGCAGTTGGAGCTTGTACGGACATATAATAGAAAGCTGAATGTAGAAGCTATGCGGAAAAGGGTTATCAATTCGGCTGTTATGTTAGGCTTTTATCAACGTGGTATCAATTCGGACTCACCGCTACAGGATGCGGCAGAAGCTCTTTTAAGGATGAATGATAACGATATAGAAAATGCAAGACGGTATAAAAGTAAAAAATCCCGGCTTCTCAATGAGGATGAGCTTGCCGGGACAATAGAATATGATGCTGCTGCACATCTATATGACATCATCCGCACAGATACAGGTGATATCTATAGTCAGAATACCTTGTCTGATTGGACTTGTCAAGGAGGTTAACTTTATGACGATAACAGCAGCATACCGGGCATATGTGGAAGACAGGCAGGTATATGTTGCCGCTGGTACCCTGAAAACATATGCCGGACACCTGAAGCTCTTTTTTGACTTCCTGGAAGAACGATACCGGAAGGATGTTACTGCCCTCTCCTTTTCAGATACTCCGGATAATATATATAGTGCTTACATATTGTATCTACGGCAAAAGGGGGTAAAAAATACAACTATTCGGAGTTACTGCCGCTCGGTCAAGGCTTTTCTTAAATATTGTTATGAAGAGGATATTTGCCAGGATTACCTAAAAAAAGTAAAGCTGCCTAAGGATGATGCAGCGCCTAAGATGATCCTTTTTCAGGATGAGGTTAAAAAGATAGATGATAGTTTTGATACCAGTACAGAGTTGGGGTTGCGTAATTATAGCATATTTCATCTTATGCTTGATTGTGGTCTTAGAAGTCAGGAAGTAATACACTTGCAAGTGTCTGATATTCTAAAAGATAGAAATGTCATACAGATATTAAATACAAAGGGATGTAAAAGCAGGCTTACCCTTATTCCTGACTTCCTGCTCCGGCAGATAGATGCATACTTAAGTATATCCGGTAGAGCGTCCGGGGTGATATTCCAATCCATGAAAGATAGAAAACCCATGACATCCAATGCTATTAAGCAGCTCTTCCAGGATTTGAAGGTATCTTCCAGCATAAGCCGGGTACATGCTCACCTGCTCCGGCATACTTTCGCTACTTCTTACCTCATGGGTGGCGGCAATCTGGAATTTCTCCGGGTATTCATGGGGCATAGTGATTATAATGTAACTAAAACCTATAGCCAGATGGCGGCTCAATATAAAATGCTGGGAGCGGATGTCTATAAGCTGGACTCTATTTTCTTTTCTCGTGGATACTAAAATATTATGACATAGTATCTGATATCTTAATTAGGGTACAAAAAAAGCACCAACCCCCGAGATAACCTCGAAAATCGGTACTTGTAAGTGCACCGCCAGGGGCTCGAACCCTGGACACCCTGATTAAGAGTCAGGTGCTCTACCAACTGAGCTAGCGGTGCGTATTTAGTTGTTGTTTCACAACGCAAGTGTTATTATATGTCATGCTTTGGAAAAATGCAACCCCTTTTTTTAATTTTTTTTTAGTTTTTTGTAATTTTTTTGATTTTTTTCTTTTCGCACTCCTTACAATACCCATAAAGCTCCAATTTATGCCCTGTCACCACAAAATCCTTTGCCTCACCGTGCAGGTGCAAATCCTCAAAAGGGCATACCTGCAACGCTACTTTTTTGTGACACTGCAGGCAGATGGCATAGTGGGTGTGGCTGCCCTTGTTCCATTCGTACACAACCGTGCCGTCCCCGATAAAATTGCTTTTTTCTACAAAATGCATTTCCTCAAAGGTGGCAAGAATACGGTAAATAGTGGAAATCGCATACCCCACATTGCCTTCTTTTTTCAGAATTTCCTGATAAATCTGCGTTGCGGAAAGCGGTTCTTTGCTTTCCACCAGCACATGATATACATCTTTTCTCTGTTTTGTCCATTTAATACCCTTCGGGTAACAATATTCTTTTTCTTCCATAATTATTGCTCTTTCTGAGTCATAACATTTTCCATGAAACGGGCTTTTCCCCTAAGACAGCATCAGCGGAAAAATCCTGCGGGCACAAGCTCCAAAAGCAGGCCTGCCACAACACCGATGCCGTAAAGGAGCGCCACAATTTTTATATTTTCTTTCACATTCCGGTTGGTACGGAACAAAACCAGGACGCCCACACCTGCACCGACCAAAAGTCCGGACATGCAGGCGGCAAAGCTCATCACGCCTTCCACGTAAAGCTGGGTCAGCACCACAGACGCCGCACAGTTGGGAATTAAGCCCACAACACCTGCAATCAGTTCCCCGATGACAGGCTTATTCAAAAACAGGCTGCGCAGGTTTTCTTCTCCCCACACATGCAGGACCGTATTTAAGATAAAGGTAACAAGCAGGATGAAACCGGTGATTTTTATGGTGTGGATAAAGGCAGAACCCACAATACTGTTGCTTTTTCCGCAGTGGCAGTGGTCATGCTCACACAGCTCATGAATATGCTCTTCTTCCGCATCTTCCTCTGCTCCGTGACGGCTTTTGTGCATAAAAAAGTCTATCAGGAAACCGGCAATCATGCCGATTACCATTTTCAGCGCCAGAATTTTGATAATGGTCAGCGTACCGATGCTCTTTTCGGATATCAGAATGGGAAGCATCTCGTCCGAAGTCGAAAGATAAATGGCAATCAGGGTGCCCAGGGTAATTACCCTGCCGGCATACAGACTGGTGGCTGCCGCCGAAAAACCGCACTGGGGAACCGCCCCTAAAATGCCGCCGAACAAAGGTCCCAGTTTTCCCGCCTTTTTCACGGCATTCTGCATTTTATCCGCTGCTTTATTTTCCAGATATTCCATGACAAGGTAGGTCAGGAATAAAAACGGTATCAGTTTTACACTATCTATAACGGTATCAAGTATAACGTCCCACATGTCAGAATAATCTCCCTGTTTTTGTAATCTGCAATTTCTCCGTTGCATCAGCGCCATGTGATATAACGCCTTTTACGGGTGTGTTTGCAAATGCAATTCATTTGCATTTAGAACTATATCATAAAACGGGAGAATGTCAAGCGGAAATTGTCATCCGGTCGTTTTTTCTTTCTGCCGCATCCGCAGGTATTTTTCCACCACCGGACGGATGGGCGGAGAAATGGCATCCGGCACATCCTCAGGGGCAAAAAAGCGCAGCTCCTCGATTTCTTCTTCCTGGCGTTTCAGGGTTCCGTGGTATTTTTTGCAAAGATAAATAATTTCCACGTTGGAAACTTCATCGCCGTTGGGGTACACATAGTGCACCTCCGGGCCGGAATTTATCATAAAAAGAGTCATTTCATCGGCGATAAGTCCGGTTTCCTCGAAAAGCTCCCTTTTCGCGCATTCCTCTATTCTTTCGTCTATTTCTATGGAGCCGCCGATGTACCCCCACATATGGTTGTCGGTGCGCCTGCCCAGCAGAATTTCGCCCTTTTCATTTTCAATAATGATGCTGCCGGCACACTGTATCAGTGTCCGATGCCCTACGATTTTGCGCAAATCCGCTATATAACTGCTCAAAAAATCCCTCCTTTGCACAGTCGAAATGCTTCTGTATTTTTTATCATGCTACCGCATCCCACCGGTAGCCGTCAAGGCTTGCGAAAATTTTCGTTTGTCTTCTTGACATATCAGTTAGCTTAAGCTAACGTATGCGTGACCGAATTAGTGTATATTAGTCACGTAAAGGAGAAAAAGTTATGGAGCAGCATGAAAAATACGATATCACACAGCCGATTGTCCTGCCTGCGGGCATGTATCATCTGAATGACAATCCTTCTCTCAATTTCCAGTTGAACCGTCTTGTCAACATGGATATGGGAGATTTGGACAAGGTTCGTGCCGTGGGTGCCAAAATTAAGGATATCAAAAGCTGGATTTCTGTTTTAACGCAGGCGGCAGAAAAGGAGGAAGCTGCCGGCAATATCAAAAGCGCCATGGGATTTTACCGGATGGCTGAATTTTATATGGACTGGAAGGACCCGGAGTCTTTAAGATGCTGGCGCAAGGCCCGCGAGCTTTTCTTTGCTTACTTTGAAGACTTTTTTGCGGGTGAACATCCCATCGTGGAAAAAATCGAAGTTCCTTATGAAACCTATACCCTGCCGCTTTTCACAATGAACCCCGACGGAGCTTCCAAAGGCGATATTGTTGTTCACGGCGGTTTCGACTCCAACTACGAGGAATTTTTCCCGCAGTGCATGTATCTGCGCCAGAACGGCTACACCGTTTATCTGTTTGAAGGTCCCGGTCAGGGCGCCACTATCCGTCTGCACGGTGCAACGCTTCCCATTGAATGGGAAAAGCCCGTCAAGGCTGTGTTAGATTACATGAAGCTGACAAATGTGACCCTGGTGGGTCAATCCTATGGCGGTTTCTATGCGCCGAGAGCCTCTGCTTTCGATGACAGAATTACCCGCTGCGTCAGCGTTGCCCAGTTCCCCGCGCTCCGCACAAATCTCCACAACTCCTCCTTCGCAGCCGGTCTTATCTGGGGTCTGCTCAATGTTATATTATTTTTATTTGGCTGGCTGATTGATTTGATGTATACTGTTAAGAAGGGAAAAGGAATGGCATTTTTCGACACGTATTTCCACCGCACCGGTGTAAAGGGCGTCTATTCCCTGCTGCATTATCTGCACAGAATAGACCTGCATCCCCTTGCTGACAAGCTGACGAAGGATTACCTGATTATCGGCGGAAGCAAGGACACCATGAGCGCCAGAGCTTCCATCGGCAAGCAGATGTTCCTGCTGAAAAACGCGGAATCCATTACCGCCCGTGAAATTACAGAAAAAGAACAGGGAGCGGACCACTGCAATGTGGGCAACCAGCAGGCAGCCATGGACACCATTCTTCTGTGGCTGGAAATGCTTGACAGAAGGGATGAAACCCTGCTCCGTGTGAAAGAGGATAAATAATGCATTTTACAGCAGAAGAACAGGCAAATATCCGGGAAAAAATGTTTGCGGAGGGCATACAACTTTTACCATTTTTATGAGTCAAAGGAGACCTACCTGCTGCAGTTTATGTCCATCAAGGATTTTCTGTGAGCGCAGCGCCATTTAAACGCCCCGGAAAATTTTTATACCAAAAAGCAGATGTCCGTGCCAATCTGGTGGAGGAGGCTCTGCCGGACACCATTGAATTTTTGCTGGTGCAGATTGAAAACTATATTACGGGTGAGGAATAACTACAAATATTTTTCTGTCAGCAGGGAAGTCACTTTGAGAGCTGCAGGTACTTCTCTGTCAGGACAGAATTTATCTTGGGATTTGCGGCTGTGATATCGCTTATCATCTCCGTGTCCGCATCATTACCCCGGTAGTCCGTCACCCGTCCGCCGGCTTCCCTCACCAGAAGCATGCCGGCAGCATAGTCCCAGATTTTTAGGTTCCGTTCAAAATACGCCTCTATCCGTCCGCATGCCACATAAGCTAAGTCCAGTGCTGCCGAACCGCTTCTCCGGATGTCCTGGCAATCCTTAAAAACCGCCTGAAATACCTTGAAATTCTCCTCCGCCATTTCCTTATAATAAGGAGAAGTTCCTATGGCTATCAGAGATTTTTCTATTGTTTCTGCCCCGGACACTTCTATTTTCTGCCCGTTGCAATAGCTTCCTTTTCCTTTTTGCGCTGAAAACAGTTCGTCCGTATAGGGATTGTAAATCATGCCCAGTACCACGCTGCCTTCCTGCATGAGTGCAAGGGAAATCACGCTCGCCCGGTAATCATGAATAAGATTGGTAGTGCCGTCCACCGGGTCCAGCACCCAGACAAGTCCGTTTTTATCAATTTCTTCGTTGCTTTTTTCCTCGCTTAAAAACTGCACTTCCGGGTACAGCTCCTCCAAATGCCCGCGGATAAACTGCTGCACTGCAAAATCCACTTCCGTGACATAATCGGCAACACCTTTTTCCCGGGTATGGGCTGCCGCATTCCTGTCCGCAAATAATTTTCCCGTCTTCTTAAGAAGGGCTTTTAATTCTTCTATATCAATCTTGTCAGTGTTAAAGCTATCTGCATTCCTGTTATCTCTGTCCATGTTATCTGTTGTTTTCATAAGCTGCCTGCAAAGTGCCATCCTTTCCTACCTGAAATATCACCGCCCGGTGTGCCGTTACCCCATCCGTATACGGGGGAACCACCGGACAATCACTATAATACGTCCTGACTCCCACTTCTGCAAGCATCTGCAAAACAACGGGGGAGCCGCTCTCATACCGTCTGTCGCTGGATACGCAGATGACTGCTGCCTCCGGCGATACTGCCTGCAGAACCTCCCTGGTTAAGCTGTTTTCCTGCCCATGGTGCCCTACTTTGAAAACATCCGCCCGGATTTTTTCCATGCAGCCTTTATAACAATCCTTCTCCGTGTCCCCTGTGAAGAGGAAGGTTTTTCCGCCGCATGTAAAGCGCAGCAACAGGCTGGCGCTGTTCATATACTGATCCATTTCCGGCAAAAGCTCCGTGCGCCCCGCTCCATACAGCTCTTTCATCCATTCGTTTTCCCTTTTAAGGGCTGCCGCGGAGGGCCCCAGGACTTCCATGGAAACACCTTCCGCTATGAGAAGCTCTCCCGCCATGGACTCATCCGCTCTTTCACCGCTCCCCATAAACGGAGTTTTTTGCAGGACTTTTCCACCGTTTTCTTTCACATAGGTGGTTAATTCGTGAAAATCATTCAATGCGGCAATGAATTTATTTCCGGGCTCGGTTTCCGCCTTCATCCATAGATATTTCATCATGGATACGGTTTCCATGGGAAAAGGCTGCCACAGTTCTCCCGGCATCCACTTTTTTGCAGCCGGCAAAAGACCGCAGGTATGATCCTCGTGAATGTGGGTGCATACCATAATGTCAATATGCCCAATTCCCTTTTGTTCCAGATACTCTGCCGCCCGTATTCTTCCAGTCGTTGTTTCTTCATATTCGGCATTTTCATTACTGCCGCCGTCAATGAGCATCACAAATCTGCCTTCCCGGCAATTTCCGTCGGGAACCTCCACCAGTATGGCGTCTCCGTTTCCTACATTGATAAACGTAATCTGCGCTGCATAATTTGTCATATGTGTCATTTCCTTTGATATGACAAAGGCTGCCCAAAGAAGACAGCCCCGTCGTTTATTTTGTCATTTTTGTCCTGTTGCTTTTTATTTCATCGCTTTTTTAATGTATACGGCGCTCATTACCAGCACAAATATCGTCATCACAATGGCGCAGGCGCTTGCAAAACCGAATTTCAGAGTCTTGATGCCATAGGTATACATGAACTGGGTAATGGTGGTCGTGGTGTTTGCCGGTCCGCCGCCGGTCAGAATATTTACCTTTTCAAACAGACGGAACGTATCAATGGTACGAAGCATGGCGCAGAGGGCAATGCCGTTTCCGATGTTCGGCAGTGTGATGTGCCAGAAGCGCTGCAGAGCTCCCGCTCCGTCAATACTTGCTGCCTGGTACTGTGCTTCCGGTACTCCCTGCAGATGCGCGTAAATCAGCAGAAAGGCAAACGGCGCATTCTGCCACACATCAATAATAAGTAACGTAGGGAAGGCGGTCTTCGTATCATAAAACCAGTTGTATACCGGCAGTCCCAGTGTGGTGAAAAGCTGGGTCACAATGCCGTAATTCGGGGAGAGCATCATTCTCCATATCAGTGCTACCGTAACAGCCGGAAGCAGGAAGGGCAGAAGAAGCAGCGTTCTTACAATCTTCTGTCCTCTCTTAAGGCTCTTAACAAAAAGTGCAATGGCAAGTCCCAAACCCACTTCCAGTATCACTGCCAGCACCGTAAATTTTACGGTATTCCAGACTGCCTGACGGAAATACATATTCTGAAACAGTGCCGTGTAATTGGCAAGTCCCGTAAACGGGTGGGTGCCCTTCAGATAATTATAATTGGTGAAACTGTAATATATCGTGAAGAAGACCGGATAAATGGTCATCAGCAAGAGAAACAGCAGCGTCGGCGCCGTCATCTCATAGGCAAATATTTTTATTTTCCCGTTTGCGTTTTTTGTCATGCTCATCTTACTTCTTGCCTTTCCGACAGACAGCTTTCTGTTACAACATCATTTCTGTCTGCTTATGCTGCATATATCATTTTCATCTGTTTATGTCAGAACCGTGCTCCTGTTTTACTGCATCAGGGCTTCCAGCTGGGTCTGTGCATCGTTAAGTCCCTGTTCTACGGTCTTGGTTCCTGCCATGATATTGCCCATCTCTGCACCGAGGATGTTGGTGAACTCGGTCCATTCTGCAATAGCAGGTCTGTATACACCGTTTTCCAGAGCCTTGCATACGGTCTCTAAATGAGGGTATTTTGCCAGTACATCCGCATTGGTAAGGCAGCTGTATCTGCAGGGAACACCGCCGTTTTCCACGCTTGCAAGCTGTACTTCGGGGTCCATGATGTATTTCAGTAATTCCAGAGCCAGGTCGGGATGAGGGCTGTTTGCGGGAATACCGATGGTCCAGGTGCCGTATTCGGAGGTGTTGTAAGCTTCTGCGCCGTCTTTTGCGGTGGAAGGGCTTACCATGTAGTTTGCGGCACTGTCTGCGGTGGGTACATACCAGCCGGGCCAGCCAATTGCCAGTGTTGCGGAACCGTTGTCTACGGAAGCGGTTACATCATCTTTGGACATGGCTGCACCGGTTCCGATTAACTCCAGGTAATAATTCATTGCCTGGGTAAATTCCGGTGTGTTGACAGTGGGATTGTTGTTCTCGTCCACTACCCAGCCGCCGTTTGCAAGCAGAATGGGAAGGAAATCGGATACGATATTGTCGCCGGTGTCCCCTCTGTAAGCAAAACCGTTGATGCCTGCTTCTTTGGATGCCTTTGCCACATTCAGCATATCTTCCAGTGTGGTAATGTCTTCCGGCTTATAGCCTGCCGCTTCTACGTTTGCCTTGTTGTAAAGCATAACCGTTACGTTTCCGAAATAAGGAGCCAGGTAAATATCATCTCCTACCATGCAGATTTTCGTGGTATTGGGAATAATATCGTCATCGAAGCTGTAGCCCATTTCGGAAAGATTTGCCAGCACGTTGTTTTCGGTAAATTCTGCCATCCAGCTTCCGTCTACCATGCATAAGTCATAGGTGCCGGTGGCATTTACCGCATCCAGTGCAATGCCGGTATGCAAATCATCAAAGGACATTTCCAGTACTTCGATTTTACAGTTGTGGCTTTCTTCAAATTCAGGCAGGGCTGCCTTGATAACATCCGCATAGGAGCCGCCTCTTAAAATAATGGTCATGTCAGTGGTTTCTGCTGCGTCCGTTTCCTGGGAATTGTCCGCGGTGCTTTCCTGTGCGGCATTTTCCGCCTGCGCCGTGCTTCCCGTCTGTGCCGCATTGTTATTGTCAGATGTGGTTGTGTTGCCGTTTCCACAGGCTGCAAGAGATGCAATCATTGCCATACTTGCTACCGTGGCGATAATTTTCTTCATTTTCATACATTTTCTCCTCTTTTCTTTTAACGATTGATTTATTCTTTCACAGCACCACTGGATAAACCGCTTATCAGATAGTTCTGTGCAAAGACCACAAATAAGGCTACCGGCAGGAAAGAACTGACGCCCCCTGCCGCCACCAGTCCGAAATTGGTTACGTTGTCCTCGGTATTTAACACCGCCAATGCCAGCGGAATGGTGTAATTTGCCGGGGAACGCGTCAGGATGACGCTGTAGGTATATTCATTCCATGCATACATGAAGGAAAGCATGGAGATTGCTGCCACGCCGGGAAGCACCAGCGGCAGTACCAGTCTGGTGAAAAGCTGCCATTCCGTGGCGCCGTCCACTTTGCCGCTCTCTTCCACTTCCTCGGGAAGTTCTTCAAAAAAAGAAACCATGAACCAGATGACCAGCGGAATGTTCACCAGCATACAGGATAATATAATAGGAAGTCTTGTGCCCATCATGTTCCATTTGGTAAACAGGGTGTATAACGGGATAACAAAGGCTACCGGCGGAAGAACTCTCACCAGCAGTACCCAGTAAGTAAGGGGCTTTTTCATGCCAAACCGGAAGCGTTTCCGGGATATGATGTAAGCTGTGGTCAGTCCCAGAACGAGGGACATAACCAGTGCACTCACAGCATTAATCAGACTGTTTTTCAGCGCCGTGCCAAAGCCTTTTCCCGCAAACAACTCTGTAAAATGCTCTCCGGTAATTTGATGAGGGATAAGCCCTGCGCCCATGCTTGTCTCCGCCGTCGGTCTGATTGCCATCAGTACCAGCCAGTAAATGGGAAACAGTGCGGCAAACAGCAGTACTATTAAACAAACGCCTTTCAGGGCAAATACCACTCTTTTCTTCACCAGATGTTTTCTGCGGATATGTTCTCTGTTTATGCTGATTTTGCCCCGGTACGGTCTTTCTACCGGAAGCATTCCTGTTGCATCCATCTTTTTCTTCCTTCCGTATTCCGGTCTTCCTTTTTGCTGCGGCTCTCTTTTCTGCCGCACGCCGTAAGACCTTTTTCGATGCTTATTCTAAGACGGCACCGTAAAATCCAAAATCACAAAGCTGTAAATTGGGTGTAAAAAAAGCCAGCGTCTTGCACACGCTGGCTTTTCCTGTTGCCCTTACGGACTTATTATAACTTTTTTTACTTATTGCTGTTGAGGTGCTGCCTGCCTTTCAGCTTTTCCACCTTTTCTACCATACCTTGTTCATTCACATCAAGATTTCTCGGAAGTATCAGCCGGTACTCTTTGTCATCCCCTTTAGCGTCTACTGTTACTTCGCCAAAATCACGGTATTCTCCCAGATGAATCATAACCCACATCGAAATACGGGAACCTTCCTCCGTTTTGTTTTGAGCGGATTTATAATAAACCTGGCTGAAATCTTCACTTGTGGTGTCTTTCACATCCACTGTCACCACAGAAGCGTCCTCGTTATTCATGATATCATACGCATAATACAGCATATACCCGTCAAAGTCGTACCAGCGCGGTTGGATGTCAAGTCCTTCAAAATCAAAGGTGTCATACCATACCAGCTCCGCGTTGTCCTGCCCGTTATCTTTTACCGAAACGACATTCCCTGTTCCGTATTCACAAGGTTACCGGCTAAAGCCTCCTGTTCCTCGGTAATTCTTTCAGGAGTAGTTTCCGTTAAAGCTGTCGTCTGCGTTTCGCCCGGGTTTGCTCCGGCGATGTCTGTTTCCATTTCGCTGTTGGCGGCAGGTGTTGTTTTTTCGTTGTCAGCTTCTTTCCCCTTGGGGCTGGTCGCAAAGCACACCGCCACAATAACAACTATTACGATGGAAATGCTTGAAATCCAAAATGTCGGTTTCTTGTAATTCATCATGTTCTTCACCCTCCCTTTCACTCCGTTTTCTCCAAAAGCAACCGGACATGCCGCAATCATTTTCCTCGGCATGCTGCAAGTCAACAATGCCCTGCAGTAGTCCGCCCTTGCACTTTCCGTTTCTCCCTTGATAACTTTTTCATCACAGGCATATTCGATATCCCCGCACATCAGAATATAGGCTGCCCAGCAAAGCGGCTGGAACCAATATACGGATAAAATCAGAAAACCAAGCGGCTTCCACAGATAATCTTTTCTGCCAAGGTGTGCCGTTTCATGTTTGAGGACATATTTTTTCGTTTCCTCGTCAAGTCCGGACGGCAGATAAATCCGGGGACGAATAATGCCCAGAATAAACGGGTCCGCAATGTCGTCGCACTCATATATGTTTTTTTCGGTTCTTACCGACGCCCTCACCTTCCATTTTACCGTAACATAGGCTGCCAGTGCATACAAAAGCAGCGCTGCCGTTCCGGCTAACCAGATAACCGCGCCCACATACATCCACACCTGAAGCGGATTTGCGCTTGCCGCTTTATCGGGGGTAAAATGCTGCTGCAATGCCGGGTTAATCAGATTGTCCACATTTTCTATGCCGGAGCTGATGTGAGGATTGCTTTCCATGGCAATACCGGCGGGGATGGGTTCGCTCGTGGGCACCAGGCTGAATATGCTTTCCATGGGAAACGGCATCATCAGCTTCGCCGCCACTAAAATCCACAAAAGACAGGTTATCCATTTCGGCATTTTCCTGCATAAAACACGGACCAGCATAATGACAAGAATTAGTATGCTTACGGTAATGGCGTTATTTAATATCTGCAAAAAGACATTTTCCATCTCACGTCCCTCATTTCTTTCATAACTTGTGAAAAAATTTTCTCACACTAATCTTCCTTCATTTTATCAATCATCTTCTGGATTTCTTCGACATCCTTCTTGGACAGCTTCTTGCGTGAGGCAAATGCTGCGATAAAAGCGGGCAGGGAACCGTCAAAATTATCCTCTATGATTTTCTCGCTCTGCGCCGCACCGAATTCTTCCTTACTCATAAGAGCCGTAACCACACCGTTTTCATTTTGAAATATGCCGCGCTCGCACAGTCTTTTCAGCATGGTGTAAGTGGTGGACTTTTTCCATTCCAGTTTCTGCTCGCACAATTTTACCAGCATGCCGGATGACAGCGGTTCATTCTCCCAGATAATGTCTGCAAATTTTCCTTCTACAACTCCTAATTTCAGCTCGTCCATGTGTTCTCTCCTTTGGTCTAATGTCAGTAAACCATTTCTTGATTTTAGTCTACAATGATTAGACCACTTTGTCAATCCATTTTTAGCAAAAAAATACCCCGGAGGAATTTTGGTAAAGAAATGTCATCTTTACCCATTCTCTCCGGGGCGATTGTTATTCTTATTTTTTTCTAAATCATCCTACAGGCATGCTATCAGCCGGAACACCTGCTCCACGGTCGCCGCCAGATTTTCCCTTGCTTTTTCCGGTGACATTGCTTCTTCCAGCGTGGTGACCGAACGCAATATGGGGAAAAAGGCATCTATTCCGTGTTGATTGCATAAAACGGCGTCTTCTGTGACGCATCCGCTGAAAGCCAGCACTCTTTTTCCGTATTTCTTTGCCATACCGGCTACTCCGATGGGAGCTTTTCCCATGACGGTCTGCCCGTCCAGTCTGCCTTCACCGGTTATGACAATGTCCGCATTCTTTATATATTGCTCTAACTTTGTTTCCTCTAAAACAATTTTTACGCCCGACTCCAATACCGCATTGGTATAGGACAAGAAGGCAAAGCCAAGACCTCCTGCGGCTCCGGTTCCAGCCTTATTCTTATCGGACTCAGAATTTTTATTCTTTGTAAGTCCGGCATAGCGGGCAAGCCATTCATCCATTTTCGCAATCATGGACGGCGTTGCTCCTTTCTGCGGACCGAAAACGGCACTGCAGCCCTGCTCCCCACACAGAGGATTTGCCACATCGCACGCAACCTTGAAATGACATTCCTTCAGTTCCGGTATAACCTGGTCATCCGTAATTTTTTCTATCAACGCCAGCCCTTTTGCTCCGTAAGGAACCTGCTTTCCATCTGCATCCAGAAAGCCATAGCCCAACGCCTGCAGCATTCCGACACCACCGTCATTTGTTGCACTGCCGCCTATGCCCACAATGAAATTCCGGCATCCCTTTTTAATGGCATCCCGTATCAGCTCACCCACTCCATATGTAGTGGTATAAATGGGATTTCTGTCCTTTTCCGCAAGCAGCGTAATGCCGGCTGCCGCTGCCATTTCTATGATTGCCGTTTTGGTTTCCGCAATTATGCCATAAGATGCTTCCACCGTATTTCCCAGAGGACCGGTTACTCTGACATGCTCTGTTTTTCCGTTCATTCCGGCTGTCAGGGTTTCCACCGTTCCCTCGCCGCCATCCGCCAGAGGCCGGACCAGCACGTCAATATCCTTACTTACTCTGTGTATTCCTTCGGCAATCGCCGCGCCTGCCTCCATGGAGCTTAAGCTTCCCTTGAAGGAGTCTATTGCTACTGCAACTTTCATAAATAATACCCATGCCCCTTCCGTAACCTGCAGGCTTGCAGATAAATTAGAATCTTGGCTTTTGACTTCCCGGACGCCAGCTTCCCGGACTTTAGCCACTTGACAAACACTTATTTCTCATCCACAACCTGGAAAATGAAGAACTTTAAATAATAGGAAGAGTCCGCTGCCCAGAGAATGGGGTGGTCGGGTGCCTGCGTGCGGAATTCCACCTGACGCAATCTCTTGTGAGCGCCGCGCGCCGCTTCCATAATAGTCTTGTGGAATAATTCCGGGTCCATAAAATGGGAGCAGGAACAGGTGGCAAGAAAACCGCCGTCTTTTACCAGCTTCATGCCCCGGACATTGATTTCCCGGTAGCCCTTCACTGCATTTTTAATGGAATTACGGGACTTGGTAAAGGCGGGCGGGTCCAGAATAACCACATCAAATTTCTCACCTTTTTCTTCCAGTGCCGGCAGGAAATCAAACACATCCGCACAGACAAAGCTGACCTTGTCCTCCAATCCGTTTAAGCGTGCATTTTCTCTTGCCTGCTCTACGCCAAGCTCGGAAGCATCTACACCGATAACCTCCGTCGCCCCCGCAATACCGGCATTCAACGCAAAGGAACCGGTATGGGTAAAGCAGTCCAGTACACGTTTTCCCTTGCATACACTGTGCATAGCGGCACGGTTCTTTTTCTGGTCAAGGAAAAATCCCGTTTTCTGACCGTCTTCCACATCTACAATATATTTGACGCCGTTTTCCACAATTTCCACGCGGGTATCAAACGGCTCTCCGATAAAGCCCTTGTAGCGCTCCATGCCTTCCTGCTCCCGCACCTTGGCATCGCTGCGTTCATAGATGCCGCGAACCGTAATGCCGTCTTTTGCCAGTACCCTTTTTACAGCGTCCAAAATCTGCAGTTTTAATTTATCAATTCCCAGCGCCAGAGACTCCACCACCAGAACATCTGCAAATTTGTCCACCACAATGCCCGGCAGGAAATCCGCCTCGCCGAAAATCAGGCGGCAGCTTCCAGTATCAATGACCTGCTTTCGGTAATCCCATGCCGCCTGCACTCTTTCTTCCAAAAAGGCGTCATCTATTACCGTATCTTTTTTCCGGGACAGAATGCGCACGGTAATTTTGGATTTGGTATTGATAAAACCATATCCTAAAAAGTAACCGTCAAAATCATGAACGGTCACGATATCTCCATTTTCAAAGCTGCCCATAATGCTGTCAATTTCATTATCATAAACCCAGGCGCCGCCTGCCTTCAGGGTGCGACCCTCGCCTTTTTTCAAGGTTACTATTGTGTTATACATATTTTTCTCCTGTATATTGTAAATTTTCGATTATAAACTGCTGCTAATCCTGCATTTATCATACTACACGCCTTTCTTTCAGGCAAGTAAGAAGAAAAATGAAAATGCGTGCCATTTGCGCTTTTCCCTCCACGGCACGTAAGAATGCTGTTTCTCCCATGTTGACACATTGGTTAGCCTGTGCTAACATTTTTATGGCAAAGCAAGCAGGAATTTGCCCGCTGCCATCATATGGAAAGCAACGGATACAGGGAGGGAACACGGATGCACGAAAACACAATGCCTGAAAACACAATATCTGAATGCACAATATCTGAATGCACAAGGTATCTTTGTACCTTAGAAAAAGAGGGATTTTTAGGAACCTTTTATGAAAGCAAAGCGCCTACCGACAAAGCCATTATACTAGTCGGCGGCAGCGGTGAAAAACGGGAGTTTGTGGAAAAACGTGCCGAAGCCTTATGGGAAGAAGGCTTTCATGTGCTGTCTTTGGGCTATTATTTATGGAAGCCCCTGTCCCCGCATACCGTCAGCATTCCCATTGACTATGCCGAAAAAGCAGTGGATTTCCTGAAAAACAAATGCCCGGTTCCTATTGCCAAAATCGGCATGACGGGACTTTCCCTGGGCGCTGCCTACGTCCTGCTTTGCGCTTCCTATCTGCCCGATATTTCCTGCGTGGTTTCCGTTTCCGGTTTTGATTTCGTGGTGGAAGGCTGCAAAAACATGTTTTTCCGCCAGCACAAATCTTATTTCTCCTTCCATGGAGAAGATGTGCCCTACGAACCGGCGGAAGCACTTTCCCATTTGAGAAAAACGCTGTGCGCCTGGAAAAAAGACCCTCGTTACGGCTCCAAAGCCATGAACCGCTTCTATTACAATGAATGCTTTTCCGACCGCACCGATGCCAGCCGCATAAAGGTAGAAAACATCAAGGGCGACGTCCTTCTGCTGGCTCCGGCTTATGATGATACCTGGCCTTCCGACATTGCCTTTCCCCGCATTATGAAGGTATTGGAGGAAAAACAGTTCCCGTACCGTCATGAATGTGTTATTTACGAAAAGGCAAGCCACTATCTGGCAGTCCCTTCCGGCGCAATGGAAGTGAACGGGAAAAAGGAAGAAGATATGTATAAAATTCTTGCCAAATTCATGACCATGGAAGCCAAATATCCGGAAGAATGTAAAAAAGCCCGTGAGGAAAGCTGGCAGAAACTGGTTTCTTTTTTCCGGGAATGGTAAATTTCTATTGACACTTTCAGCATCTTAGTGTATTATTTTAATGTTCGACATAAAGATGTTCGACATAAAGCGATGCGTGGCTCAGCTTGGTAGAGCGCTACGTTCGGGACGTAGAGGTCGCAGGTTCAAATCCTGTCGCATCGATGAAAAAAGCTTGAAAACATTTGTTTTCAAGCTTTTTTGTTATAAACCGTTTATTTTTATCCCCTCGTATCTCTGCTTCTTACATCTGCGGTGTCTGGTAGTTGCCGCCCTGGTATGCGTAATACTGCTGCTGTTCTTCCTGACCCTTGTTGAAAAGCTTCTTGAACTTTCCGGAGAGTTTGCAGAGCTTATCATATAAATCGAAGGTAATCTGGGTGGTAGGTGCTACTTCCATGTAGGAAACCATCATCTTTACCATCATGTAGCTGTCGATGAATGCGCTCTTGAATACGGCTGCAAACATGATACCGATGATAAAAGCGAAAATCCATGCATTCTGTACGTCGAAGGCTGCTAAAATGCCAAGGAAAATGAAGAACGGAAGCGCCCATGTCAGAAGGGTGATACCCATAACGATTAAGGTTGTGATTGCGGCATCCTTTAAGAGCTTCTTCCAGTTCTGGAAGTAAATAACAACGCCGTCTGCCGCGCTCTTGCATGCGGACTGGTCTTTATGTAAGAAAGTGTAGCCCAGGCAGCATTCATCAACATATCCCAGTGCAATCTGTACGAACATCTGGGCAAAAGATAAAATGGCGCTGACTCCTGGAATGCCGCCGAGCAGATTGTCTAACTTCTGTAAGCCTTTCTGCAGCTGGCTGACCGCGCCGGATACCAGTCTGTCTACTACAAAGTAAACGTTTGCTGTGGCAAATCTTTCTTTTACCATGTTTTTCGCAACTTCAAACTGGTTATCGGGTACCTGACCGGTTGTAACGGCGGTGGTTACCATTGCCACATGTCCTGCCTTAATCATATAGCCGACATAGTGATTGACAATACCGCTTACCGCTGCCACAATAATCAGCCAGATCCAGAAGCCGATTACCATGCCGCCGCCCTGACCGAGGCTGCCGAGTCCTAAACAGATAGCCAGCAGTATGATTGAAAAAAGAATAACCGCTGCGCCAAGTGCGAGCTTAAGCCACACAAACTTCATTGTCTTAAAATAAACATCTCTTGCTTTCAATTTTTTCCCTCCATAAGGTTATTTTCAAACTACATTCTTATTATATGGAAATGGGAAAGAAATTTCTATCATGATATTTTGCACTTTTGTGCGCTAATTCATCAAAAAGGGTGCACGTTTCAGGGGAGAATAAATTTTTCGCCGCCTTCCGCCTTCTTTTTCCAGGAAGGGGAACGGCCTCTTAAACATTCCACAGCCGCCGTTACTTCTTTTATAATAATGTCTGTTTCTTCTTCGGTATTATAATCGCTTAATGTCAGGCGCAGGGCGCTGTTCGCAATCTCCCCGGGTCTGCCTAATGCCAGCAGCACATGGCTGGGGTCTAAGGAACCGGAAGTGCAGGCGGAACCTGCCGAGGCACAGATGCCCTTGGAGTCCAGCAATACCAGTAAGGTTTCTCCGTCCACTCCTTCAAAGCTGAAGTTCACGTTTCCGGGCAGCCGGTGCTCCCTGTCACCGTTCAAAATGGAATGAGGAATTTGCGACAGACCCGCAATCAGCTTGTCCCGCATAGCCTGCACCCGGCTGCTTATTTCTTCCAGGTGTGCCGAACATTCCTTAAGGGCTGCCGCCATGCCCACAATGGCGGGAACATTTTCCGTGCCGGCACGTTTGCCTCTTTCCTGGGTGCCGCCTTCTATCAGATTTGTCAGCAGAATGCCCTTTTTCACATAAAGTGCGCCCACGCCCTTGGGTCCGTGAAACTTGTGAGCGGATAAAGAAAGCATGTCGATATTCTGCTCCGTAACCGATATGGGCAGATGACCCACTGCCTGCACGGCGTCTGTGTGAAATAAAATGCCCCTTTCACGACAAACAGCCCCAATCTCCCCTATGGGAAGAATAGAGCCTACTTCATTATTTGCATACATAACCGTCACCAGACAGGTATCGTCGCGGATAGCCTCCCGCACCTGCCCGGGTGTAATATTTCCCTGCTCTCCCACAGGTAAAAGCTCCACCGTAAAACCCTGCTCCTCTAACTTTTTCAGAGTATGCAGTACGGCATGGTGCTCAAATGCCGTGGAAATAATGTGCTTTTTTCCTGCCTTTTCGCCGAGTTTGGCTGCCGACAGGATTGCCTGATTGTCCGCTTCGCTGCCTCCGGAGGTGAAATAAATCTCCTTGGGGGAGCAGCCTAAGCATCCGGCTATCGCATTACGGGAACTGTCCAGCGCATCCGCCGCCTTTTGTCCCACTGCATGAAGACTGGACGGATTGCCGTAGTATTCCCGTAAAAAGGGGAGCATGGCGTTAAGAGCCGTTTCGCTCATTTTTGTGGTTGCCGCATTGTCTGCGTATATCTGCATTTTCCATGCTCCTCCTTTTTATTACTTTATTTAAGTTTTGCCTGAGAGCTCTTGTTTACTCTCTTCTTTAAAGTCCTAATTTTTTCTCCAGCTTGGCAACAACATCTTTGATGCAGCCGTCCTTGAACGGGCTTACCAGTCCGACCTCTTCTACCATGTTGGTGAAGAAATCGCTTGCGGACAGGTAGCAGAGCTTTAAGTAGCTGTCCCATGCAGACTTGAAGTTTTCGTCCATTTTTGCCTTATACTGCAGAGCGTCTGTCTGTGCAATACAGTAATCGATATAGTAGAACGGAGACATGTAAATGTGCTGCTGTTTCTGCCAGAAACCGCCCTTGGAGAAGAATTTTGCATCGCCGAAATCCCAGTGAGGCTTGTATTCCTGCTGTAATTTCTTCCAAGCGGCATGTCTTTCCGCCGGAGTCATTTCGGGATTTTCGTATACGATATGCTGAAATTCATCTACCATACAGCCGTAAGGGATAAATGCCACAGCATCCTCTAAATGCATTTCTCTGTAATCATCCGCTCTGTCGCCGAAGAAGAGTTCCATCCAGTCGCCGGTGAAAAATTCCATGGACATGGAGTGTGTTTCCGCGGTTTCCATGGTAATGTCGCGATGCTCCTGAATAGGGTCCTTGCCGGATAAAAATCCCTGGAACGCATGACCGCATTCATGAGTTATGACATCAACGTCACCTTCTGTGCCGTTAAAGTTTGCAAAGATAAACGGAGAATTATAGTCGGGCAGGTAAGTCATATAGCCGCCTGCTCTCTTGGTCTTTCTGCCGAGAACATCGAAAAGCTCATTCTCCATCATGAAGTCAAAGAATTCCTTGGTTTCGGGAGAAAGCTCTGCGTACATCTTCTGTCCGTTCTTCAAAATGTCTTCGGGCGTGCCGATAGGCTTGGGATTTCCTTCCTTAAAATAAACACCTTCGTCAATGTAGGAAAGCTTTTCCAGGCCCAGTCTCTGTCTTCTTCTGTCATGCAGCTTTTCCGCAAAAGGTACAAAATCCTTCTTAATCTGTTTACGGAAGTTTTCCACTTCATCCTTGCCGTAGCAGTTACGCTGCATACGGTAGTAGCCTAAGGTAACATAGTTGTCGTAGCCAAGTGCCTTTGCCTGTGCATCCCTGTTCTTGACAAGCTTGTCATAAATTTCATCCAGCTTGTCTGCGTTTGCTTCAAAGAAATCTGACA
This sequence comes from Lachnospiraceae bacterium UBA5899, assembly GCA_002432425.1. GTDB lineage: Bacteria > Bacillota > Clostridia > Lachnospirales > Lachnospiraceae > Acetatifactor. The sequence continues at coordinate 26,876 of DJEL01000054.1, forward strand.
TCTTGTCCCATGCTTTCTGACGGATTTGTCTGTCAGGGCTGATGGTGTAAGGACGGAGTAAGGAAAGGTTTAATTCTTCGCCTTCCCAGTCGATTTTTGCGGAAGCAATCAGCTTCGCATACTCGGTTACCAGCGCATTTTCTTCCTGCATCAGAGGAATGAGCTTGGCATCGAAGGACTTTAAGGAAAGTTCAATGTTCTTAAAGGCTACGGGACCGATTTTCTCAATCAGATAATCCTTGTAGGGAGACTCATAGAGTTTTTTCTTGTATGCTACTACCAGATTTTCCAGTTCGGGCATCTTTTCATCATAGAAATCCTGCTCTGCGCCGTAAAATTCATCCGCGGTATCCACATCATGGCGAATATGTGCAATGGTAATGTTGGTTGCCACTGTGTCATAAAGTGCATAAAATTTTTTGTGGACAGCGAACTGCTCTTCGCCGCTTTTTGCTGCGTCCAGCTCTGCCATCAGAGCCTTCATGTCTTCCGTAACTTTATCAAAGTCCACTCTCTTGTAGGGCATGTCCTTAAATTTCATAAAAAAACCTTCTTTCACTATAAGATATATAACTACTGTATCTCTATCTTATAATGAAAGAAGGTTCTTTTCAACTTAAAACTTTATAAACCCACTCATTGGTATCATTCCTTTGTGTCAGGGAACTTGCCTTGTCCGGCAAGCCCCGCTGTTTTATCCTGCCGCTTTATCCTTCAATGGCGATATGTTTCTTCTGCTCTACTGCCTTAGCTTCCTTCTTGGGAATAGACAGTTTCAGAATACCGTTTTTATATTTCGCCTTGATATCATCTTCGGTAATACCGTCACCGACATAGAAGCTTCTGCTCATGCTGCCGGCATAACGTTCCTTACGGATGTATTTGCCTTTCTTATCCTCTTCGTCCTTATCAAGACCCTTGGAAGCGGAAATGGTAAGATAACCGTCTGTCAGATCCAGATTCAGTTCGTCTTTCTTGAAGCCGGGCAGATCAATGTCTACTTCGTAACCGGTCTCATGCTCCTTTACATCCGTCTTCATCATATTTTTAGCTTTCTTGCCATACAGAGGATTACGTTTACCAAAGAAATCATCCTCGAACGGGAAGTCCATCATCTCATCAAATAAATCTTCACCAAAAATGCTGGGTAACATCATAAGTCATTCCTCCTTCTATGAGCAGTACAGCTTTGCTGTAACTGTCCGGAAACTTTGTTTTCGAAAACTTTTCTGTTACACTAATGGGAACTCTGGAACTTTTCTCTCTTCCTTTGTTCTAACTGTGTTATAACACATATTGTTAGCACTGTCAAGAGGCGAGTGCTGATTTTTTGTGAAAAATCTGTGAACTTATATCTGCGGAAGTGTACCGGATTATACGGCTTTTGCATATTCCTGTAACTTCTGTTTGGCATCGGCGCTTAAATTCTTAGGAACGCGAATCTGGATAACTGCGTACTCATCGCCTTTCTGGGAAGGATTTTTCATGGAAACAATGCCCTTGCCCTTCAGACGTATCTTGGTGCCGCACTGGGTTCCTTCTTTAATTTTGCAGCTTACCCTGCCGTTCAGGGTGGGAACTATCGTTTCGCCGCCGAGAACTGCGGTTTCAAAAGGAATTTCCACGGTGGTGTAAATGTCCATGCCCCTCCGTTCAAAACCGGGCTTGCTCTGAACCGTAACTTCCAGAAGCAGGCTACCGGCTCCGCCGCCGTTTTGTCCGGGCATACCCTTGCCCTTCAGACGTATTTTCTGACCGGAGTCAATGCCCGCGGGAATGTGTACCTGCAGGGACTGCTCGCTGCCGTCCGGAGCACGGAAACGGATAACCTTGTCCGCACCGAGTGCCGCTTCTTCAAAGCTGACATCCACTTTGGCAAGCACATCTTCGCCATCCCGTGAACGGCTGCGGCCCTTTCTGCTGCCGCCGAAGAAACCGTCAAAAATGTCATCCAAATTGTCGCCGGTATAATAATATTCCTGATAGCCGTCGCCGGAATTTCCGTTAAAGTGGAAGCCGCCGCTGCCAAAGCCACCGAAACCCTTCCCGCCAAAGCCACTGCTGCCGAAACCACCGAATCCTCCGGTGCCTCCGAAACCGCCGGAACTGTACGCACCGCCCTGACCGGCGCCTTCGTCAAAGGCTGCGTGGCCGAACTGGTCGTACAGCTTACGTTTCTCTTTATCGTTCAACACCTCATACGCTTCGGTAACTTCCTTAAAAAGCTCCTCTGCCTTGGGGTCGTCCTTATTCATATCGGGGTGATATTTCTTTGCCAGCTTCCGGTATGCCTTTTTGATTTCTGCATCCGTTGCCGACTTATTCACGCCTAAAACCTCATAATAATCTCTTTTCTGTGCCATGTCCTCTATCCCTCCCTTCGTGCTCTGCACTCCCTGTAATCTAATGATAGAAAAAATGCCCCGGAGTTTGTCCCGGGGCAGCTTTTTGTTTAGCCTTCAATGGCGACATGCTTCTTGGTTTCCACTGCTTTTGCTTCCTTCTTGGGAACATCCAGCCGTAATACACCGTTTTCGAATTTCGCATGAATGTCTTCTTCGGTTACATAATCACCCACATAGAAACTTCGGCTCATTGCGCCTGCATAACGCTCCTGACGGATGAATTTGCCTTTCTTGTCTTCTTCATCCTTGTCAAGACCCTTGGAGGCGGAAATGGTCAGGTAACCGTTTTCCAACTCAACGTTAATTTCATCTTTCTTGAAGCCGGGCAGGTCAATCATAATTTCGTAGCCGTTGTCCAACTCCCTGACATCGGTCTTCATAATCTGTTTTGCATGTTTGCCATACAGCTCCTTGCTTACATCGGGGAATGCAAAACCATCCATAAAGTCATCAAAAATATCTCTACCAAATACACTGGGCATCATCATAAGTCCTTCCTCCTTCTATAACCGCACAACTTTCATTGTGCAAAAATGGAAACCTTCGTTCCATTTGTTTACATTTTTATTTTGGAACTCCGGAACTTTTCTCTCTTCCTTTGTTCTATGTGTACTATAACACTTATTGTTAGCACTGTCAAGAGGTGAGTGCTAATATAATTATAAAGAAATTATAAACAAAAAATAAACTGCCTTACTGATGCCTTATTTACATTTTATTTGCATAAAATACAAATGATATTCCCATTCTTGATGTTTTATGCTATACTTGAAGCGCCGTTTTGCAAAATAATGTATAAAAAAGGAGATTTTTATGAACACACTGGATAAAAAAAGAAGTTCCTTCTCCGGAAAGATAGGTTTTGTACTTTCTGCCGCAGGTGCTTCGGTAGGTCTTGGCAACATCTGGCGTTTCCCTTATCTGGCTGCCAAATACGGCGGCGGCATCTTTCTTATTATTTATATTTTACTGGCGCTGACCTTCGGCTACAGTATGATTATTGCGGAAACCTCCATCGGTCGTATGACCGGAAAAAGTCCCGTCGGCGCTTTTTCTTCCTTCGGAAAATCCCGCTGGCTTTCCTTCGGCGGCTGGTTCAATGCCATTATTCCTATCCTGATTGTTCCGTATTACTCCGTTATCGGCGGCTGGGTTATCAAATATCTCGTGGAATATATCAAAGGAAACGGCAGCCGGATGGCTGCGGACGGCTACTTTTCTTCCTTTATCACGGACGGACTTTCCACGGAAATCTGTTTTATCGTGTTTGCCCTGTTTACCCTCGGCATTATTCACGCCGGTGTGCGGAACGGCATTGAACGTGTATCGAAATTCATGATGCCGGTTCTGGTTGTACTTTCCGTGATTATTGCGATTTACTCCGTTTCCCGCCCGGGCGCCTTAAAAGGTGTGGAGTATTTCCTTATTCCCAATATAAAAAATTTTTCCTGGATGACCGTTGTGGCAGCCATGGGACAGATGTTCTATTCCCTGTCCATTGCCATGGGTATCCTGATTACGTTCGGTTCCTATATGAAAAAAGATATTTCCATTGAAGACTCCACCCGGAATGTGGAAGTTTTCGACACGGCGATTGCCATTATGGCAGGTCTTATGATTATTCCCGCCGTATTTTCTTTCTCCGGCGGCGACCCGGATACCCTGCAGGCAGGTCCTTCCCTGATGTTCATTACCATTCCCAAGGTATTTGACAGCATGGGCTTCGGCACCGTTATCGGTATTTTATTCTTTCTTCTGGTGCTCTTTGCAGCCGTTACCAGCTCCATTGCTTTGACGGAAAGCGCCGTTTCCACCTTTGAGGATGAACTGGGCTGGGGCAGAAAAAAAGCAACCGTTCTGGTCGGCGTGATTATGCTGCTCTTGGGAAGCCTTTCTTCCCTGGGCTACGGACCGCTCGCCAATGTAAAAATTCTCGGCATGCAGTTTCTGGATTTCTTTGATTTCCTGACCAACTCCGTTATGATGCCCATTGCCGCCATTGCTATCTGTCTGCTGGTTTCCAAGGTAATCGGTGTCAAGCGCGTGGAAGAAGAAGTGCTGCATGGCGAAAGCTCTTTCCGCAGAAAGAAAGTTTTCTACATCATGATTCAGTACCTCTGCCCGATTTTCGCGGTGATTATTTTAATCAGTTCCATTGCAAATGCCTTCGGATGGATTTCCATGTAGGGGGTTCTTATGAAAAATGCTCTGACAAAATCGTCAGAGCGTTTTTCATTTCTTCTATATTAAATATAAGACTGCCGTTTATGCGTCCAAATCATTTACGGAAATAATAGAACCTGCCTGAAAATATTCAATATTATCAAGCGCTGCCTGCGCTACTTCCACAGGACTGTGTGTTCCGCAGGCTTCCTTAAATACATGTACATGATAGTTCCGTTGATGAGCATCCACAGTAGTATAATGGACACAGATGTCCGTCATTCCGCCGCAAATATAAAGATGCTCTACTTTTAAGCCACGTAATAAAATCTCTAAATCTGTACCGAAAAAAGCACTGTATCTTCTTTTAGGTATAACATATTCCCCTTCAATCGGAGCGCAGGGTTCCCAAAAAATAGAGTCTTTTTCCAGACAATGAACGCCTTCGGAGCCATCCAACTCTCTGCCGAAATCTACCAAATCATCTCTGTGAAGTTCTATCACATGAATAATAGGCACATTTCCCAGTTTTCTGAAATAATCCGTTACCTTTTTCGCATTTTCATGATAGAATTCTTTTCTCTTCTTCTGCTCTTCTGTTCTATACATGTTGGAGAAGTGATCCGGTTCTTTGGTATCCTGAATATCTATTAATAATAAAGCGCTGTGTTCTTCAATTTTTAACATAATTCTATACCTCCGCTTCCAAAATTTCCTGTGTAGTTACATGGGAATCTCTCTGCAAATATTTCATATTCAACAATGCAAATTCATGTGCCTCTCTGGAAGAACCCGTTACGCAATCTGTCACTACCTTGAAATGGTAATCGTTCTGATGTGCATCAACCGCTGTAAATCTGACACACACATCCGTCAGACCACCGATTAAAAATAATGTGGTAATACCTTTGCAGCGAAGAAGCAAATCCAGCTCCGTATAAAGAAATGCACTGTATCTTCTCTTGTAAAAAGTGTAATCAGACTCTACCGGTGCGGTTAGCGGATTAAACTGCTCATGAACAGTCCCTTCCAGACAATGAACGCCCTCCGTTCCGTCCAGTTCCCTTCCGAAATCACTCATATCAGCTCTATGCAGTTCCCTTACCTGGATAACCGGGAGATTATGGTCTCTGAAAAAATTAATAATTTTGGGAGCATTTTCATAGGTTGTGGAGCCTTCCATTAAAGGAATACCGTCAGTATCTTCTCCCGCCTGTAAATCAATTACCAATAAAGCGCTATGTTCAGGTATTTTCATATCTTTTTCTCCTTTTCTTTTTATATCCATGCATCTTCCCAAAATTTCTCCGCTTTGGCTGCAAAGTCTTTATCCGGATTATACATGGGTGGTTTTACAACTGTATTGCTTATTCTTACTTTTAATTCTTCTCTGGCTTTGTCAACTATCTCCGGCTGTTCCAGCATATGAATGGCTGCTTTTCCCAATACTCTTTTAGCTAAAATCATTCCTTTATAGCTTAACTCCATTCCCGCAACCGCAGTGGCTGCCCAATGATGAAGCGGTATGGAAAGCGGAAGTGCCCAGTTAACTCTGCCCAAAGGAATTCTCCAACTGACATCTCCGTCATCCTGACTATAATCTTCAATACCTTCTTTTATGAGTTTCGGTGTCAGGTCAACCTGTAAATCATTTTTTTCTTCCCCTGTTATTTCTCCTGCCATTTTCTCTAACAGGATTTTCTCTTCCCCTGTGTAGATATCCGTATCTTCCATTTTCATTTTTTGATACAAAACATCCGCAAGTGTATCATTGGGAAGATACCCCCTTGCAGCGGCTATAAATCCCTCTTTCACATGGACATCCTGCATATTTTCCACAGCTGTTGCAGCTTGTCTTATTTTGTTATACACTGCAATCATTTGTTCATAATCCGCCGCCCTGAGGTTCAGCCATATGCTTGCTTTATCAGTATTAATATTCGGCGCAATTCCGCCGTTTCTGATTGCATGTTCTATTCGCACACCATTGTTATTGTGCATCTGGAACTTTTGAATAATTTGTACAAAGGACTCTAAGGCATATAACGCATTTCCCTTTCTTGCAATTCCGGTATGTCCGGCTGTTCCGGTAAAAAGGAATTCTGTACCGAGCGCAGACAATGTCGGTCGTGACATTGCGGCATTCTGGTAGTCCGCATGCGAAGTCAGCAGGATATCTATTCCCTCAAAAGCTCCTTGTCCTAAAAGGGCTACTTTTCCATACAGAATTTCTTCTGCCGGACAACCTACAACAGTGATTGTGCCGCTCACTTTCCTGCCCGATGCCCTGAGTGCTTCCAGATAGTCCTTCACCATAATTGCCGCTCCGCCGTTTGCGGGTGCAATATGGTTATGCAGGCAGCCATGCCCGGCTTTTTGTCCAAGCGTACATTGATAAGCAGTCTTATCGTTTGACAATCCCGGAAGAGCATCGTACTCCAGCAAAAAACCGATATTTGGTTTTCCTTCCCCGTAAACTGCCTTGAAAGCCGTGGGAATGTTGCAGAGATTTTCCTTTACGGAAAATCCATTATTTTTCAGCCAACCGCTCACTAATTCTGCTGCCTTATATTCCATAAGCGGAAGCTCCGGATTACTCCAGAGCTTTTCGCTTATTTTACACATTTCCTGTTCCGTTTTACTCATCTTTATTCCTTTACCAAAAAGTCTGAATCAACCAGAGCCTTAAAGTCTATATTCGGGTCCATTTCACCGATAGATACATAGAAATCCTGAATATCTGCAAGGGAATCATACAGCCAGCCGTTTTCTGCCATGGCTTCCACATTATCTTTCATGGTATACAGATATACCGTAGAGCACATATCTACAACCTCTTCCGGAGTTGCTCCGAATGTATCCGCTGTCAATTCCGCAGCTTCGCTTAAATCGGTGTTGCAGTACTCTGTAGCAGCCTCAATACATTTCAGTGTATTGTATAACCACTCCGGTTTTTCTTCTGCCACCTCTGCCGATACAATACATACATCGTAAATACATCTGTCCAAATCCTTTGTGGAAATCAACAAATTCGCCCCGGTCTCATTTACAGCCTGCGTCAGATAGGGGTCAAAAGTTGTTGCGGCATCAAGACTTCCGGCTATAAATGCAGAACCACCTTTTCCGGGTCCCATATCTACAAATTCAACATCATCAATGCTCATACCTGCTGTAGCAAGTGCTCTTGCCAGCATGTAATGTGTTACATTTCCGTACTGAGCGGATACCTTTTTTCCTTTTAAGTCTTCCAGCGTCTTAATTTCTGCTTTGGCAACCAGACCGTCTGCTCCGGTGGACTCATTGTGCAGGTATACAATTCTCGGTAAAGTACTGGGGTCCGCTCCTTCTTCAACAAGTGCATTAATAGCTGTCATATATCCCTGAACCGTATTAAATGCAATATCAACATCTCCTGTCATAATACCCATAACCGGGGAAACATCTCCCATGGCATTTATTTTCAAATCAATACCATATTCCGTATCCATATCCGCAGCTTCTATCACATATACACCAATACCGCCGATAAAAGGGGAATATGCTGTTCGGACTGTTGTAATCTCTTGCGGAGCATCTGTTGTTTTCTCTTCCGCAGCAGTACTTTCACTGGTGGGAGAAGCTGTTCCCGCTGTTTTTTCTGCCTTTTCTCCACATGCTGTCGTTGTTAAAGCAACGGCTGTGACCATAATAAGCGCCATAATTTTTTTCATTCGTTCTCTCATACTTTTCTCCTCCTTAAATATGATATGACTGTTGTTTCTATATAAAATGCTCTGCATCTTATACCACAATAAAAACTCATGTTAATTTTTTAATCCATTTCCCACTCTTTACGCGTAATGCACAAAGAATGGTTTTTGCAATGTCATCCAGGACAATACAAAGATATACAATTTCTATTCTCATTCCCAAAAAGAACCCTGTTATATAGGCAAACGGCAGACCGACAAGCCATACCGTAGCATTGTCAATCAGCATACAGGTTTTGGTATCTCCACCGGCTCTCAGTGTTGCTGTTATATGCAGCCAGGCATATCCTCTGAGGGGCATCATGACTGCCATATACCGAAGCATCATGATTGCGGTTTCCCTGACCCTGTTGGAAACATTGTAAAAACTTAGTATCTGTTCCGCTGCACCATACATTCCGATGCCGATAATCAAGCCAGCAATAACATTATAAAAAGCCATTTTTTTTGCAGCACGGACAGCATTTTCATTTTTACCTTCTCCCAGATATCTTCCCAAAATAATGGCTCCTGCCTGTCCGCCCCCCTTAAAGAAGCAACAAAGCAACTGTTCCACAACTTTAGCAATATTGACGGCCGCGCCATACTCATATCCCATTTGGTAATATACAATGCTATAGAGCGATGTACCTATGCTCCAGATAGTTTCACTTAAAGAAACCGGAAGTGCGATAAGTGCAAATTGTTTTGCAAAGGACTTCGTCACTCGCTTCAAATCTGATAAACGCGGCGCATATTCTCTATGCTTTCTGTACAGGCATATGAACAATATGACTGCTTCCACAATCCGTGCTCCAAGGGTTCCTATCGCGGCTCCCACAACACCCATAGCCGGAAATCCCAGATGTCCGAAAATCAGTATGTAGTTCAAGACGATATTGATTAGAATTGCCACTATAGTGGTGTAAAGCGGAATGTATACTTTTCCGATATTCTTAAGCACCATATTGCAAACCTGGCTGAATCCTGCCGCCAGATAACTGATGGCAACTACCCTGAAATATCCGGCAGCGCATACAATTAATGGTTCCTCATTAGAGAAAAAAACCAGTAAAAACCGTGGAAAACAAATTCCTGCAATCATAAATATTGCTGAGACGCCGTATATCACCCCGCTGGCAAGTGCCGCACACATCCGCATACCTTCCACATCATGTTTCCCATAAAACTGTGACAGGAAAATAGTCGCTCCGCTAATCATTCCTACTATCATTAATGTGAGAATAAAGTAAATCTGATTAACCAACCCTATTGCGGACAATTCCAAATCACCAATCTGCCCAATCATTAAGGTATCTACCGTATTAACCAGGCTGGTAATCATGCTCTGCAGACCCAATGGCAATGTCATCAGCAAATATGGTATAAGCAGGCTGTCCTTTTTCTGATGCATTACGAACACTCCATTCTATGACTCTGCAAAATCCTTGGTATGCAGCATACCATGTATTTTTTTCCTTAATGCAATAAACTCCGGTGTGTCCTTCAAATCCAGTGTTCTGTGATAAGGAAGATATATCGGTACATCCGTAATAATCTGTCCGGGTCTTGCACTCATAACATATACACGCTGTGCAAGAAAAACGGCTTCTTCAATATCATGAGTAATAAAGATAACCGTATGCTTTTCCTTTTCCCAAAGTTCTCTTAACTGTAACTGCATATTTGCCTTGGTATCCGGATCCAGTGCTCCAAACGGCTCATCCATGAGGATAACCTGTGGATTATTGGCAAGCGCCCTTGCTATGGCAACACGCTGCTTCATACCGCCTGAAAGCTGATTGGGGTATGAATTCCGGAACTCCGTCAGTCCCACCATATCCAGGTATTTATCTACAACCGCATCCGCCTCAGGCTTCGGCATCTTCTTCAAATCTAATCCAAACCGGATATTTTTCTCTACCGTTTTCCAGGGAAATAAGGTGTATGCCTGAAATACCATTCCCCGTTCTGCTCCCGGACCATCCAGTTTTTTATCATCCAGAATAATATCCCCGCTTGTTGCATCATCCAGTCCTGCCAGAATACGAAGTAAAGTAGATTTTCCGCAGCCGGAAGGACCGACAATACAAATAAATTCGTTATCCAGAATTTCTAAATTGATATCCTTCAGCGCATATGTTTCCTGTTTCTTGGACTTATATATTTTGTTTATGTTTCTACAACAAATTTTGCTGCTTGCTACTGTTGCCGAAACCCCAACACCAGTGTAATTTTCTGTCGCTGTTTTCTTTCGTTTCATAGCACACCTCTATTCTTCCGCTGCCCATTGGAATAACAAATGATTTGTTACAGCAAAAATTTTATCAATCAGTAATCCTAAGATACCGATTGTGAAAATACCCATGAAAATGACATATGTCTTCATGAAGCGTTCCGCAATCATAATGGAATAGCCCAGTCCGGAACTGGAAGCCAGCATTTCTGCCATAACCAGGTAGGTCCAAGCCCAGCTCATTACAGTTCTGAGACTGTCCATAATCTGGGGCATCATGGCGGGAATAATAACCTTCATTAAAACCTGTCCCTGACTTGCACCTAATGTATAAGCGGAATGGATTAAATCCGTCTGGACACCTTTGGCTATATCACTAATCATGGTTATGAGGGAAAATACGGCTCCCACAACGATGATTGTGATTTTGGCGGTTTCCCCTACACCTGTCCATACCATGATAAGCGGAATCAACGCCGAAACCGGTAAGTATCTCATAAATCCGATTAAAGGTCTTACAACTGCTGCCACAATTCTATATGTACCTGCCAGAATTCCTATCGGCACACCTATCACTATCGAAATCAGAAATCCCATAAATACCCGGTAGCAGCTTATACCGATATCTGCCCAGATGGATTTATCCACCAATCCCTTCCATAAGGCTCCAAAGGTTGCCTGCGGTGTCGGGAGAAAAATCTGGCTGATATTCGTATAATTACTTCCTATAAACCAAGCCAAAATCAATAACGAAAAAGTTATCGCACTAATAAGTGTGCTGAGTCGTTTGGGTATTTCCTTTCTAATCTGAAATAAATTTTTCATAAGCTCTTCCTCCGCCTCTTACTCTTTTATTTCTCCTGAGCTAATGGTTACTTCCTTTAATACCGGAATTGTAAAAATTTTTCCGTCACCAAAAGCGCCTGTCTTGCCGGTCCTGCATACGGAAGAAATAATTGCTTTTACTTCTGCCTCTTTTTCATCTTCCACAGCAATCATCAGCATAACCTTGGGTATCTCATCATAATAAACATCACTTACCTTAAGCCCTCTTTGTTTTCCTCTTCCCAATGCTGATTTGAAAGTAGCTCCATAGATTTTTTTATCGACAAGTGCCTTCAGGACATCCTTCTCATTCTGAGGTCTGATATAAGCTTTTATCATCTTCATAATTTTTACCTCTTTCCCTTTAACCGTATACTTTCGTAATTTACTTACATAATGGATTCATCACCGGTTTCTCCGGTACGAATTCTTTGTCCGCTTTCTACCGGAATAATAAAAATCTTTCCGTCTCCGGAATGGTTCTTGCTGTTCACCTGTGTAATAATCTCAATCAGTTCATCTACCTGTTCATCCCTGACGCAGATTTCTATGATTTTCTTGGCTACCATCTGATGATAGTCACTGTCTACCACGTCTTCGTCTTCCGCTGTCACAAAATCCACTCTCTGCTTTCCTCTTCCGGTACCGCTCATGCTCGTCATGGAAAAAAAGCCGTTATCAATCAGTACTTTACTTGTTTCGTAATACATATCCGGTCTGATTACAATCATTGCCAGTTTCATATCTTTTCCTCCCTACTCTACTGCCTTACTGGAAATCGTTACGGTTTTTTCTATGGGATACACATATATCTTTCCGTCTCCCGGCATACCGTTTCCGGTTCTTGCCGTTTCACTGATGAGATTGATTACTTTATCTACATCCTCATCTGCTATGGCGATATAGAAATTGTCTTTGGGAATTCCGTCATAATAAACATCTCCCGATTTCAGACCTCTTTGTTTTCCTCTTCCCAGGACGTGTATTTTTGTCATCGGCAAAAAACCATTGTCACCAAGTGTCTTTTGCACTTCCGCAGATTTTTCAGGTCGAACAATCGCTTGTATCATTTTCATAATCATCTCTCCTTTTCTTTTTATAAAAAAACAAGGAAACTTCTGAAAGCTCCCTTGCCTTTTTAGTATCGCTTATAATCAAAAAACGCAAAGAAAACAATTATGCTTCTTTGCATTTCCTTATCTGTGTTCTTCGGTTATTGATTTTTTATTTTAGCATGCGATAAACAAATAACAATTGTACTTTGTATGTATTTTTTTAGAACTTTTATGGCTCCTTTTTTGAATTACGGTAAATTAAATTCTATTTCCGAATAATACTTTTATATATAAGTTAGAAAATCTAACAAAAAACTGTTGCAAAATCTAACCATTCGCATTATAATGAATTAGCTGGAAATAGGGAGGAAAAACAATGACAACTATTAATGAGAGGATTAAAAATTTTAGAAACCAGCTTCATCTTTCCCAGGAATATGCTGCTAATTTTTTGGGACTTAATCGTGCAACATATACTCAGATGGAAAATGGTAAAAGAAAAATCACAGCTGAAGATATTTCAAGATTGAGTGAATTATTTGGTGTTACAGCTGATGCCATATTAAACGAAAATCAAATGAGTCAGCCTGCAGCTGTATTTGCAAGAAGTTTTGAAAAACTGGATGAAAACGATCAGGCTGAAATTATGAATTTGATTAAATTCAAAGAGCAGCTGAAGATGCAAAGGAGTTAAATGGTTAGTTTTAAATCAAATATCAAGAATTACACGGATGCAGAAAGTATGGCGACCGCATATCTGGCCGCCTATTTTGGTAATTCGGAAATAATATATCCCATAAGTCCATTCAAGATGTTGAAAGATGAAGGGGTTCATTTTGTAATACGTGATTTTAAAAAGCTTGAAGGAGTATACATACCGGCTCAGTCAGAAGATGACATAGCTATAGTGGGCATAAATGCAAATAGACCAATTACCCGGCAAAGATTTACCGCTGCACATGAATTATGCCATCATTTTAAGGATGCCGACAAGCAGGTCGCATGTCCTATTGGGCAAAAAAATTCTACGGAATATTTTGCAGATGCCTTTGCTTCCGCCATATTGATGCCAATGAACGAACTGAAAGCAAAGGTAAACGAATATAAAGAAGCCGATGGAAACATTAGTTTTGATAATATACTAAAGATTGCTGATTATTTTGGAGTCAGCTTTGAGTCATGTGTCAGAAGAATTGCATATAAAATACATGCTGTAGATGGCGACATCGAAACAAAAGAATTAACAAAGAGAATCCAGAAATTTCACCCTGATAAAAAAAGAAAAACATTAGGAATGTCCTATGAGAATTTATACTCTGATTTGATTGATAATTATGCCGAACAGTTACAATTCGTACCAAATGATTATGCAAAATATGTATTTGAGAATACCTATATATATAATGATAGCCGGATGGAAGGACTTAAAGTTTCTATTGAAGAAGCTTCCGAAATCGTGACTGATTTGCGTAATAATTTGCAAAATAGTCAATATTGCGCAGAAGATAATGAGGCATATCTATCCGTAGCCGGACACTATTTAATGTATCAGGATATTTTTGAACTACCTGTTAAAAATACACTTAGTGTATATGATTCTTTTAAATTAAACAAAGATTTATTTGCATATTATCCACATCCGGAATTCGGAGGTAACCCACGGCAGAATAATGTCGTAATTTCCGGTGCAAAATTTGAAGCTGTTGATTATCACGATATATTTAATGAATTAGCGAAAGTAGATTCTGATATAAAATCCTTTTTCGATGGAATAAAACATATAAAACCCAGTGACTATATTAAACACGTTATAAGAACACATCATAAAATCACTGTAATTCATCCTTTTCCCGAAGGAAACGGAAGAACCTCAAGAGCCTTTATGAATGTTCAATTAGTACGCGCCGGATTGACGCCCATTTACATTAAAGTGGAAGAAAAAAAGAACTATATTGCAGCGTTAGAAAAAGCAGATACAGAAAATAATTATGACGACTTATACGAATGTATTTTTAAGATAATGCTTAGATCTCATGTACCAGGTAAATAACCCGCAC
>DJEL01000020.1 GCA_002432425.1 Lachnospiraceae bacterium UBA5899
GTAATTAGGGGTTGCAAAAAACACATTCGTCTTGAATATAACAAGAAGATAATCTCCCGAACCATGTTCTCTATCTATAATAAATTCACCGATATGTCTGATATTTATCCCCATCGCATGAAGTCTGTACATAGTTTTTTCTCCACAAAAGTACGATTTATAAGTTTTAAAGAATTATAGAACATTGTGTAGCTTTTTACAATATGATACGTTTAGTACATACAGTAATGTGAAACTAAAAGGAGGACATCATTATGAAACATTATGAAATGCTTATAAATGCCAGGGATATTATAGGCCATATTAATCCCGAAATCTATGGACACTTTTCAGAACATCTCGGAAGATGCATTTATAATGGGATTTATGTAGGAGAGAATTCATCAGTTCCCAATATTAAAGGAATTCGTGAGGACATGATAGATGCCCTAAAAAACATTAAAGTGCCCGTACTCCGCTGGCCCGGTGGATGTTTTGCCGAAGAATATCACTGGAAGGATGGTATCGGTTCCAAAGAGAGCCGAAAGAAAATTGTAAATACAAATTGGGGTGGTGTAACAGAAGATAATTCCTTCGGAACACATGAATTTATGCTTCTTTGCGAATTAATCGGTTGCGAGCCTTATATAAACGGAAATGTAGGAAGCGGCACAGTTCAGGAATTGTCCGAATGGGTAGAATATATGACCTCCTCAGCCAACTCCCCCATGACAGAATTAAGAAAAGAGAACGGAAAAGAGGCACCATGGAAAGTAAAATATTTGGGAATTGGAAATGAAAACTGGGGATGCGGAGGCAATATGCGCCCGGAATATTATGCAGATTTATATAAACGCTATCAGTCTTTCTGTAAGAATTTTTCTGGAAACGCTTTATATAAAATTGCCAGTGGGCCCAGCTCTGCTGACTACGACTGGATGGAAAGTATGATGAAAAATCTCTCACCGGAAGTAGTAAATGCCATTGATTTGCATTATTATACCATGCCTGTCTGGCCTGAAATGGAGCCGGCAACCGATTTTGACGATACCATGTTTTATAAAACCGTAGAGGCAGCCAACTTTGCTGACGAATTACTTACCAGACATACAGAAATTATGAATCGTTATGACCCGGAGAACAAAATAGGTCTGGTAATAGGTGAATGGGGTTGCTGGCATGCACCTGAAAAAGATACCAATCCCGGTTTCTTATACCAGCAAAATACTATGCGTGATGCTATAGCTGCAGCAATTCAATTAAATATTTTTAACCGACATAGTAAACGTGTAAAAATGGCTAATCTTGCCCAGATGGTAAACGTCTTGCAGTCCGTACTTTTATCGGAAGGAAATACTATGGTAAAAACTCCTACCTATCATGTATTTGACTTATTTAAAAAACATCAGGGTGCTGATGCCATATATTGTTATACTCAAAATGAAAACATGGCGGAAGGTATGAATACTCCTATGATTTCCTGTTCGGCATCCATATCGGAAAATCAGATGACTATTACATTGGTTAATGCGTCTCTTTCCGAAGCAGCAGAAATAAGTGGACAAATTTACGGTTTTCTCCCTCATTCTGTATCAGCAAGAATTCTTAGCGCGGAAGCTCATGCCTTTAATGATTTTGATACTCCTGATAAAGTGCACATTATATCATGTGCTGCCAGCTTAAAAGATGGGATTGTCAGCATAACCCTTCCTCCTTGTTCCATAGTAGAAGTACATTTGATTTAGATATAAAAAACCAATCCACCCATAAGGTGGATTAGTTTTCTGTATCCCGGGAAGAAGGCGGCAGTGTTTCGCTTTTCAGTTTTACCACATTGGCAGCCTGTCTGCGTCTTTCTTCATCCATATTGGCATAATGCTTTCTGGTCGTATTGACGTCCTTATGTCCCAATACGGATGCTACCAGATAAATATCCCCCGTTTCCTGATAAAGCGTCGTACCATAGGTACTGCGGAGCTTATGGGGAGTGATTTTCTTTAAGGTCGTTACCCGGGAAGCATATTTCTTTACCAGATTTTCCACGGAGCGGACAGCCATTCGTCTGTTCTGCATAGACAGAAACAACGCTTCTTCGTGTCCCGTTGCGGGTATCATATGTTCCCGTTCATCCATATAGTCAAGCAGGGCTTCCCGTACTTCCTCTCCGAAGTACACAATGGCTTCATAGCCGCCCTTTCTTCTTACCTTGATACCGTCATTATCGAAATCCACATCCTTGATATCCAGTCCCACACATTCCGATACACGGATGCCGGTCCCTAAAAGCAGGGTCAAAAGCGCCACATCCCGCACTTTCGTTTTGGCATGGTATTCCAGTTCCTTTTTGGTCAGCTTCGTACCGTCCTCCACCTGGTCAAGCAGAATAGCTACCTCATTGGGGTCTAGACGGATAATCGCCTTTTCATGTCTCTTCGGAGCCGGAACCAGTTCCGCCGTATTTTTACTTATCCTTTCATTTTGAAAGAAGTAGTGGTAAAAGGTTTTTAAGCAGGAAAGCTTTCTGGCTTTTCCCCTGTCGGTATTGCTGTGTTCCACACCTTCTTTTTCATACAAACTGATATAGGAAAGGTATTCTTCGATATCCTGTCTGGTTATGCTGTCCAGTACACTGATGGGAATGTCCTTTATTTCCATTTTGTTACAGACAGGATTGGTTTCGTGCAGGAACTCAAAAAAGACCCGCAAATCGTAAGCATATGCCAGTCTTGTCCTTGTGGATGTCCTGTCCGCAATCCCTCTGAAAAACTCCTGGCAGTAGGGCGGGAGAGAGGAAAGAATTTCTCTGGTTCTTACTATATTATGTTTATCCAGTTTTTCATGATAAGTTTCATAAGCCGGCATCTTTATTCCACTCCTTCAGATTATCGCATCCGTTTTGTATGGCGGTAAACATTCTCTGTTTCACACCCGGATTTTCGGTATTAAGCTGCTTTAATAGCTGCTTTACATATTCTCTCTTGGTATGTCCGTCCGCAGGGCAGGGGCTCTTTACTACGGGAACCTCATATTTACGGACAAATCCGATGACATCCGCTTCCTTCATATAGATAAGAGGGCGTATAACGGTAAGTCCCGTATCATCCAGATAAGTCACCGGCGAAAACGTATGAAATCTGCCCTCATAAAGCAGGGACAGCATCAAGGTTTCCACCACATCATCCATGTGATGGGCATAGGCAATTTTATTGCATCCAAGCTGTTTCATAGCTTTGTTCAGTGCGCCTTTGCGCATTTTGGCACAGAGAGCACAGGGATTATTTTCCCGTCTTTCCTCAAACACAATCTGACCGATTTGCGTCTTTACTACAGTATACGGAACCTCCAGCTTTTCACAAAGCTTTTTTATTTCCGTCAAATCCAGATTATCAAAACCAAGGTCCACTGTGATCGCCACCAGTTCAAAAGAGTGCGGATAAAACCGGCGTAAGCTGCTTAAGGCATACAGAAGAGTAATGCTGTCTTTTCCGCCCGAAATCCCAACTGCAATTTTATCGCCCTCCGCAATCATATGGTAATCGTCCACCGCTTTTCTGACTTCACTTAATACTCGCTGTAATTTCATAAATTGCCTTTCTGTTTCTGTAATATCTTATTTATTATACTTGTTTTTTTCGGGAATTTCATTAGTTTTTACAAAATACACACTGTTTTTCCCTGCTTCCTCATGCTATAATAAACTCAATTAAAAAGCAGAAGAAGGGGTCACTTATGAAATTCAAAATCAACAGCAAATATGTAAAATGGGGCGTTACCGCCTTTCTTGTCATAGCGGCAGCCATTTGTTTCTATTATGTGGTATTCCATGTAACGGATATCGTCCGCAATGTGAAGTCTTTATCCAGAGTCATCACACCCATTATCAGCGGTCTGATTATTGCGTATCTGATGACTCCTATATTGAACGGTTTTGAAAAAAGCCTGTTAAACCCGTTGTTTGATAAAATGAAGGTAAAGCCTTCCGCCAAGCGGGACAAGTTTATCCGTGCACTTTCCATTCTTTTGACGGTAGTTCTGGTATTCTTCATTTTATACGCCATCGTTGCCATGCTGATATCCCAGATTGTACCCAGTATCCGTGCCATCATCAGCAATTTTGATACCTACGTTGACAATGTATCCGCCTGGCTGAACAAACTGCTGGAAAACAATCCCGATTTGAAAAGCTATGTCGTTCCGCAGGTAAGCAAGGCTTCCGCGGAATTGGAAAAATGGTTGGAAGATACCGCAACCCTCCTTGCCAAATCCAGTGAAATCTTAAAAACGGTGTCCTTAAGCATTATCAGCTTTGTAAAGGCTACCTGGAACTTTATCATCGGCTTTATTATTTCCATTTATGTTCTGGCAAGCAAGGAAACCTTTTCCGACCAGAGCAAAAAAATGCTGTATGCTTTGTTCCAGACAGATGTGGCAAACAGTATCTTAAAGTCCTTCCGTTTCATTCACCGCACCTTCATCGGCTTTATCAGCGGCAAGGTTTTAGACTCCATCATTATCGGTCTGCTCTGTTTTATCGGCACCACCATTATGAATACCCCTTATGCCATATTAGTAAGTGTAATTGTCGGTGTTACCAATGTTATTCCGTTCTTCGGTCCTTACCTGGGAGCCATTCCCAGTGCGTTGCTGATTTTGATTGTAGACATTACCCATCCGCTTAACTGCGTATATTTCGTACTGTTTATTTTCCTGCTGCAGCAGTTTGACGGCAATATCTTAGGTCCCAAGATTTTAGGCGATTCCACCGGATTGTCCGGCTTCTGGGTTATTTTTTCCATCACTCTGTTCGGCGGTCTGTTCGGTATCCCCGGCATGATTGTGGGCGTACCCATTTTTGCCATCATTTATGCAGCCATCAAGAAAATTATCAATCATAACCTGAAAAAGAAAAAGCTGCCCACCGACTCTGCATCCTACAATGATATGGAATGTGTGGACAAAGACGGTAATTTTCTCCCCAGAGTACCTGCCGATCCTAAAATCAAGAAGCATAAAAGCACCTATGCCCTGATTAAAGAAAAACTGGCGGAGAAGAAAGAAGCCAAACAGCCTGAAACAGACGAACCGAAAGCAACCGAAAAAGAAGAGGCACCGGCAGAAGAGAAGCCGGATGCATCTGTAAAAGAGGAGAATAAAAATGAGTAAAAAACAAAGATTTGAAACGGTTTATTCACAGGGAACCCTGGCCGTTACCGAAATTTGGGTGGATAAGGAAACCGGTGTAAACTATTTATACCATGCAAGTGGTTATTCCGGCGGTCTGACTCCTTTATTGGACAGAGACGGCAAACCGGTTATTTCTCCTATTACCGGTACCGGAGAAAAATAACAAATTTACAGTGATTTGAGAGAAACCTTGGCTAAAATCCCGCCTGTAGAAAGACAGAAAAAATACATGAAAAGAAGAATTTATTTAATCACATTATTGGTTGCAGCCTCACTTTGTACCGGCTGCGGCGCAGAAAAGGCAGAAAATAACAGCAGTATTGCAGAGAGTTACACCCGGAATGCAGAAAGCAGCGCTTCCGAAAGCGATGCCTTAAATGGAAACAATGCAACAGAAAGCAGTGTTTCCCCTTTGGAAGAACCGGATGCATCTGTAAGCAACACAAGCAACGACATCGTCTGGAATGACAAACTGGGAAATTCCGATAGCTTTGATTTTACCTATGATTACTCCGAACAGATAAAATCGGATGTAGACTATATGGTGTCCACGTCCTCTTCTCTGCAGGAAGAACTCGAAAATATAGATAAGATTATCGAAAAATACAACCCATTGGCCGAAGCTGCCCAGACCCAGCTTGAAATGAATATCGCTTCCGGCTGGTTCTACACCATCTGGGATACCGAATTAAACAGCCTCTGGAGCCGGTTCTCCAATACAGCGGACGAGCAGACCAAAGACACCGTTCTTACCGAACAGAGAAACTGGATATCCATGAAAGAGGAAGTCATTTTATTAAGTATAGGTACCCGGGATGAAAATGGCAGTATGTATCCGCTCCTTCAGAATTCTTTATTGGAAGATATCACGAAAAACAGGTCTTACGTCATTGCCAAAAAACTGGCTGACTTAAACGGAGAGACTTTTGTTCTTCCGGAAGTTTCTTCCAAATACGGCTTATTCGTGGATAATGAAGGAACCGGCGATGTATACAGTTCCCTCATTACCAGACAGAGCTTCGACGGAAATGAGGAAGCCGTTATTTCCATCTACAGACAGGGCGAAATCACAGGTACTTTTACAGACAACGGAAACGGTGAATTGGCTTTTACATCGGATGATGAAAGCATCAAGGGAATTATTCAAATTAACGGCTGGGACGGTGCAAGCTTCCGGATTACCGAAGCCTCTGAAGGTTCTCCTTTTACAAGCGGAGAAGAGTTCCTGTTTCCGATTACCTTTTAGGGGAGCCACTTATGGACATCAAACCTCATTTTTATGATGAATTCCGGTGTATTGCCGATAAATGCCCTATGACCTGCTGTATGCAGTGGAAGATTGCCGTAGACGAAAAGACACTCTCCCGTTGGAAGAAAATGTTCTTAAATGGGAAAAGGCTGGATATTCCCGTAAAAAAATGCGAAAGAGAGGGGATTATCCGGCTGAATAAGAACGGTGACTGCCCTTATCTGAAGGAAGGACTTTGCAGTCTGGTATCAAACTTCGGCGAAGATATTCTTTCCGAAACCTGTCATACTTTTCCGAGACAAATACATGAATTTCCGGACAGAAGAGAGCTCTCCGTTGTTTCCTGTTGCCCTTCCGTTATTGATTTTCTGCATACTGACAGCAAACTTGTATTCCAAAATCTGGATGTCGTTCACGGGGATATGAACTTTACTATCCGCAACCTGATGATGGATATTGTGGGAAACCCAGACTACGATGTCAATTCCGCGCTTTTAATGGCATTTTATATATTACTGGATATAGAGAAAAAGGATACTCTGTCGCCGGAAGATATCTCCGAATACCGAAAGGCGAGCACACTGGCAAGCCTCTATCAGGCAATAAAAGCTTTAACGCCCGATAAAGCACAGTGCCTTAAGGAGAATAATGAGCTTTGGCTCGATATTGCCTACAATTATCGAAAAGAGGGCTTATATACGGAATATATTGAAGACGTATCCCTCTTAGCCGAAGAAATTCTGGATAAAGATACGGATATGCCTCTGGACGCATTTCAGAAAGAATTTGCGGAATATGAAAACCTTTTCCGGAATTATCTGGTATCCGAACTTTTTACCAACATGCTTATCCCGGAGTCGGACAGAGAGTCCATGATTGTGATGTTTCAGTGGATTTGCATGGAATATGCCGTTATGCATCAGGGTATTTTTCTGAAATGGCTCCTGAATGCCGGGGAAACGATACCGCAGCCGCTCACCTATGAAACCGTACGGGATTATATCGTTGTGATTGCCAGAATGACCGGTTACGACGAGGAAGATATTTACGAATATATGGAAAACAGTTTTCAGGACGTCATATGGGAATGGTCCTATCTTTTCCTTATTCTGAGCGGATTTCTTCCCGGATAAAAACAGAAACAAGAAAGGTTTTTCTCCATGAAAATAAAGCAGCAAAAACAGATAAAAGCATTTTTAGAAAAAGAATTCGGCGAAACAAAAGGTAACTCCCTGTTGGAAGAGCAGGAGCAAATTCTCGGCACCCTTATCGAAAACATAAAAAATATGGTGCGGATATTACGATGGCAATGAGAAGTCCAAATGAGTTCAGGAGAAGGTCGGTTTTCTCTACCATCACACTACACAGAATGTTTCTGTTCCTTTGTTACATGAAGTACGAATTGAACATGTAAATATCATGACGAGAGAGCACTGGAACGCATTGCAAAAGTAAAACCTAACCATGACGCTTATCCACGGAGAACGTAAAATGCAGATATATGTCGACGCAGATGCCTGTCCGGTAACGGACATCGTAGAAGAAATAGCCGAAAAACATAAAATACCGGTCACTTTACTCTGTGATACAAATCATATATTATATTCCGATTACAGTGAAGTGGTCGTAGTCGGTGCCGGAGCAGATGCCGTAGATTATAAGCTGATTAGTCTATGCCATAAGGGAGATATTGTCGTGTCCCAGGATTATGGCGTGGCAGCCATGGCGCTTGGCAAAGAAGCATATGCCATTCATCAATCCGGCAAATGGTACACCGATGATAATATTGACCGGATGTTAATGGAAAGGCATCTTAACAAAAAGGCAAAACGAAGCTCGCAAAAGAACCATATAAAAGGTCCTAAAAAGCGGACAGAAGAGGATGACAGGCGCTTTGCGCAATCCTTTGAAAAGCTTATCCTGTTAGCAAAGTCCAGGCAGCAATAAGGAACTGACTACAACAAAGAAAGAGAGACTTATTATAAGGAAATGCCTATGAACATACAGATATTCGGAACCAGAAAATGCAACGATACCAAGAAAGCCGAGCGTTATTTTAAAGAACGCGGCATCAAATACCAGTTCATTGATATGAAAGAAAAGGGTATGAGCAAAGGGGAATTTAATGCCGTAGCCCAGGCGAACGGCGGTTTGGAAAATATGATTAACTGGGACGGCAAAGATAAAGATTTTCTTGCCCTGATTAAATACCTTGCAGATGAGGACAAACTTCCCAAGGTGCTGGAAAACCCACAGGTAATCAAAACGCCGGTTGTACGAAACGGCAGACAATCCACTATCGGTTACCAGCCGGATGTCTGGAAGGGCTGGAAAGCTCTATGAAACTATATGAATTAAAGGAGAGGGTGTCTTTATCCGACTCATTGATAGAAATATGGGAGGCTTCCGTCCGGGCAACGCATCTTTTTCTTTCCGATGCAGAAATAAAGCATATAAAAGAATACGTTCCCGAAGCCCTGAGCGCTGTAGGGCACCTGATTATTGCCGAAAATGAATGGGATGTGCCGGTTGGTTTCATGGGTGTAGAAAACGGGCGTCTGGAAATGTTATTTTTGTTGCCTGAAGAACGCGGAAAGGGACTTGGCACCCGGCTGATACAATACGGTATTCAGAATTACGGGATTAAGGAAGTTACCGTAAACGAACAAACCCCACAGGCTATAGGTTTTTACAGACGTTTCGGTTTTGAAACCTATAAACGGACCGATTGTGACGAGGAGGGAAATCCTTATCCGCTTTTATACATGAAGCTTTCCGTTGAAAAAGAAAAGGAGAAGTAGAATGTCAAAGAGTAAACGATACCTGAAAATATTTCTGCATATTATTTCTGTTCTGTGCTGGATAGCAGCTATTATTCCTGCCGGATATGTGTTGTATCAGGCATTTGGCAGCATGGATGGAACCATACACGGCTTTAACGGTGAAATGCTATACGGAATGGCAGCTTTCACCGATACCATTCTGATGTATATTGCGTTTTTATTTCCTCTGTTTTTGCTTTGGGTATTTTGTCTTCTCATAGCAATTATATCAACTGTTGGAATACTATACATAAGAAAGCACTCATAAGAAAGCACCCACCCATAATTTAATTAAACAGGAGATAAGTATAAATGAAATTTGTAATACAACGTGTGCAGTCCGCATCTGTGACTGTAGATGAAAAAATAGTCGGAAAAATCGAGAAAGGATACCTGGTTCTAGTTGGGATTGCCCAGACAGATACGAAGGACATCGCAGATAAAATGATGCATAAGCTTATCAATCTGCGTATTTTTGAAGATTCCGAAGGAAAAACGAATTTGGACATCCGTGCCGTAAACGGAAGTCTTTTATTGGTTTCGCAGTTTACCCTGTATGCCGATTGTAAAAAAGGAAATCGTCCTTCCTTTGTATATGCCGGCAAACCGGATATGGCAAATGAACTGTATGAATATATCATTGCGGAATGTAAAAAGGAAATTCCAGTTGTGGAACACGGTATTTTCGGCGCTGACATGAAGGTTTCTTTACTGAATGACGGACCGTTTACCATTGTACTGGACTCTGCAGAGATTTTATAAATCTTTGCGTGTATGGGCTAAAAAAAGCCATTTGAAACCTGTTGTGTTGTATGTTGCCTTTTGAAACCTATAATTTAGCAAATAAAAAAGCAGATGACGGGAATCGAACCCGCCTCCTCAGCTTGGGAAGCTGATGTTCTACCAATGAACTACATCTGCAATATAGAAATCATATCACGGCTTTGGATAAAAGTAAATATCACACGGACAGGATTTCCATTTCTCATGTTAAATTATAAAATATAAATTCCATAATAGAATGTATTCTTTTAAATTATGGAATTTGAGTATATAAATGCTTTCTGGTCCATTATGGGTATTAACTATTCGTTAAATCTGCATTTTGCGCATAGTTGTATCTCTCTTCTTTAGGACCTACAAAGCCGTATTATCAGCATCCGTATTAAGCGCGCCGATGCTGAACATGTATGCCGCAATCTGGGCACGGGAACTGAAGGTTTCGGTTTCCAAAAGACGGCTTACTTCCTGTCTGGAATATAACGCCGCCTGAATGTCCTCGTTGTCGGAAGTATGTTCTTCGGAAATAGCGCCTTCCACCTCAGCAAACACTATCTGATTTTTAATGTCGGTAATAGCCACAGCCGCGTAGGACGGCGGAAGAATACGGATGATTTTCTTTAAGGAAAGTCCCGTTTCTTCGTAAAGCTCCCGGCGGATGCATTCCTCAATGGTTTCCCCTTTTTCCAGCATGCCGGCACACAAATTGAAAATACGTTCGTTGACTCCCATACGGAATTCTTTGAGTAAAAGCATTTTACCGCCGCAAATGGCAACAATGGACAAACCTGTTACCTTTTCTCCCAGCTCTTCTGCTTTGTTCAGATTACGGAAACTGACAATTTCATAGACCTTTTCTTTACCGGCTTTGTTTTCGTAAGTCAGTTCATAATTTTTCAGATATCTGCCCTCTCGGACTTTTGCCATCTGTATCAGCTTCATGTTCCAGACTCCCCAATTTTATTGCTACTATCATCTTATCAGACTTTTCCGGATTGGTTACTCTTCTTTTCTTAACACTTCCCGCAGCGGTCTGCCTATGCGTTTGCGGGTCACTTCCACAAGTCCCAGAGCCGTATAGTCAATTACATCCGTCTGCACTTCGTCCTTTACTGTTTCTGCCCGTAAAAGCTGCAGCAGAGCCTCTCTTTTTTCGGCAGATTTCATATTGATAAAATCAATCATAACCATACCGGAAATATTGCGGAGACGAAGCTGTCTTGCGCACTCTTTCGCTGCTTCTGCATTGACCTGAAAAAAGGTTTCATCGGTATTGGACGCCTTCTTTATAAATTTGCCGGTATTTACATCGATTACCGTCAGGGCTTCCGTGGGCTCAATTACCAGATAGGCGCCGGATTTCAGCCAAACATTCTTTCCCAGAAGCTCATTTAGCTTCGTTTTTAAGGAATACAGCTTGAGCAGCGAATATTCATCCTCGTAAAACCTCACCGGCTTTTTCATGGATAAATTTGTCTCACCGGTAAGGGCTTCATACACCCGGGGAATATCCGTGATAATTTCGTCATAATCTTTTTCGTAGTAGTTTTTGACGTCCTCAGCCGCCGGTACTTTTTTCTCGGAAAGCTGCGTAAAACAGGCGCTATGCTCCGCCCTGCCGAGAATGGTCTGAAAGCGTTTGCAAAGACTTTGGTACTCTTCTTCCAGTTGCCCGAATTCTTCGACGGAAAGATTTTCGGCATTGGTTCTTACCACGATGCCGCAGCCTGCAAGGGTGCAGTCGCCGTCTTCCGTTAAAATACCGCGGCTTGTCAGGTATTCTAAAAAGGCTTCTTTCTTTTTCTTCGGAAGCTTCTTGGAAAATCCCGTTCTGGAACTGCCCATGGAAAGGACAAGATATTTCCCGGATAAGGATATTTTTGTAGTTACCACGGGCTGTTTGGTTTTTACGGCATCCTTCTCCACCTGCACCAGAATTTCATCCCCGCAGCGGAGACCGCCATCCGTTTTCCGGTTCCGGACATAGGCATGCCTTGCATCGGAAAGAGACAGGAAACAAAGCTTTTTATCTCCCACTTCCACAAAAGCCGCCTGAATGTTCTGGGCAATGTTCTGCACCTTGCCGATATAAATATTCCCTAAAAGGGAGGCGTCGTTTTCCGCATACACTTTCAGGGAATAGAGTCGGTTGTCGTGAAGAATGACGCTGATATCTTTCTGCTGATAGGATACAATGACTAATTTTTTATCTGCTTTACTGTTCACTGCCGATTTCCTCTAAGGGTACAAGCTTCGGATTTTCTTCGTCGCCGATATTCGTATAGGTGTCTTCCCTGGTAATCAGAAGCGCGTTTTCCTTTAAGCTTTCTCCGTGTTCCTGCAAAAATGCCTCCACAATCATGCCCGGCTTGATATTGCCGGAGCTGCTGGCATTTATCAGAAGATAAAGAGCATCCTCCTGCAGACTCCATTCATAAATACCGGGACGCAAATCCACTTCCGCCGTACTCTTCTTGGTTTCCTTGGTTATCAGTATCTGTTCTTTTTCCATAAAGGAAGGAAATTCTTTCTTCCAGTCAAAGGAAGGCTCCCTGCCCTCCCGGAACCGTATGGTGTAACCGGCTGCCGCCACGCTTGCCATGGCATTCTTACTGCCCTCGGGAAGCACTCTCACGGAAAGTATTTCAAATCCGTCCACGGACGCCTCATTTAACATCCTCACGGCTTCCTTACTGCCCGGAAAGCTGTTGACCTCCATATCCATGTATTCGCCGTTGCTTTCCAGCCCGATACCTAAAGGGGCGGCAAAGGACATAATCTGATGCGGGGAAAAACCGGCGGTGTAACACACGTCAATCTCCGCCCTGCGCACCGCTTTCTGGAAAAAGCGCTGTACATCCAGATGTCCGATATATTTTAAATTTCCGTATTTCCGAAATTTTACTCTGACCTTCATTTTATTCCCTTTCTGCTACCATGCTGCCCAGCCCCGGACAGTTGCCGTTCTTCAGGCAATCCGCCCCCGGACAATCAACCGTTCTCCTATCAACTGTCTATGACCAGCAGGGTGTATTGTCATCCACATGCTCTTCAAAGCAGATACCGCCGCCGAATTTGGCAACGCCGCACCCCTGGCAGGCTTTCCGGCAGTTGGGACTGACTTCTTCCCTCTGTGCCTTCAGCCACTCTCTCTTCAAAAACTCCTTGGTAACGCCGCAGTCGATGAAATCCCAGGGGAAAAGCTCGTCTAAGGAGCGTTCCCTTGTGGTATAGAAGTCCACGGACAGACCGCATTCCGCAAAGGTGTCCAGCCACTTCTGGTTGTCATAGTATTCGCTCCAGGCGTCGTAAATGGCGCCCTTTTGGTAAACCTTCAGGATAACCTCACAGAGCCTTCTGTCGCCCCTTGCCAGCACCCCTTCCAAAACGGAGGTGTCCGCTTCGTGCCAGTTGTACTTGATGCTCTTCTGGTTGAGCTGCTCCATGACAGCCAGTCTCGTTATATAGGATTTGTTTAAGAATTCTTCCTTCGTTGCCTGCTTTGCCCACTGGAACGGAGTAAAGGGCTTCGGTACAAAGAACGAGGTGCTTGCCACAATCTGCACCCTGCCGTTGACTCTCTTTTCCTTGGGAACCGTATCGTAAAACAGGGCGGCAATTTTGTTGGAAAGCTCCGCAATGCCGCGGATATCCTCCTCCGTTTCGGTCGGAAGTCCCAGCATAAAATAAAGCTTGACCCTTGTCCAGCCGCCTTCAAAAGCAAGCTTGGCGCCGTGCATGATGTCTTCCTCCGTAAGTCCCTTGTTGATGACATTGCGGAGTCTCTGGCTGCCTGCTTCCGGTGCAAAGGTAAGGCTTGTCTTCTTCACATCCTGCACCTTGCTCATCACGTCTAAGGAAAAAGCATCAATTCGTAAGGAAGGCAGGGAAATGTTTACATGCTTGCCCTCCAAGTCCTCTAAAAGGAAGGTCAAAAGTTCCGGCAGCGCCCGGTAGTCACTGGAGCTTAACGAACTTAAGGTAATCTCCTCCTGCCCGGTATTTTTAAGCATGGTCAGCGCATATTCCTTTAAGAGATTGACATCCCTCTCCCTGACGGGGCGGTAAAGCTGTCCTGCCTGGCAGAAACGGCATCCGCGGATGCAGCCGCGCATGATTTCCAGCACCACCCTGTCCTGTGCAATTTTCATAAACGGAACCAGAGGATTCATGGGGTAATAGGTATGGGAAACGTCCATTTCCACTTCCTTGGTAATGGTAGAAGGAATACCCTCTTCAATGGGGTAAAAGTCTTTTAAGGTGCCGTCCTCATTGTAAGCTGCCTCATAAAAGGCGGGCACATACATGCCGGGTACCTTGGCTGCCCGGCGTAAAAACTCCATACGGGGAAGCTTTTTATCCCGGCATTCCCGATACAGATTTACCAGCTCCTCGTAACGGGTTTCGCCTTCGCCGATATAGAACAAATCAAAGAAATCCGCAATGGGTTCCGGATTGTACGTGCAGGGTCCGCCGCCGATAACAATGGGGTCTTCCTCCGTCCGGTCCTTCGCCAGCAGCGGAATACCGGATAAATCCAGCACCTGTAAAATATTCGTGTAGCACATTTCATACTGGATGGTAATGGCAAGCCAGTCGAATTCCTTAATCGGGTCCTGGGACTCCAGGGCAAAAAGAGGAATGTGCTCCTTTCTCATGATGGCATCCAGGTCCACCCAGGGAGAATACACTCTTTCGCACCATACGCCGTCAAACCGGTTGAACATATCGTACAGTATCTGGATACCCAGATGGGACATGCCGATTTCGTACACATCCGGGAAGCAGAACGCAATGCGCATATCCACCTCTTCTTTGTTTTTCACAACCGCATTGACCTCGCCGCCGATGTATCTTGCCGGCTTCTCAACCTTCATTAAAATATCATCCGATAACGCTAATTTGTTCATTCTGAATCCTTCCGTCCAAAGTATCTTCTGTCAGATATCCGTATCGCCGGGGCTTATTTTGCCGTTGCATACATGAGTATCATCTCTTTTAACAAAAGAAGCTCCTCCGTGTAGTCCTTGTTGTCTTCCGCCCCCCAGATAAAGCCTCCCGCAAAATGGGAACAGGCGGACATCATGGTGTGTACCGTGACACGCATAAACTCGTCCTCCGGGATATCCGTCCGGAAGGTCTTGTCCTCCTTCGCCTTTTCATACATCATATGAAAACGGGTATCCGCCGAATATAAGGAATTATGGAATTCGGTAAGCTGCTCCGTCTTATACTCCTCATGTGTCACATAGTAGTTGAAATTGTCATTGTACTGCAATAACTCCTTGTGGTTCTGGTACAGTTCCACATAGCTGTCCAGGGTAAAAATAAGACGGTCTATTGCCTGAATGTCATGCACGCCCGAAATCGGTCTGGTGGCATCCAGATTGTCCAGATATTCCTTCCACTTGGCACCACATACCGCAATGACCAGCTCCATCTTGGAGGGAAAACACCGAAACAGCGTCGCTCTTCCCACACCCGCTGCTTCCGCAATCTCTGCCATGCTGACAGCCTCTATTTTTCTTTCAACAAAAATTTGGAACGCCGTATCGACAATTCTTCGATTGCGTTCCTGTTCTTTCTCCATCTGCTTTTGTGATTTGCTCATAATTTCATCCCTTTTTTCATGCACAGTATCTTATTTATTGTATAAAAATTCCTCTATGTTGTCAATCGCATCAAGCTGGTAATTTGCCCCTAAAAGCCGGTCTATCTTCTCACTATTCAGGGAAAAAACACTGTCCTTGGTAAAGCTTAAAATGACATAGAGGGAAAACAAAACGATAGCTGCAAAAATCCGCACTCCCATGAAAAAATGCCTTGCCGAAACATCCTGCGTAACGTAGACCGGTTCGGTCATTTCGGTCTGTCTGCCCGCTCCGTACAGCAGATTTTCATGCTGCCTTAAATTCATGCGGTTTTTATCCTCCGCCTCCCTTATGCTTCGTAATAACAACAGTTTCTGTTCCACGGAAATATCGCTCATAATGCCTTCCCTCCCATGACCGGCTCATCGGTCACACATTTCTTCTCTTTTTCGATAAAAAAAGAGTATAGCTGTTATTCCTATACTCTCTTTGTCCTTATTCTAAATGTATGTACTTGCCGGAGAAATAGAACCGTAGTTTTCTTTCCGGGAAGACTTTCGGGAAGATTTTCAGTAAGGCTTACCGGTTGGCAAGCTCCGTGGTGATTTCTTCCCAGGAAATATCCTTCTGCGCCATCAGAACCATCATATGGTACAGGAAATCGGAAATCTCATATTTCACTTCGTTGGGATTGGGATTTTTCGCCGCAATGACGATTTCGGTGGCTTCCTCACCCAGCTTCTTTAAGATTTTATCGAGTCCCTTGTCAAACAGATAATTGGTGTAGGAGCCTTCCTTCGGGTTTTTCTTCCTGTCCAAAATCACCTGATAAACCTCTTCAAATACCTTTAAGGGGTTCTCGGCTTCCTCGTATTCCTTGGTAACCACATCCCGGAAGAAACAGGAATAGCTGCCGGTGTGGCAGGCGTTGCCAATCTGGAATACCTTGGCTAAAATCGTATCCTTGTCGCAGTCTGCGGTTAAAGACTTCACATATTGGTAATGGCCGCTGGTTTCGCCCTTTAACCACAATTCCTTGCGGCTGCGGCTGTAATAGGTCATTTTGCCGGTCTTTAAGGTGTTCTTATAGGCATCCTCGTTCATGTAGGCAACCATAAGCACCTCTAAGGTCTTGTAGTCCTGCACCACTACCGGCACCATGCCATCGGAGTTTTTCTTGAAATCGTCCCAGATAAAATCAGAGCGGAGTTCTTCCACGGCAATGCCGTTTTCCTTGCACAAATCCTTTAACTGTAAAATTTCTTCTTTGTTGTCGTTAATCGCGTTGCCGGTAATGCCCGCCACGTTGTAAAGCCCGAAGATTTCCAGCAGCTTATTCAGGGCAAGCTGCTCCGTTTCCACAATAGCCGGAAGCTCTGTAATCTCCCCGGCTTCTCTTACCATATGGGGATTCATAAGGAGCAGTCCGGAGGCAAATTCTTCCAAAAGCTCTTTGTTTTCCGTAAGGGTTTCCAAATCGTTTACGGCAGCTAAAATTTTCTCCCTGCCGAATTTCTGGGAAACCTCTTTGATAATCTCCCGGTTGCCCTTTTTGCTGAAATTGAGCACTGCCTTTTTGCAGCCTGTATAAAGGATTTTCTTGATATCCTCCATACGGTGTACGTTGCCGGCTCCGTATACATCCACGGGAGAAGCCGCACAGATGGCTTTCATCATATCCAGCGCCGCATCGTGCTCGGCATCGCCGTTTGACAAATCGTACACCAAAATTTCATCGGCGTTTTTCTCACAGTATTCCCTTGCCAGCTCCACGGGATTTTCCGCAATCACGGTACTGTCTGAAAGGCTCTTTACCGCCTTTTCCTGATATAAATAAATAGAAGCAATAAATTTTCTGGTCTTCATGTTTTCCCCGGTCTTTAAGAAGGTATCCAAACGTGCTCTTAAAGGCTTCCTTTCGTACTTAATACATCTTCGATTCTGTTGTCGTATGCAACCGCCATATCCAGTGCCTTGGCAAATGCCTTGAACATCGCCTCCGCCATGTGGTGGTTGTTGGTGCCGGAAATCATCTTGATATGTAAATTCATGGCGGCGCTGTAGGATACCGCATAGAAAAATTCCCGTATCAGCTCGCTGTCCAGTTCGCCGATTTTATCCATGGTAAAATCACAGGAAAAATCCAGATACGGTCTGCCGCATAAATCCACGGCACAGAGACACAGTGCATCGTCCATGGGCAGAATAAAATAACCGTAACGGTTGATACCCTTTTTGTCGCCCACTGCTTCCCTGATGGCATTTCCCAGCACGATACCGGTATCTTCCACGGTATGGTGGCCGTCCACATAAAGGTCGCCGTTGACTTTACAGGTCAAGTCAAAGAAACCGTGTCTGGCAAAGCCGTTTAACATATGGTCAAAAAAGCCGATGCCGGTATGGATATCCGCATCCCCTTTTCCGTCCAGTGAAAGCTTTACATAAATATCCGTTTCCTTGGTGGTTCTTTTTATTTCCGCACTGCGCATACATTAGCTCCTTTCAAAACGAACTTTAATGGAATTGGCATGTGCCGTCAGTCCTTCGCTCCTGGCAAAGGCTTCGATTTCCGTATGTACTTTTTCAAGCGCATCCTTTGAGAAAGAAATCAGGCTGGTTTTCTTGATAAAGTCGTCCACGCTGAGCGGGGAGAAAAATCTTGCCGTGCCGTTTGTGGGTAAAATGTGGTTCGGTCCCGCAAAATAATCACCCAGAGGCTCGGAAGAATACTCACCCATGAAAATGGCGCCCGCATTCTTAATCTTCGTCATGGTTTCATACGGATTTTTTGTCAGAATTTCCAGATGCTCGGATGCAATATCGTTGGCAGCCGCAATGGCATCCTCCATATTCTCCGCTACTAAAATATAACCATAATTGGAGAGGGATTTCAAGATAATCTCTCTTCTTTCCAGAGTTTCCGTAAAGCCGTCCACTTCTTTCGATACCTTTTCCGCCAGTTCCTTGGATGTGGTAATCAAAATAGCGGAAGCCAGCTCGTCATGCTCTGCCTGGGACAGTAAATCCGCAGCCACATAGCGGGGATTAGCCGTTTCATCCGCAAGCACCAGAATTTCGCTGGGGCCTGCCACGGAGTCAATGCTGACATGTCCGTATACTGCCTTTTTGGCAAGTGCCACAAAGATGTTGCCGGGGCCGGTAATCTTGTCAACCTTGGGAATGGACTCCGTACCGAACGCCAGCGCGGCGATTGCCTGTGCACCGCCTACCTTGTAAATTTCATCCACACCGGCAATATCGGCTGCCACCAGTGTACCGGCATTGACTTTTCCTTCCTTATTGCAGGGAGTTGTCATGACAATCTTCGGAACGCCTGCCACCTTGGCGGGAATCACGTTCATCAAAACGCTGCTGGGGTATGCGGCTTTTCCGCCGGGGACATACACACCCGCTTTTTCAATGGGGGTAATGCGCTGTCCCAAAATGCTGCCGTCCGGTCTTGTTTCGATAAAGCTCTGACGGAGCTGCTTTTCGTGAAAAGTACGGATATTGGCTGCGGAATGCCTGTAAACCTCAATCAAATCTTCCGGGATTTCCTTGTAGGCGTCCTTGATTTCCTCTTCCGTTACACGGATATTGCCGCTGTTCAATGCAAAATGGTCAAATTTTTCGGTATAATCAAAAACGGCTTTGTCCCCGTTTTCCTTTACATTGTTTACAATCTCGGAAACCGTCTGTTCATAGGTTCCGTAGCTGGAAGGGCTTCGTTTCAGCAAATCCTTCAGTAGGTTCTTTTTGGTGTTTTCCGTCAATTCCACAATACGCATAGGTTTATTTTCCTTCCTTTCTCAGTGCTTCTTTCAGGTCGTTTACAAGCTTGCCGATTCGTTCCTTTTCCATCTGCATGCTGACCTGGTTGACAATCAGTCTGGCAGACAGCGGGCAGACCTCTTCCAAAACAGCCAGTCCGTTTTCATGCAGGGTGGAACCGGTTTCCACGATATCCACGATGACATCGGAAAGCCCTACTAACGGTCCTAATTCCACGGAGCCGTTCAGCTTGATGATGTCCACGGTCTGGTGTTTTTTATTGTAAAAATAGTCCTTGGCAATTTCGGGGTACTTGCTTGCCACACGGATTCTTTCGTGGTGCTTTAAAAGCTCCTCCGCCGATTTGGGGCCGCACACGCACATCCGGCATTTGCCGAAGCCTAAATCCAGTACCTCGTAAACTCTTCTGTTTTCCTCTAAAATGGTATCCTTGCCTACAATACCGATATCCGCCGCACCGTATTCCACATAGGTGGGAACATCCGGTCCCTTGGATAAGAAAAAGCGGAGTTTCTGCTCTTCGTTTACAAAAATCAGTTTTCGGGAAGCCGGGTCCTTCATTTCCTCGCAGGTAATACCGATTTCCTCAAATAATTCCATGGCTTTCTTCGCCAGTCTGCCTTTTCCCAGCGCAATGGTTAAATATCTGTCCGTACTCATGCTTTCAGTCCTTTCTGCGCATTTCCACTAATCTGCCCTGTTTTCTTAACTCCTCCGCCTGCTTTAAGACTTCGGGGAAGTCGCTTTCCGTATAGGTAAGGATTTCCTTTCCTTCGGGAAGCTCCATGGCAATTTTCTGTCTGGAAAAGGCCTCCAATATGTCGTCCACCACAGCGGCAAAGCCGACTGCCGGCGCCTGTTTGCCAAAATAGGAAATCAGGGTATCGTAACGTCCGCCCTTTACGATGGCATCGCCGATGCCGTAGGTATAGACCTTAAAGATAACGCCGGTATAATAACGGTATTTGCTCAACATGCCAAGGTCAAAGGATATGTATTTTTCCGTACCGTATAAGGCAAGCACCTCGTACAGCTTTTCCAAATTCTCAATGGCTTTTACGGAGCGTTCGTTGGAAACCCGCGCCTTGGCGCTGCGGATGGCTTCCAGGTTGCCGAAGCCTTCCGTGGTCGCCAAGATAAGCTCCCGCAGCTGTTCATTGACACCGGCTTCGATTAAAAGGTTTTCCGCCGCGTAATGGTTCTTGGCGGAAATGTATTCCCGCAAAACGTAAATCACATCATCTTCCAGTCCCGCTTCCTCGCAGAGTCCCTTGAAATACTCCACCTGTCCGACGCTCACCTGGAAATTTTCCAGTCCGGTATGAAGCAGGGCTTCTATTACCATATGAATCATTTCCGCATCCGCATACACGGAGTCGTCGCCGATAAGCTCCGCACCAAGCTGGGTGACTTCCTTTAATTTGCCCTGCAGACGGGACGTATTGGTAAAGGTATTGCCGCAGTAACAGAACCGCAGAGGCACGGAATCCTCCGTGAAATACTTTGCCGCACAGCGGGCAATGGAGGGAGTGAAGTCGGGACGAAGCACTAAGGTATCGCCCTCCTTGTCAAAGAACTTATAAAGGTCCCTGGACGGCGTGGTACCGATTTCATTGGAAAAAACATCAAAGTATTCAAAGGTCGGTGTTTCGATATCCTCATAGCCGTAGGATAAAAGCTTTTCCCGGATTTTCTTTTCAATCACAAGCTTTCTGGCACATTCTTTTCCGTAGATATCCCTTACACCGTCCGGTGTATGCAATAAATTCTGGTTCATTTTTTCAGCCTTTCCGTTTCACTTTATCAGATTAACGTGCTACCAAATTAGCAAAGTAGCATGTAAAACTGTATGTAGTATACAAAAAATAGCCTCTTCTGTCAAGAAACTTATTCCGTCCGCTGCATTTTTTATTCCCGGTCGTCCAAATCCTTTTTCAGAATTTCCAGATAGGGAATAAAAAGCCCGTTCTGGGAGGGAATGATGTAATCCGGGTTCAGCTCTTCGTAACGGAAGCTCTTTCTGCCGCCGTTCTGCGCCCTGTCCCAGAAAAACTTAAGCATCTCATAGGGAAGGTAATAAAACACTTCCTTGGAGGTGTAATAAATAAGAAAGAACGCAATCCCGCCCTGCTTTTCAAACTGCTCCATAAACTTTACCTGATGGGCATGGATGTTCTGCAGGGAAAAGGTGTCCACCGCACATTCCTTGGCATCA
The DNA here is from genome assembly GCA_002432425.1 of Lachnospiraceae bacterium UBA5899. Taxonomy (GTDB): domain Bacteria; phylum Bacillota; class Clostridia; order Lachnospirales; family Lachnospiraceae; genus Acetatifactor. Next base: position 21,613 of record DJEL01000020.1, read on the forward strand.
AAACACACCGGAATGCCCTGTACGGCACCGATGTAGTCCACGGTACTCTTCTGGTCAAAATACGCCAGCGTGATATGCCTGTGCTCCTTATCAATTTTAATGGGGGTAATCGGCGTGGGAATTTTCTGTATCAGCGCCAGATTGCTCTCCGCATATTTTTCATTGGTCCGGTTTATCAGTTCCTCTAAAGTGGAGCCTCTTAATCCTCTTGAATTCCAGGTTGCCATACTGCCTTCCTGCTTTCTTTGTTATCTTCCCTTTTGCATTTCTGCTTCTTTCCGTTCTTCCTGTTTTGCCGTAAATTCAGAACCCCACCCGGTGGAATACCTCCGGCAGAGGGGCTTCTATGGTTTTTCCTAAAAAAGCAAAATCCTTCGCCTTTTTTACTTCTTCCTCCGGCAGTTCCCGCAGTGTGGGAAATACCATTCTTTGCGCATGCAGAAGCTGGGATTTTACCCCCTTCTTCCGGTAGGCTTCGTTAAAGCCTCTGTCCCCGTACTTGGCATCCCCCAGAAGCGGATGTCCGATGCATGCCATATGCGCCCTTATCTGGTGGGTTTTGCCGGTCACAAGCTCAATGGATAAAAGGGTCAGACCGTCCGCATACGCCGCCGGTTCGTAAATGGTGCAGACCTCTTTTCCTTCGCCCGCATCCTTTATGGTTACTTTGTTGGCTTTCTCATCCTTTTCCAGCACGCCCCCTAAGGTGCCTGCCTTGCTGACCTTTCCCTTTACCACGGCGGCATAATATTTGTGCACCGTCCTGTCGTGTATCATGCGGCTTAAGCACTGGCTTCCTTTTAAGGAAATACCGCAGAGCACCAGCCCGCTGGTATTGCGGTCCAGACGGTTCAAAACGGAAGGCTTAAAGGTTTTCAGTATTTCTTCGGTCATACGCCCCGTTTTTAAGAGATACCCAATCATCCATTCATTTAAGGAAACATCCGCCTCCTCCGCTTTCTGGGTCAGCACCCCCGCCGGTTTATTTAAGGCAAGCATGTCCGCATCCTCATAGAGTACGGTAATTCCGTGCAGACTTACGTAAGCCTTTTCATAAACGGCGGTCAGGGGCCGGCTTGTGGTGCCGCCTTTTTCCGTGCCCCGGAATTTGGCAAAGGTTTCCTCCGAAAAAAAGAAATCCAGGGAGTCGCCTTCCACAAGGATTTCCTTTCCTTCCGCTTTCTTTTTATTTAAGACAATGTTTTTCTTGCGCAGCATTTTATACAGGAATGCCGTACCCGCTTCCGGAAAATACTTATGTAAGAATTTATCCAGACGCTGTCCCGCTTCCTGACTGCCTATTTGATGGTTCTGCATAGCCTCTCCGTTCTATAAAGAAATAGCTTTAAGGGTACTTACAATGCCCTTTGTATTCTTGTCGTCCGTCTTAAGCTCCCGCAGGGAGTCCAGCCGCTCCGTGTACTTGTCCAAATCCTTGTACAGCTTTATGGTAAGTCCCGTAAAACGGTCCACCTTAAGGCAGGTCTCCAGATGCTTTGCACAGTCCGTTTCCGATACCTTGCTGCTTAAAAGATACCCGGCAATGGTGTTGCCGCAAACGGTCAGATGTCCCACGTAATAGGTCTTGTCCCGGGAGGTAAACACACAGTCATACAGGCAGGTAAGCCCTTCCGCATGGGCTTCTATGGTGTCGCAGACATCTGCGGGCAGACTCTTGTACCGGCAGTGCATAATCATTTCCACAAGGCTCTTGCAGGCAGGCAGACAGCCAAGCACCGCCACCAGGGTAAGCAGGTTGTTGCGTGTGTGCGTGGTAATATAGCCCGCCGCAAATAAGGACAGGGGAATGAAAAAGTAAATGACAGTCCTGATGATTTCATACTTTTTCTGGCTGCTTAAATAGTTTCTCGTCCCCTTGACCTCATCCTTGGTAAACATTCTTTTGAAATTCATGTAGTCGTCTCTCCGCTGTTATTTTTTCATCATCTTTGCAATCTTCAAAATCAGTCCCTGGGGAACAATCTTGGTCAGCATCGCAAAGGCTTTCATGGGAATACCGGGAATAACCATATCCTTCTTGCGGTAGGATGCATACAGCGCCTCGGAAACGCACTGTTCGGAAGTAATCATGGTGAGCTTCTTGATTTCCAGTGTGGAGCCGTACTGCTCGGCAATCCGGAAGAATTCGGTATTCACGGGGCCCGGGCAGACTGCGGTCACATAGAGGCCGTAATCGCACAGCTCCTGATTGAGTGCTCTGGAAAAGCTCAGTACATACGCTTTGGTAGCGGCATATACGGCAAAATCCTGCTGGGGAACAAAGGCTGCCGCGGAAGCCATCTGGATAATACGGCTGCCCCTTGCCATATAGGGCAGGCAGATATACGTCATCTTGGTAAGGGCTTCGCAGTTGACATAGAGCATGTCCGTCTGTTCTTCTAAGGAAAGCTCGTCGAAAGGACCCATCAGACCGAAGCCTGCGGCATTAATCAGCATGCGGACGGTCACATCCTCTTTCTCCAAAAGCTCTTCAAAATCGTCCATGGCATATTCATCCGTAACATCCATGGAAATCATTTTTACCTTATGCTCCATGACCTTTCCCACTTCCATAAGGCGTTCTTCTCTTCTGGCAATCATCCAGATTTCATCAATGTTGGAAAAAGCCGTGTCAATCTGTAAGGCAAATTCCTGTCCGATGCCGGAGCTCGCCCCGGTAATAATGATGATATTCTTCATAGCAATCCTTCCTTTCTTCCTTTAGTATGCCATTTTTTACCTGAATTTACAAGATTTCCTCATAAGAACGCAGTGAAAAATCCGCTGTTTTTACCTTTTCGTCCCAGTCCTTTTCGGAGTATTTGTCCCATACCGCACAGACGCTCATGCCGGCGGCTTTTCCCGCCATAATGCCGGGGATGATGTCCTCAAACACCAGACATTTCTTCGGGTCCGTGTGCAGTCTTTTGGCTGCGGCAAGGTAAATATCCGGTGCGGGTTTGCAGTTTTCCACCTGACAGCCCGTAACAATACAGGAAATGTAATCCTTTAAGTGGTGCGCCTCTTCAATCTGGTCCACCAGCTCCAGGGAATTGCTGGTGGCAATGCCTAACTTGATGCCCTTTTCCATGCAGTAGGATAAAAAGCGCTGGGTGCCGGGCTTCATGGGAACCTCGTGACGGTATTTGTAAAGCGCCATGGAAATCCAGTCGCTCCGCATTTTTTCCACTGTATCCGTAATGCCGAATTTTTCCTTGAAATAGACTGCGGTTTCGTTCAGTCCCATGCCCTCTATTTCCTTCTGCAGGGTATCCGGCAGCTCGATGCCGAAATTTGCCAGATACTCTCTGTCGATTTCCTTCCACATCCACATGGAGTCCACCAGTGTGCCGTCCAGGTCAAATATTACCGCCTCATAGTCCTGCAGTTTCTCTTTTAATGGGTTGCTGTTCATTTTATTTATCTCCTTTAATCTTGTATATTTCTTCTTCCGAAAGCGGCCGGTAGGCGCCCTTTTCCAAATCTTTTGGCAGACGCAGACTGCCCATGGAGAGTCTTTTTAAGTACACTACTTCGTTGCCCACTGCCTGGAGCATCCGCTTTACCTGATGGAAACGCCCCTCCCGGATGGTCAGGAGTATTTCGTTCTCCGCCACACGTTCCACCTTTGCGGGAGCCGTGGGTTTTTCGTCCCCGATATCCACGCCCTCCGCAAGCTTCTTACAGTCTTCTTCGGAAATGCTGTCCCTTACTTTAACCAGATACTCCTTGTCCACATGCTTCTTTGGGGAAAGCAGGTTGTGGGCAAGCTCGCCGTCGTCGGTAATGAGAAGCAGTCCTTCCGTGTCCTTGTCCAGTCTTCCCACCGGAAACAGATTTTTAACCTTTTCCTCTTTCAGGATATCCATGACCGTGCCTTCTTTTTTGTCCTCCGTGGCGGTAATCACGCCCGCAGGCTTATGCAGCATATAATAATGAAACGCCGCATAGGAAAGGAGCTTTCCCTGAAAAGTCACCGTATCCTCGTTTTCCTTTACCTTAAAATCCGCTGCCTTCTGCACCTGGCCGTTTACGGCAATCTGTCCTTTTTTTACGGCATTTTTTGCCTCCGTGCGGGTAAGCCCCGCCGTATCGCATAAGAATTTATCCAGACGCATGTGTCTCTCCGTTCCTACATTTTTTTCGGTTCTTTCTCATATGATAATAAAAAACCGTACAGGATTTTCATGAAAATACTGCTATTTTTTCTTTCTTTTGTACTGATGCTTTTCTTTTCTAAAGACAGTGTGCAGCTTGCCGCCGACGGTCTTTCCGTATGGTTTCAGACCATGATACCGGCGCTGTTTCCTTTTATGCTGCTTTCCTGCCTGCTTGTGCGCCAGCAGATGACGGAAAAGCTTTCCTTTTTTCTTTCGCCCCTTCTCTGTCCGCTGCTTCGCATTAGTCCGCAGGGTGTGTACTGTGTCCTGACAGGCTTTCTGTGCGGTTTCCCCATGGGCGCCAGAAACATTGCGGAGCTGTACCGGATGAAGGAAATCTCCCGCAAAGAAGCCCAGTATCTATTGGGGTTCTGCAACAACATGGGGCCTCTGTTCATCCTCTCCGTCCTGCTTCCGTCCTTGGCCGTTCAAACTATTCCTGCTGCGTTCTTCCTTCTGGGAATATACGGCATTCCTTTTCTCTATGCCCTGCTTGTCCGGCTCGTTTCCCCTCTGCCGATAAACTCCCGGCTGAAAGTTCCGTCAAAAGCTGCACCGGAGCCTTTCTTAAAAAGTCTGGACGCTGCCATCCACTCCGGTATTGAGGGCATCACCGTACTGGGCGCTTATCTCATTGTAGGAAACCTGCTCTACCTGCTTCCTCTGGTTGTGTCCCGCAGCCTTACCCGGTATACCGGTATTGTCCTTCCGGATACCCTGCTCTGCGCCTGCCGCTGTCTTTTAGAAATCACCGGCGGCATTCATGTCCTTTCTGGAAGACTGCCGCTGTTTCTTTTAACAGTTCTGCCTTTTGGGGGACTGTGCTGTCTCTTACAGACCAAGGGTATGCTTGCCGGTACCGATTTGTCCATACGGCGCTATGTGTTTGACAAGCTGCTGCAGTGCCTTTTGAACTTTTTCTATTTTTTCCTTCTTTTCCGCTTCTTTTTATGACGCTTTTTGTTTGCCGCTAAAACACCCACAAACAAAACTACGGTAAAAATCACAAACACCGCCAAAAGACTGATTTCCACAAAACGGACAAAGGTTCTGTCCTCTTCGTTTTCTTCTTTGACCGGCGCTTTGAAGCCGCCGTCCGCACTGTCCTTAATCGTATCATGAAGATTGCCGGCATTGCCGCTTACCTCTTCCGTTTCCTCCGGGATTTCCGGAAGCACCTCATCGGGGTCGCTGCCTGCAAACACCGGATAGCCGTTTAAGTGGTTGCTTAAGGTGTATCGGTCGTACTGGTTGATGCCCTTTACCACAATGTCCGGGCTCACGCCCTCGGGTATGTCTATCTCCAGACTGAAGGTGTCCGCGTAAGTGCCGGCAAGCATATCCGCATCCGGCCACAAGATGTACGGGGTAAAGGTTTCACCGCCGTCTATGCTGTAGGAATAATACTGCATGGGCGAATCGTAATCACAGCCGGTTACCTGAATGCCGATTTTCTTATTGGCAAGGTCGGTATAGGTTTCCTCTATCATGCAGATATCCGGGTCCGTGGTGTCCATTTTGGCGTAATTGGCACCGGGTTCGGGCTCCACTGCCTCGGTATTGTCACTGTAATCCACGCCTAAGCTTTTACTGGACAGGCGGAAGAATTTGGCTGCCGCCGTGGCATCGGCTTTCCCAAGGGCTATCAAATCCTCTTTGGAGTCACAGAACCCCACATCCGCCTCGTTGTCAATATGGCAGTGCTCAATCAGCGCTGCCGGAATATCTTCTGCTTCGCAGAAACGCAGAATACCGTAATAGTCCGCCGTTCCTTCCTCGTTCAGCCTCGTTTTAATGCCTCTTATGGAAAGTCCCAGCTTCCGCATTTCGTTTAACTGCAGTCCCGCAAAAGAATACCCCTGTCTGTTTTCCTCTCCGTATGCCGAAATCCAGACCTCGGAGCCATACAGAATATTGCCCGGCGACATATTAAAGTGCAGACAGAACAGAAAATCCGCATTCACACTTTTGGCAAATGCCGCCCTGTCCTTTATCTTGATATCCGTGTCCAAATCCTCATGAGTCAGATACACGGTAATGCCCTCATACTGTCTGAGCTCCTCCGCCATGGCTTCTGCCACCGTAAGGTTCATTTCTTTTTCCAGAAAACCGTTGTAGTCCGCACCGAGATTGGAGCCTCCGTGCCCGGGGTCAATGACCACCACCAGTTCTCCGTCCGTATCCGGCGGGTAATAAAATCCTTCTGCTTTCACATCTACGGCAAATATCAGAAACAGAAAGAATACCCATAGAAAAAAATTCCCGGCAAACAAATTGTTTCCGGGAATCCGTTCTTTTCTCTTTCGCTTACATAGCATCAAGGTTGTCCCCTTGCTCTGCATCCAGATCCACTTCTTCAAGTTCATCCTCTGCCGGGTGAAGCTCTGCACGGTTGGACTGGATAATGTCATGATAATGATTTAAGTTTCCAATCAGCGTATCGTAATTTGCCGTAGCCGTCTGACTGGAGGTTGCTATAATGTTTTCCAGGTGGGCAAGCATATCGTCCATGTACTGCATGGCGGACATCTTTACATTGTTTGCCTCCGTGGTGGCGTTGTCCAAAATTTCCTGCGCCTGTCTCGTCGCCATGGTAACCACTTCGTTTGCCTGCGCGTATGCCTGCTGCATAATCTCATGCTCACTGATTAACTGGTTGGTCTGGATGGTGGTCTGTTTAATCAGCTCCTCCGCCTTGGCACGGGCATCGTTTAAGATGGCTTCCTTATTGCTGATAATCTTTTGATAACGCTTGATTTCATCAGGGGTTTTCATCCTGAGCTCTCGCAGCAATTCATCAATTTCTTCTTTGTTTACAATGATTTTGGTACTGGAAAAAGCCTGCGGTTTGCAATTATTAATATAATCTTCGATTTCATCAATTAATTGTTCAATCTTGCTGCTCATATCTACTCTCCTTGTTACCCAAATTATTTCACGCCATACTTTTCATTCACAAGCTTCTCTACGAAATCCGGCACACAGTGGGAAATATCCCCGCCAAAGCTGGCAATCTGCTTGACGCCGGAAGAACTGATGTAGGAATAATCAAGATTGGTAACAAAAAATACCGTGTCCAGTTTTCCTCCCGAAAGCATCCGGTTTGTCTGTGCCATCTGCATTTCGTATTCTAAGTCCGTAATGGCACGAAGCCCCCTGACGGCTATCCAGATATCCTTTTCCTTCGCATAATCCGCAAAAAGTCCGCTGAAGGAATCAATCTTTACATTCGGCATATCCCTGACAGCCTCTTGTAATATCTTAACACGTTCTTCCACAGAAAACAACGGCTTCTTTTCTTTATTGTTTAAAACTCCCACAACTAATTCGTCAAAGGTATCCGCCGCTCTTCTGATAATATCCATATGACCCAGGGTCACCGGGTCAAAGCTTCCGGTATAGATTGCTTTTTTCATAGTTATCCTTCCTTTATCTTAAGGAATACATGCTTGTTGGTCTTGTATTTCTTTTCTTTTACAAGCTCATAGCCCAGCTCTTCCGCATAGGAAAAATCCGTGTGAAGGTCCGCTTCCACGATAATCAGGGTATCTTCCGTTACATAACGGTATCCTTTCAGCACGGAAAGCACCTGTTTTTCCAAATCCCTGCCGTAGGGCGGGTCCATAAAGATAATATCCGCTTCTTTTTCAAAAATACCGTTCAGGGCGCTGATGGCATCCTGCTTTAACACAACCGCCTTATCCGCAAATTTCGTAAAGGCAATGTTCTCCTGGATGCACTGTAAGGCTTCGGAAGCATTTTCCGCAAAATAGGCTTTCTTTGCCCCTCTGCTGATGGCTTCGATGCCCACGGCGCCGCTGCCCGCAAACAAATCCACAAACACACAGCCCGGGATATAGGTCTGCAACATGTTAAATAAGGTTTCTTTTATTCTGTCCGTGGTAGGTCTGGTATCCAGCCCTGTCGGGCATTTTAAGGGTAAGCTTCTGGCTGTACCTGCTATTACTCTCATAATGTTTCCTTTCCGGCATAAGACTCGTTATGCCCGTACCTTGACGCCCTTGCCGTCACGCTTTCCGGGCTTTAAGGTATTCAGTACCAGGTTTTTGTTTTTATACGGAATGGCAGTTTCCACTGCATTCTGTATGTAATAAACGGCTTCGATGCTGTCCTTGTCCGACAGCTTCATGCCGCGGACGCCCACCGCTCCTTTTTTCTTTTCCGGAATTTCCTCAATGGCAAATTTCAAGAAATAACCGTCCTTGGACTGCAGTACAATGTTGCGCTGCTCCTTTATTACGGTAACGCTCACCACTTCGTCCCCTTCGTTTAACTTGGTGGCAGCCACCAGGCGCTTGCTTACGTCGAATTCGCCGCCGTCCACCACTTTCATCATCGCCTGCTTTGTGACAAAAATCATCCGGTATAAGTTTAACTCCGTCTGGCTTGCCACACAGAGAATGGTTTCCCTGGAGGCGCTGTAATTGCTCACATTGTCCACCGGAATGCCCTTGTCGCGGAACTTGCCGTAAGGGATGTCCGTCACCTTGATGGTGTGAAGCTGTCCGATATTGGTAAAGAGACAAATTCTGCCGGTATTCTTACATTTTACCACGTATTTGTTCTCGGTATCCGCCGCTTCCTTATTTCTTTCATAGGTGGCCATATCCACCGTCTTGGCGTAACCGAAACGGTCCATTAAGAACATGACATCCATTTCTTCCGGCTTCTTTTCCTCGTAAACCGCTTCTTCCTTATTGGTGATTTCCGTTTTACGGGGCTTGCTGTATTCCTTTTTAATCTGGTTTAACTCATTGATGATAACCTGTGCCATGGAGTCCTTGCGCTCTAAGATATCCTCATAGCGGAAGATATTGGACATGGTTTCCTCATGCTCGTTGATAAGCGCCTCGATTTCCAGACCGATTAACTTATACAGACGCATTTCCAGAATGGCGTTTGCCTGTTTTTCCGTAAACATAAGCTGCTCCGCCATCAGCTTAGATTCCTTGGACTTAAACTTGATGCCGTCCGTCTTTCCTTCGGTCAGGCATCCCTTTGCCATGTTCCTGTCCTTGGACCCGCGCAGGATTTCAATAATCAGGTCAATGACGTTGCACGCCTTGATAAGGCCTTCCTGAATTTCCTTCTTCTCTTTTTCCTTTTCCAGAAGCGTGGTGTACTTTCTTGTTGCCACTTCAAACTGGAAATCCGTGCAGGCTTTCAAAATCTGCTTTAATCCCATGGTTTCCGGTCTGCCGTCCGCAATGGCAAGCATGTTGACGCCGAAGGTGTCTTCCAGACGGGTCTTCTTGTAGAGCATGTTGGTAAAATTCTCTACGTCCGTGTCCTTCCGCAGCTCGATGACAATGCGGATGCCCTCCTTGGAGGACTGGTTGGAAATATCCACGATGTCCATGGTCTTCTTGGTTTCGGAAAGAGCTGCCACATCGGATAAAAACTTGGCAATATTTAAGCCAATCATGGGGTAGGGAATTTCGGTGATGACAAGATTTAACTTGCCGCCCTTTGCCTTTTCCACCTCCACCTTGCCGCGGATTTTGATTTTGCCCACGCCGGTTTCGTAGATGTTTAAGAGTTCTTCCTCGTTGATGACAATGCCGCCCGTGGGGAAATCCGGGCCCTTTATGTAGCGCATGAGCTCTCTTGTGGAGATGTTCTCATCCTGCATGTACGCCTTCATGGCATCAATGACTTCACCTAAATTGTGGGGCGGAATGCTGGTCGCCATACCTACGGCAATACCTTCGGAGCCGTTCACCAAAAGGTTGGGGATTTTTACCGGCAGAACCTCCGGCTCTTTTTCCGTTTCGTCAAAGTTCGGAATAAAATCCACCACATCCTTGTCCAAATCCGCAAGGAATGCTTCCTGGGTGATTTTTTCCAGTCTGGCTTCCGTGTATCGCATGGCAGCGGCGCCGTCGCCTTCGATGTTGCCGAAGTTGCCGTGGCCGTCGATTAGCGGCATGCCCTTCTTAAAATCCTGCGCCATGACCACCAGCGCATCGTAAATGGAGCTGTCGCCGTGGGGATGGTATTTACCCATGGTATCGCCGACAATACGGGCGCTTTTACGGTAAGGTCTGTCGTAGCGGATGCCCAGTTCGTGCATATCGTAAAGGGTACGTCTCTGTACCGGCTTTAAGCCGTCCCTGACATCGGGAAGCGCTCTTGCGATAATAACGCTCATGGCATAGTCTATATATGATTTCTGCATCAGGTCGGAATATTCCGTACTGATGATTCTGCTGTCATCCATTGCCAAATCTCCTTTTATACATCCAGTTCCGCATCATGGGCATGTTCGTGGATAAATGCCTTTCTGGGCGGAACGTCCGTGCCCATTAACATTTCCGTGATTTCACTTGCCATGCGGGCATCTTCGATTTCAATTCTCTTAAGCAGGCGTCTCTCCGGGTCCAGAGTGGTTTCCCAGAGCTGGGACGCATCCATTTCACCAAGACCTTTGTAACGCTGCAGGGTAAAGCTTCCCTTGTGCGACTTCCGGTATTTTTCCAGTGCCTTGTCGTCATACAGGTACTCTTCCTCTCCCTTTACGGGCATTGCCTTATACAAAGGGGGCATCGCCTGATATACATGGCCTTCAAAAATCAGTTCCGGCATAAAGCGGTAGAACAAAGTCAGAAGCAGGGTGCTGATATGGGCACCGTCCACATCCGCATCCGCCATGATGATGATTTTGTCGTAGCGCAGCTTCGTGATATCGAAATCGTTGCCGTAGCCCTCGGAAAATCCACAGCCGAACGCATTTATCATGGTCTTGATTTCCGCATTGGCGAGCACCTTGTCAATGCTTGCCTTTTCCACATTAAGAATTTTACCGCGGATGGGAAGGATTGCCTGATACATACGGTTTCTTGCCATTTTGGCGCTGCCGCCCGCAGAATCACCTTCGACAATGAAGATTTCGCATTTAGAAGCGTCCTTGGACTCACAGTTTGCCAGTTTGCCGTTGCTGTCAAAGGAGAACTTCTGCTTGGTCAGCATATTGGTCTTTGCCTTTTCCTCCGTCTTACGGATTTTGGCAGCCTTTTCGGCGCAGGCTATGATGCTCTTCAAGGTTTCTAAGTTACGGTCAAAGTAACGCACCATTTCTTCGGAGGTTACCTTGCTGACCACCTTCGCCGCATCCTGGTTGTCCAATTTTGTCTTGGTCTGTCCTTCAAAGCGGGGGTCCGGGTGCTTGATGGAAACCACCGCCGTCATGCCGTTTCTAACATCCGGGCCGGTGAAGTTTACGTCTTTTTCCTTTAAGATGCCGAGCTCTCTCGCATAGGTATTGATGATATTCGTAAACGCCGTCTTAAAACCGGTTAAATGGGTACCGCCCTCCGCGTTGTAAATATTGTTGCAGAAGCCCAAGACGTTTTCATGGAATTCGTTTACATACTGGAATGCCACTTCCACGGAAATGCCTTCGCTTTCCCCGGAGAAGGAAATCACCTCATGCACCGGTTCCTGGCTTTTGTTCATGTCCTTGATAAAACCGGTGATGCCGTCCGGCTCATGGTATACCACATGCTCCGGCTCGTCCTTCCGTCTGTCCTCAAAAATAATCGTCAGGTTCGGATTTAAGTAAGCCGTTTCGTGAAGTCTGCTCTTGACCTCATCCTCTTTGAAACGGGTTTTGTCAAAAATGGTATCATCCGGCAGAAAATTTATGGTGGTACCAGTTTCCTTGGTCTTTCCCACTACCGGCAGCAGTCCGTCTATAAGGTCTAAAACCGGAATACCCTTTTCGTATTTATCCTCGTAAATCTGTCCGCCGTTTTTGACTCTTACGGTCAGTCTGTTGGACAGGGCATTTACAACGGAAGAACCTACACCATGCAGACCGCCGCTGGTTTTGTAGGCATTGTTGTCAAACTTACCGCCCGCATGCAGGGTCGTAAAAACCAGACGCTCCGCACTGATGCCTTTTTCATGCATGCCCACGGGAATGCCTCGTCCGTTATCCTCCACCGTTGCGGAGCCGTCCGCTTCCAGGTAGACCTTTATGGTGGTACAGTACCCTGCCAGATGCTCGTCCACGGCATTGTCCACGATTTCATAAATCAGATGGTTAAGTCCCTTGGTGGAAACACTTCCTATGTACATACCGGGACGTTTTCTTACTGCTTCCAGACCCTCTAAAACGGTAATGCTGGAGGCATCATAATTATTTGTCTTAGCCATTATCTACTCCTTTGTGTCAGCTTTCACAAGTTTACACACTAATAAAAAGTATATCATATTCCGGCCTTATATGCAAAGAACGTTTTATCGGAAATTTTGAATTTCCAACAAAACGTTCTTATTATACCGTCTATGCAGTTTTTCCTTAAATATCCAGCTTCTTGCAGCATCCCACCGCAATGACGCCGGGTCCGATATGGCAGGAAACACTTAAGGATAAGGGGTCCATGTGAACCTCAAAGCCCGGGAAAGCTTCCTCCACTTCCTTTTTCCAGACAGCCGCCGCTTCCTCGTCATATGTATAGGCAAGTGCTAAATAAATATTATCCGGTGTGGCGCCGCCGAAGCGGTTCTCCATATCGCTGCGGATGGCGTTAATCATCATGTTCTTCCCCTGTCCGGTAGTGCGTGCCTTGGCAAAAGCATCCAGCTTTTCTCCCTGAATGGTAAGTACCGGTTTTAATTTTAAAATGGTGCCGAGGGCTGCCGCCGCCGGGGTAATTCTGCCGCCTTTTTTCAGATAATACAGCGTGTCCAGCATGATGTAAATGCTGCTGTTGAATTTATCCTCTTCCAGAATGTCGCGGATTTTTTCCGCACCCAGTCCTTTTTCCGCCATCTGCATAGCATCTAAAACGGACTGTCTCTGGGTAATGGAAATACGCTGGTTGTTTGCCACAAATACCTTTCCCTCAAACTCTTCCTCTTTGGAAAGCATCACTGCAGCCTCGCAGGAACCGGAAAGGCCGCTGCTCATGGGAATGTAAACCACTTCGTCGTATTCCTTCAAAGCATCGTTCCAGTACTCCATAAGGCTGTCTAAGGAAGGCATGCTGGTGCTGATAGCCGCATCTCCTTTTAACTTCTCATAAAACTGTGTCTGGTTTAAGGTAATATCTTCAAAATAACCGGTATCTCCAATCATAAACGGCATGGGTACCACACGAATGCCCATTTCCTTTGCCTGGGACTGGGTAATGCCGCTGTTGGAATCCGTAATAATCGCTACTCGGGACATAGGTTCCTCCATTTTCCACAAAATTGTAACACAAAAACTATTGTAAGGTTAAATGGACGTAAAGTCAATCAAATAAAATAATCCGTCTTCCGATTTGGACGGAAGTTTCTTTTGAAAGGCTTCACTCTGCCAGATATCCGTATGGCTGTCCACGCAGACAGCCGCCTGTTTTAACACATCCGCATCCTCGTAAATATCCCCGAGCCGGAACCGGAACGCACCGCTCTGCCGGATGCCGGTAAGCTCTCCGGGGCCGCGCATTTTCAGGTCTTCATTGGCAATATAGAAACCGTCGTTGGAATGATTTAAGATGTCCAGACGCTTCTTTGTGGCATCGGAATTGCCGGTATTTAAGAAGATACAGTAGCTCTGGAATTTGCCGCGTCCTACGCGTCCTCTTAACTGGTGAAGCTGTGCCAGTCCGAACCGCTCCGCGTTTTCCACCATCATCACCGTGGCATTGGGTACATTGATACCTACCTCAATAACCGTGGTGGAAACCAGAATGTCGATGTTTCCGGCAGCAAATTCTTCCATGATGCGGTTCTTTTCCGCCGGTTTCATCTTGCCGTACAGTCTTGCAATGCGCACACTTTCCGGAAAATACGCCTTCAGCTTTTCCGTATAGTCCGTGACATTTTCCAAATCCGTGGTTTCGCCTTCCTCCACCATGGGACAGATACAGTAAACCTGCCTGCCCTCGGCAATCTGTTTTTCCATGAAGGCATATGCCTTTGGTCGGTATTCCTCACCCACCACACAGTTTTTAATGGGAATTCTGCCGCCCGGCAGTTCGTCGATGACGGACACCTGCAAATCGCCGTAGAGAATAATGGCAAGGGTGCGGGGAATGGGGGTCGCACTCATCACCAGCACATGGGGATGGTTGCCCTTTTCCTTTAAGGTCTCCCTCTGTCTTACGCCGAAACGGTGCTGCTCGTCCGTTACCACCAGCGCCAGCTTCTTAAAGTGCACCTTGTCCTGAATGACCGCATGGGTACCGATTACCAGATTGGCGCTGCCGTCCTCTATCTGCCGGTATACCTCCCTTTTGGCTGCCGCCGTCTGGGAACCGGACAAAAACACCGGTACAAAGGGCAGGTTCTGCTCCTTTGTGAGCCGTAAAATCTCTTCGTAATGTTGTCTTGCCAGCACTTCCGTGGGTGCCATAAGCGCGCCCTGATAGCCGTTTGTCACACACAAAAGAAGCGCCCAGAACGCCACGATGGTTTTACCGGAACCCACATCGCCCTGCACCAGACGGCTCATAACCGCATCCCCCGTCATGTCCGCAAGGATTTCCCCGATGACCTTGTTCTGGGCACCGGTAAGCTTATAGGGAAGCCGTTCTAAGAACCGCACGCACTCCGCCGTTTCCACCATGGGACAGGTGTTTTTTTCCTTTTCCGTCAGCATTTTGGACTGCTGCATCATCAAAATAAACAGGAAAAATTCATCAAACACAAGCCGCTTTCTGGCACGGGCAAGGCTTTCTTTGTTCTCCGGGAAATGAATTTCCGCCAGAGCCTCCCCGTAAGGCATGAGCCCTTCTTTTTTTAAGATTTCTTCCGGCAGAAATTCCTCCGGCATGGGGCACAGGGAAAGCACCTGCTTCACGGCTTTGGAGATATTCTTGCTGGTAATGCCCTTGGTAACCGGATATTTCGGCTGGATAAACGCCATCAGCTCCCGGTATTCCTCTTCCTTATACATACGGGGCTGTTCCATCTGATTGTTGTTTTTGAGCCTGCCGCGGAACAGCATGAACTGTCCCGGTTTCAGTGCTTTCTGCAAAAAGGGCATGTTAAAAAACGTCAG
Source organism: Lachnospiraceae bacterium UBA5899 (assembly GCA_002432425.1). Classification (GTDB taxonomy): domain Bacteria; phylum Bacillota; class Clostridia; order Lachnospirales; family Lachnospiraceae; genus Acetatifactor. The sequence continues at coordinate 36,787 of DJEL01000020.1, forward strand.
TGTCAACGCCCCTGACGCATCTCTTACCTTCACCTTCAGAATGGACAGATGCTTTACCCTCGTCACCGTGGGGGCAAGCATCACAATGCCCCTTACAGTGACAAGTTCACCCGGCTTTGCCTCACTGATGAGCACCGGCTCCGTAAAGGTTTCATAGTCCCTCGGGAAAAAGAACAAAAGATCCTTTACCGTATGAATATTTAATTTTGCAAAAAGAGTGGCGGATTTCTCCCCCACTCCTTTGATTGTGGTAATATCAGACTGTAAATTCATAATCTTACCTGTTATTTTTCTGTTTATTCTGCGGAAATGACATAGTAGTAAATAGGCTGTCCGCCGTACTGCAGCTCAATGTCGCAGTTTACGAATTTCTCAGCCAGTGCATCGCGCATCTTTTCGGCATCTTCTTTGGTAACATCGCTACCGTAGTAAATACTTAACAGCTCTAAACCATCCGTCATCATAGCATTGACCATGTCCATGGTAACTTCCCAGATATCCTTGCCTACCGCTAAAATACCGGCATCGCCGATACCCATATAATCGCCCTGGCAGATAACCTTGTCATCAATCTGGGTGTCTCTTACGGCATAGGTAACTTCACCGGTCTTTACGTTGCCGATTTCCGCCTTCATGGTCTCTTCGTTTTCTTCGGCGGATAAATCGGGAATGTAGTTAATAATGGCGGTAATGCCCTGCGGTACGGTCTTGGTGGGAATGACGATAACTTTCTTGTCTTCCACCAAACCGACTGCCTGGTTGGCTGCCAGAATGACGTTTTTATTGTTGGGAAGGATAAATACCGTATCGGCATTTACCTTATCAATGGCGTTTAACATGTCTTCGGTGGAAGGATTCATGGTCTGTCCGCCTTCGATAATGTAGTCAACACCCAGTCCTTTAAAGATTTCATTCATGCCGTCACCGATGGAAACTGCCACAAATCCGGCACTCTTGCGCTCTGCGGGAGCTGCCTGTTCCTGTGCCTTGGCTTCTTCCTGTGCGGCTTTCTGCTTTTCTGCTTCCTTGAACAGCTTCTCCTGATGCTCTAAGCGCATATTGTCAATCTTCATATTGGAAAGTGCACCGTATTTCAAAGCTCTCTGGATAGCCAGTCCGGGATCATTTGTGTGAACATGAACCTTTACCACATCCTCATCCGCTACGCAGACAATGGAGTCACCGATGGACTCTAAGAATGCCTTAAAATCCATTTCCTGTTTGATATTGAACGGTCTGTTTAAGAGAATGATAAACTCTGTGCAGTAACCGAATTTAATCTCTGCTTCCTCTGTCTGCGCCGGCTTTGCTTCACCGTCAGCCTTAGGAGTTTCCGTAATGGTGTAGTCCACTTCCTTGCCGAGGAATGCATCGTAAGCGCCTGCCATCACTTCTACAAGTCCCTGTCCGCCGGAGTCTACAACCCCAGCCTGTTTCAGTACCGGCAAAAGCTCGGGCGTCTGGCTTAAGACATAGCGGGCATGTTCTAATACATCACCCATGAATGCTGCCATATCTTCCGCACCGTCCTCAGTAAGCTCCTTCGCCTTGTCGGAAATACCCTTTGCTACAGTAAGAATGGTGCCTTCCTTCGGCTTCATAACTGCCTTGTAAGCGGTTTCCACTGCTTTTTCGTAAGCTTCTGTCAGGTCTGTGATACCGATTATTTCCTTTTCTTTAATGCTCTTGGTCAGACCTCTTAACAACTGGGATAAAATAACACCGGAGTTACCTCTGGCTCCTCGTAAGGAACCTCCTGAAATTGCCTTGCACAAAGCGGCCATATCCGGTTCTTCACCGAGTGCCACCACTTCTTTGGCTGCAGACATAATGGTAAGTGTCATGTTGGTTCCTGTGTCTCCGTCGGGAACGGGGAAAACGTTTAATTCGTTAATCAGTTCCTTCTTGGATTCCAAGTTTTTTGCTCCGGCTAAGAACATCTTTGCAAGCATCTTAGCGTCGATCGTATTTAAAGCCACGGTAAATCCTCCTTAATCAATCACTCTTACACCTTCAACAAAGATGTTAATTTTTTCAATTTCAATTCCGGTAAATTCTTCCACTTTATATTTCACATTGTCAATCAGATTGTCGGAAACAGCTAAAATGCTGACACCATATGCCACGATAACGTGAAAATTCAGAGTAAGCTTATTGTTATTTAAGGAAACGGCAATTCCTCTTGTCAGACTATCTTTCTTTAAAAGCCTGGCAATACCGTCTTTTGCGGAAAAGCCAGCCATTCCCACGATACCAAAACATTCCATGGCAACCGTACCTGCATACTGGGCAATAACTTCGTTGTCAATCGTAATGTTACCCATGTGGGTATTCATAGAAGATCCTTTCATGTAATACCTCCTTTTTACCATATGCTAATTTGTCATAGCTAAATGTATTATAACTGCTTTTCCATAAAAAAGAAATATAAAAATTGAAAAAAAAGAAAAATCTTATAATTTTGCTTGCATTCCGAAATGTTTTCTGTTAATATATCAATGTTGCGAGTTTAAAGATAACTGATGCGAAAGCATTTGAGGAGGTGTCAAGATGGCTAAATGTGATATTTGTGGAAAAGGCGTTCATTTCGGTAACAACGTAAGCCATTCTCATAGAAGATCTAACAGAATTTGGAATTCCAACGTTAGAAGCGTAAAGTGCAAAGTAAACGGTGGTTCCAAGAGAATGCATGTCTGCACAAACTGCTTAAAGTCCGGTGTTGTTGAACGTGCTTAATTGATTGTAAATAAAAATGAAACCAAAAGAAAGCCGGTGTTTTACACCGGCTTTTGTTCTGCTCTTTTTCTTCTTTCATATTCACGGTTGATGAGTTGCACCATCTCTTCGTCCCCGCACAGGTTGTCCGGGTGGAAAATCTTTAGAAGCTCTTTATACCGCTTCCGCAAGGTAATGGGATTGCTGACGCCCTTAAACAGCACGGCAATCACATCGTCCGGCTTTTCATTCCGCACCACACCGCTCTTCCAGATATCCTGCTCCGTCTTAAAACGGTACTTTTCTTTCCGTAAGGCTTCCTTTTCTTCTTCCAGGCGTTTGAAACCGTTCTGCAGAATTTCCATTTTCTTATCGAAAAACAGGGTTTCGTCTTTCAGGCGCTTGTGCTCCAAAACCATTTTGTGGTTCAAAAGGTCTATTTCCTTCCGAAACTGGGTTCTTTCGCGTATCAGCTTTTCCCTGTCCTCTTTCAAAGCCTTTTTCTCATTCTCGATGCGTACCGTTTCCTTAAACAGAAAGTGTTTCAGTTCCTTTAACGCATCTTCATCTTCTCCCCATAATGCATCCAGATTTCTTGCGTCTATATCCATGCTTCCTCCGAAACGCTAACAGCAGTCGTAACAGTTATAACCGACAAACAACAACAGGGCGATAATAATGATACCCACCAGGTCGTTTCTAAGAAACAGCATAATCAGCATTCCTAAGGCAATCAGCATAGCCATGAGCCCTATCAGCTTTCTTTTATTCATATCCTTCTTCCCCTTTTTATGCACCGGGTATCCCACAGAGTCCTCACAGGGTATCCCTATAGTTTAGGATATGAAGCTGTACTTTCTTTGTTTCCTGCCGGTTAAAAAAGATTACTGTTCAGCAGGAAATGCTGCGTCCACCGCTTCCTTATCGTCAATCTTTTCTTCTTCCTTATCCTTCTTGCCGAATCTGTCTAAAATGTCAGGCACCATGTCCAAAATCTTGGTAACGGTATCCTGATTTTTAATATTGACCAGTCTGGCGCTTCCGTTCTTGCCGATTACCAGTACGGCACTGGGAGTCATCTTTCCTCCGAGACCGCCTGCTCCGTTCTGGGTCTTCTTTTCATCGTTGACACCCGCTCCGGCGCCTACACCGAAAGACACATCCACAAGAGGTAAAATAATGGTGTCGCCAATCTGGGTTGCTTCCCCTACTACGGTTTTGGTGGAAAGGATGGTATCCATTCCCTTTAATAATGAGTCTACTACACCGCTGAACTGATTTTCTGCCACTTGTTAATCCTCCCTTTTCATCTCTTTTAAGAATACTTTAAGCTGCTTGTCCAATAAAATTTTAATGCCGTGGCGAAGGAGCGTTGCCACCCTCACTTTGCCTTTTACAGAAAGTTCACCGTCCAGAACCTTGTTTTCAAAGTCTGCGGTGAAAGAAATCCTGTCCTCTATGACCGGATAAAGCATGCCGTATACGGCGCACACATAACCGGTGGTATCCGGGGAACCTGTGCCGCACACAACGCGAGCGGTAAGCACCTTGGGCTTTATGCTCTTTAAGACGGCAAATATTCTTTCCTTTGTTCTTTTTAAGAACAGTCGGTTTTCTTCCGCCGTCAGGCGTTCTTTATAATACTCTACATTATCCCGGATATTCTCCATTTTATCACAGAGCCAGGAAATTGTGAAGCGGGCTTTCTTTTCCGAGCCCTTCTCCAGTTTGTCCGCAGCCTGTTTTTCTGATGTTTTATCTCCTGCGCTGCCGGTTTCCGCCGAAGCCCGGTCCGTTTTTTTCGTTCCGTTTTCCTCCGTCTGCTGCTGCGGCGTTTTCCGTTTTTCTGCGGTTTTCGCATCCGCCGGTGCCGGTTGCCTTGCTTCTTTCACCGGCTCTGCCGTTTTGCCTTTGTCTGCTTTCTCAGGCTTTACCGCTTTGTCTTTGTCCACCTTCCGGGAACTCTTTAACTTTATGCCGAGAAGCCGCAGTGCCCAGCGGTTCTCATTGCCCGCACGCTGCCATTTGAAAGAAAGGAGCGGATACAGAAAGCTGACCGCCGCCACACCCTCTATCCTGTCTGCCTCTTTTTCTCCCGAAGCCCTGTACCGGATAGGTACGAAAAGCACCGCCAGTACCGTCAGTATCAGAAGTGCCAGCAAAACGAGCAGGACGATACCGATAACGGCTAAAATCTGTAAAATCACATGCCACATATTATTGTATCCTTTCGGATAAAAAATCCCTAAGCCTGCAGTCTCCCCGCTTTGCAAAGCACTCCTCCGCAATTTTTTTCACCACGTCCACTGCGTCGTCGTAATCCTCTGCAATACCTACAATATACGGATTTTCCGAAGCGTAAAACTCTTTGTTCAAGTCCTTTGCATTTCGGATATCCAGCTCGTCATCTGCACTCTGGGCAAATGCAATAATATAGGCATCCGGTATTTTCTTCTGCTTTTTTATCTTTTTCAGCAAAACCCCGGGCTTTTCCACCTTTTCGCCAATATATAAATCAGGATAAAATTCCATGCAGTCATCCTCCTGTTTAATACTGTTTTCGGGTGCCCCAAAGATTATTTTGCTTCAGTTTCAGATACTCGTTGTACGCCTTTTCCAAAATCTGCTTTTCGTTGGAAAATTTCAAAAGGTGGTATGCCTCATGATACTTATAATATCCGGAATCCATAAAATATTCTTCACGTTGTGGTTTGCTGTAGTAGCTGTCCGCCATCATAAGATACCAGTGCACTTCTTTTTTCACAAAGTCCTCCGGTACGTTAAAGGTGTATTCACTCTTTCCCACGTATTTTACGATGACCGGTCTGGTACCTGACTCTTCCAGTACTTCACGCCGGGCAGTATCTTTGAACTCTTCGCCCTCTTCCACGGTTCCTTTGGGTAAAACCCAGCCTTCATACTTGTTTTTGAAATTCTTGTATAAAAGAAGAATTTTCCCCCGGAAAATAACCACACCGCCGCAACTAATTGCTTCAATCATTGCAATGCCTCCTGCCGCTTCTGGTGTGTCAAATGAAAACTTGACCTATCCATAGTATAGACTATCCGGTCTTCTTTCGCAATATTTAATTTTCCTGCTCAAAATAGGCACGGAATATTCTCTTTGCCATGGGAACCGCGTAATCGCCGCCGCTTCCGGCGCCCTCCACAATGATGGTCACCGCAATCTCCGGGTCCTCCACAGGAGCAAAGCCGGTAAACCAGGCATGGCTTTCGCCCTTGGTCTGTCCGTATTCGGCGGAGCCGGTTTTGCCCGCTACCGTAAATTCCAGGCCGGACACCTTCTTTGCCGTGCCTTCCTCCACAACCGCCTTCATAAGCTCCGTCAGTGCTTCCGACTCTTCCGTTGTCATCACTCTTTTGCATTCCTCCGGTGAAAACTTCTTTACCACCGTTCCGTTCTCCGATGCCACATAATCAATCAGATAGGGCTTCATCATCACTCCGCCGTTGGCGATTGCCTGGGTAATCATATTCAGATGAAGCGGCGTCATCACCGTCGTTCCCTGACCGATGGCTGCCTGCAGACGTTCCGCATCGGTAAACTCTTCGGAATAGGAAAACCGGCTCTGGGTATATAAAAACGAAACCGGCAGTTTCTCATTAAAGGAAAGTTCCTTTACCGTCTTTTCAAACATCTCCCTGTCAATCTGCATTCCCATATTGGCAAAGGAGGAATTGCAGGACTTGGCAAAGGACTCCGTAAAGTCCACCTGTCCGTGGCTGGTACCGTGGTAACAGTTAATCCGGGCATTTGCCGTCTTAAAATAGCCGGGACAGTTAAAGGTATAGGAAGCATATTCTTCCGGATACTGCCGCATATAACAGAGGGCTGTTACGATTTTAAAGGTGGATCCGGGCGGATACAGTCCCTGGGTTGCCCGGTTCATCAGCATGGCGCTGTCCGTATTTTCCGAAAGCTTATCCCAGTCCGCGGCAATGGTGTCCGGGTCGAAATCCGGTTTGGAAACCATGGCAATCACCTTGCCGGTTTTCACTTCCGTTACTATCACGGCGCCCTTGTAATTGTCAAGTGCCTTGGAAGCTGCCTCCTGCACCGGCACCTGCAGGGTGGTATAGACATTATCTCCCGGATTTTTCGCCCCGGTAGTTTCGTTTATCACTTTTTCCGACAGCGGAATGTTGGACTGGATAAGGTAGGCATTCGCCTGCGCCTCCACGCCCGTTTTTCCCCGGGTGGAATATCCCACTACATGGGAAAAGAGATTTCCGTAAGGGTACTTCCTTTCCTCCGCGCCGTTTTTTATCTCCGTTTCCGCCAGCACTTCCCCGCCGGAAGCATAAATGCTGCCCCGGTAATTCTGCGCCAGAAGGATTTTCTGCCGGGTGTTGTAGCTGTTGTTAAGCAAGTTCTGTCCGTTCTGTTTCACATACAGGCACAGATACGCAATCATGCCCAGAAACAGGAATACAAAACTGTACATCACCACATAGATGCTGCTGTTCTTTTCTTCAGGCTTTTTCAAGGCAGTATCCTCCTTCCTTCCGATAGCGGATATAGACCGCCTGCATCAGATAAAATAACAGAATGGAAGTAAACAAAGAGCTGCCTCCGTAGCTGATAAAGGGTAAGGTCACACCTGTCAGCGGAATGAATTTGATACCGCCGCCGATGGTTAAAAATATCTGGAACAGATACGTGACCGCTCCGCCGAGGCAGAGCAGCTTATAAAATTTATCCTCTGTTTTCAGTCCAATCTGCATCATCATAAGGAAACTGCTTACGGAAATCAGCAGAATGCAGATACCGGTAACAATGCCCATTTCCTCACAGATGGCAGAAAAAATAAAGTCCGTTTCCACATACGGGATGTCCTCCGGGGCACCGTTCATAAGTCCTAATCCGAACCAGCCTCCGGCGCCTATGGAAAATAGAGACTGTGCAATCTGGAAGCCCTGGTTGTCAATGTAGGCAAACGGATTCCACCACGCCTGCACCCGGACCCGCACATGGCGGAAAATCTTATACGCTGCGACCGCTCCGCCGCAGAGTCCAGCTATGCCGAGTGTCAGATAAAGATAACTGTTCGTAGCCATGAAAAGCACGCAAAGATAGGTCATAAAGAAAATGAGGGCGCTGCCGAGGTCCCGTTCCGCCACCAGCAAAAGCACATGGGCTGCCGCTCCTATGCTGACAAGCACCACTCTCTTAAAATCCGTTTTTTCCGCCAGAAAGGAGGCTAAGTAAAATAAAAACAGAAGCTTTACCGGCTCCGACGGCTGGAAGGTAATGCCGTGGAACGTAAGGGAAAGCTTGGAACCGGAGGTCACATTTCCCAGCACCAGAACCACCGCCAGCAGCAACACGCCCACGAGCAGATACAAAATCCCCATTTTTCGGAAGTTCTTCCCTTTTTCTATAAGGAAAACCACCAAAAGTCCCAACAGGAACGAAACCGTCATAATCATAAGCTGCCGGACGGCTTTCGTTGTCGCCAGTCTCGTCAGCATAATAATGCCGATGCCAAGCAGCATGCACATATTATTTAAAAGCAGGCGGTTGCACTGTTCATACATCAGATGGGTGCAGGACAAAATCAGGATGAGCAGAAGCTGCGTCACAATATAGATAGCCGGATAGGTATAATCCTCCCTGTCCCCCTGCTTCACGTACAGGGTAAAAAAGGCAAAGAACTGCACCGCAAACAGATAGAACCACTGTCTGACATAAAAAAGTGTGTTCTTCCTCTCCTTTTTATAGGAAAATGCCAGAAAGCATTCCAGCGTGTATATGACCATCAGCACCGATATGATGTATTTTGAAAGTTCGGAAACCCATATTTCCATCCCTTATCCTGCCTTTCTTACGCTTAGTCCACGCCCCTCTTTTCATGTCCCTTGGTAAATTCCGTAAAGGGCGGCTCCATGCTGCCTCCTTCCATACGGTTTTTGAAGAACTTAAGAACTGCCCTCGTTTCCCGGTAGTCCTCCGACGTAAACTGTATTCGCAGAATATCATCCGTTTGTATCGAAATAGTATCATGCAGGGAAAGGGGCACGGAATTTAAGATTACATTATAGCAGTAACGGCAGTGCAGCATAACCGGAAATTCTTTCCTGTAACGGTCCCTCAGTCGATTTTCGCCCATATGCGCGGATTTTATACATTTCTCCATGGTCCTCTGGGTACAGTTTGCCGTTACCATAAGCGGAATGCGGCCGTATACCACATGCTCGGCAAGTATGCCCGTTTCCATGCGGGATAAGGACTTCTGCTCCTTGTGGTTTAATTCATACGGCATGCAGTAGCTTTCCGCAAGCGGCTCATAGAAAGCAACCGTTTTCTTATTAAAGCAGTACATACCGGCATCCAGACGGATACTTCCTTCATAATCGTTTTTTTGCAAAAATCCCAGTGTTTCCAAGTTTCGCACCAGCACGCCGTCCGCACGGTTCATAAGTGGCAGAAGCTTCTTAAGGAAAGCCTCGTCCTTGCCCCTCACAATAAACGGCAGGGCAATGTATACTTTCTTTCCGGCGTTTCGGCACGCTTCTGTTTCCGCCTCTCCCACAACACCGGCTTCGTTCTGGAAATCCGCCTCCAAATAGACCGTATCGTAAGGAAAATCACTCTCCATAAGGGCGGTAAGCTGCTCTTTCTTCTGCAAAAGAACCGCATACCCCTGTTCCGTTTTGCTGTCCGGTGCTGCACCATTTTCCTGTGCAGGCGCTTCTTCTGCCTTATTTTCCGTCCTGCCTACGGGATAATAGAGCTTCAGCAGCTCCTCCATGCCCTGTCTGCGCAGCTCGTTCATGGCCTTTAAGGGATAAAAGCAGTCGGCGTCCATTTCTATATGCATCTGCTCCGGGCTGACGGCAAAGAACGTGTCGCCCAGCTTACCGAAGCACTTTCTGACGTTTTCCTCCGTAATGGGATTTTTCTGTGCCTTGTCCACCACCGGTCCCGTAAGGGTTATTTCTTTTTCCGTCCGCAGCACCTTTACGTGAAAGGCAGCAGGCGCCCCCACATGAAGGGTAATCTCCATGCTGACGGATGCTTTTTTCTTTTTCTCCGCCGGTACATCAATATAGGTCTCCCGGATGCGTTTGAGTACGGACTCTTCACTGCCGTTGTAGGCGGGCGAGTTAAGCGTTATCATATCCGCACCGTTCTGCTTGTAATAATAGCCGTCCTGAATCTGGGAACGGATATACAGGGAAGATAAAAATTCCAAGTCCTTTTTATCCACCCGGTAGCCTTCCCTTCCGACCTGAAAATACCGGTCAATATATTTCCGGTATACGGAGGTTACGCCCGCCGCATACTCCGCTTTCTTCATACGTCCTTCTATCTTAAAGGAGTCCACGCCTGCCTCAATCAAATCCGGCAGAATGGATAAGGTGCACATATCCTTCATGCTGAGCGGATACACTTCCTTTTTTCCGCTGTTTCCTCCCGCGGTTTCCACCTGATAGGGAAGTCTGCAGGGCTGGGCGCATCTGCCCCTGTTGCCGCTGCGTCCGCCTATGATGCTGCTCATGAGGCACTGTCCCGAATAGCAGTAACACATGGCGCCGTGCACAAAGACTTCTATTTCAATGCCGGTATCCTCTTTGATTTTTTTAATTTCCTGCAGGGAAAGCTCTCTTGCCGGAACAATCCGCTCCGCCCCCAGACTCTGTAAAAATGCCGTACCAAAGCTGCCCGTCAGGGTCATTTGGGTGCTGGCATGCAAAGAAAGCCCGGGAAAGGCTTCTTTCAGAGCGGTAAATACACCGAAATCCTGCACAATGACACCATCCAGCCCCGCCTCGTAAAACGGTTTCATATAGGGAACCAGCTCCGAAAGCTCTCCGTCCTTTAATAAGGTGTTTACCGTCATATAGACTTTTTTTCCGCATACATGGGCATACAGAATGGCTTTACAGATTTCTTCATCCGTAAAGTTGTCCGCATAGGCTCTTGCGCTGAATTTGCTTCCGCCTAAGTAAACGGCATCCGCTCCCGCCTGTATGGCTCCCAAAAAACATTCATAATTTCCTGCCGGAGCAAGCAGCTCCACATTTCTCTTTTCCATATATAAAATAACGCTGCCCCACCGGACAGCGCCCTTTCTTACTTATGTGTTTCTTTTAATTCGGTTTCCAGACGAACAATCTTTTTGGCGTTCTCATGATTTTCCGACTGTAACTCTTTTACATTCTTTTCCATGGACTCTAACTTCATCTGCGTGGCAATCAGCTCATGCTTCAAATCGTACATTTCGTTTTCTTTGGTATGAAGCTCTTCTTCCAAAAGGCTTATCTGCTTCTTTGCCTTAAAATAATCGTCCGCAATGTTTAACTGCATCAGAACAGAACGGGTATCCGCATTCTGCATACGGAACGCATCTATCTTTCCGTATTCGTCCAGTTTACTGTTTATGTAGGAAGCTACCTTCTGCAGGTACTCTTCGCTTTCATAACCGCATAATGTATAAATCTTACCCCCGATAATTACTTCCGCATCTGTTTTAGAAGACATAATCCTACCCCCTTCTCAGGTCCGATACTATCAAAACATCGTATAGTACACTGGTTTATTGTATCGCAAACAGCCCCTTTAGGCAAGCAGTTTCTTATAAAAATACTCTTACAGAAGTCCCATATGGCGGTAAGCCAGATCCGTGGCAACCCTTCCCCGCGGAGTGCGGTTCAGAAGTCCGTTCTGGATTAAGAAAGGCTCGTATACATCCTCTATGGTGCCCGCATCCTCACCGATGGCAGCCGCCAGCGTATCCAGACCCACCGGACCGCCGTCAAACTTTTCAATCATGGTGCGGAGCAGGTTGCGGTCGATATGGTCCAATCCCATCTTGTCCACATCCATAAGGTCAAGCGCCGTCTTTGCCACTTCTTCCGTAATCCTGCCGTCGTATTTTACCTGGGCAAAATCCCGCACTCTTTTTAAGATGCGGTTGGCAAGCCGCGGCGTCCCGCGGCTTCTCCTTGCAAGCTCCAGAGAACCGCCCTCGTCAATCTCCACCTGTAAAAGGGAGGCGGACTGCTTCACAATATGCTGCAGCTCCGGAATTGTATAAAATTCCAGACGGTGTATCATGCCGAAACGGTCGCGCAGAGGCGCCGTCAGCATGCCGGCTCTCGTCGTGGCGCCAATCAGGGTAAACTTCGGCAAATCCAGACGGATGGACCGAGCGGAAGAACCCTTTCCAATCATAATATCAATGCAGAAATCCTCCATGGCAGGATACAGAACCTCCTCCACCTGTCTGTTCAGGCGGTGGATTTCGTCCACAAATAAAATGTCACCCTCCTGCAAGTTGTTTAAGATAGCCGCAATTTCTCCCGGCTTTTCAATCGCCGGACCGCTGGTCACCTTCATATGGGTGCCCATTTCATTGGCAATAATACCTGCCAGTGTGGTCTTGCCTAATCCTGGCGGGCCGTAAAAAAGCACATGGTCCAGTGCGTCGCCCCTCTTTTTTGCTGCCTCAATATAGACCTTTAAATTCTGCTTTACCTTTTCCTGACCGATGTAGTCAGCAAGGCACTGGGGGCGTAGGGAGCCTTCTATTCTGCTGTCCTCTTCCGTAATATTGGTTTCTATCGTACGTGCCATTTTTGTCCTCAATACTTTCTATCCAAAATCCAATATCCCATCCGAACCGATACGCGGTATCAGAACAGATACTTGAGTGCTTCCTTTAAGAGGGCACTGCTGTCCTTTTCCTCTGCATTCGGAATTTTGCCGACCGCCTGCATGCTTTCCGTCTGTCCGTAACCTAACGCAACGAGTGCCTCTATGGTTTCCTTTACGGCTTCGCTACATGCGGCGCCTCCCGCATGCTCCGATACTTCCATGCTTATCATGGTATCATTATAGGAAACCTTGTCCTTTAAGTCAAGGATAAGCCGTTCCGCCGTCTTCTGTCCGATGCCCGGAGCCTTGGCGATTGCCTTGGCATCCTTGGATAAAATGGCATAACGCAGAGCATCCGCATCCATGGTGGACAAAATTGCCAGTGCTCCCTTGGGCCCGATGCCGTTTACCGTAATGCATTTCTTGAAAAGCTCCAAATCGTTTTTATGTAAAAAGCCGTAAAGTAAAAAAGCATCCTCACGCACCAGCGTATAGGTATGCAGCTTTACTTTTTCTCCGATACCGGGCAGCTCTGCCGCCACCCGGCCGGATATATGAACATTGATACCGAATCCATTGACGGAAAGTACTACGGTGTCTTCCGTAATATCTGCAATTTCTCCCTGAACAAATGCTATCATGTGTCTGCTCACCTTTCTTTTACTGTTTCTTAAGCATACCACAATCGAACATATGTTTCAAGTCATGTCTTGCAAAATCTTTCCTTCGTTTCCAAAAAGCTCCTTAAAAGCCTTTTTATTTCTGGTTGATGTAGTTGACCAGACCTTCCGCAGCAATAATCTTCTGCATGAAAGGAGGGAATGCCTGACCCTTGTAAGAAGTATTCTTGGTTAAATCCTTAATTTCGCCGGAATCGAAGTTTACTTCCACTTCGTCTCCTGCTTCAATCGCCTTTGCCGCCTCCGGGCACTCGATAATGGGAAGCCCGATGTTGATGGCGTTGCGGTAGAAAATTCTGGCGAAGGTCTCTGCGATAACACAGCTTACGCCTGCCGCTTTGATGGCAATGGGCGCATGCTCTCTGGAAGAACCGCAGCCGAAGTTTTTCTCCGCTACGATAATGTCTCCTTTTTTCACATTCTTTACAAAGTCCTTGTCAATATCTTCCATACAGTGTGTTGCCAGTTCTGCCGGGTCGGAAGAATTCAGATATCTTGCCGGGATGATAACATCCGTATCCACATTGTCTCCGTATTTAAAAACCAAACCTTTTGCCTGCATTTTATTCATTCCTTTCCAAAACTGAATCGTTAAGATTTCTGATAAGTTTCTTGTCCTGACTTTCTTCGGTTATAACCGTCTTCCGGGTCCTGCTTTCTTATAATGCGTCCGGACCGCCGATGTAGCCTAATACGGCGCTTGCTGCCGCAACTGCGGGGCTTGCCAGATAGATTTCGGAAGTCACATGGCCCATTCTGCCTACGAAGTTACGGTTGGTAGTGGAAACACAGCGTTCCTTTTCCGCCAGGATGCCCATGTAACCGCCCAGGCAAGGACCGCAGGTCGGTGTGCTGACTACTGCGCCGGCTTCAATGAAAATCTTTAAGAGTCCTTCTTCCATGGCATCCATGTAAATCTTCTGAGTAGCGGGGATAACGATGCAGCGCATGCCCTTCTTTACATGGCGTCCCTTTAAGATTTCAGCGGCGGTACGCAAATCGTCCAGTCTGCCGTTGGTGCAGGAACCGATAACCACCTGGTCAATGTCGATTTTTTCGATTTCATCAATGGTATGGGTGTTTTCAGGCAGATGTGGGAAAGCAACCGTTGACTTTAAGGTGTTTAAATCAATGGTGATTTCCTGCTCATAGGAAGCATCCGCATCCGCTTCATAAATCTTGTATGCTCTCTTTGAATGTTCTTTCATGTAGCTTTCCGCTTTTTCATCCACGGGGAAAATGCCGTTCTTGGCACCCGCTTCAATCGCCATGTTGGCAATGGTGAAACGGTCATCCATGGAAAGAGCCGCAATGCCGTCGCCGGTGAATTCCAGAGACTTGTAAAGTGCACCATCCACGCCAATCATACCGATTAAGTGTAAAATCACATCCTTGCCGGAAATCCACTTGTTCGGCTTGCCGGTAAGCACCACTTTAATTGCTGCGGGCACCTTGAACCATGCCTTGCCGGTAGCCATGCCGGCAGCCATGTCCGTACTGCCCACGCCGGTGGAGAAGGCACCCAGGGCACCGTATGTACAAGTATGGGAGTCTGCGCCGATAATCACGTCGCCTGCCACGGTCAGACCTTTTTCGGGAAGCAGAGCATGCTCAATACCCATTTCACCTACTTCAAAGTAGTTGGTGATTTCGTTTCTTCTGGCAAATTCTCTTACGCATTTGCAGTGTTCTGCGGACTTAATATCCTTATTGGGTACAAAATGGTCGGGAACCAGGGCAATTTTATCCTTGTGGAATACGCCGTCCACCTTCATTTTTTCCATTTCCTTAATCGCTACCGGGCTGGTAATGTCGTTGCCCAGCACCAGGTCCAAATCCGCCTCTATCAACTGACCGGCTTCTACCTTGTCAAGGCCTGCATGAGCCGCCAGAATTTTCTGTGTCATGGTCATTCCCATCTCTAACATCCTCCTGTTTTTCAAAACCTTTTCTCTATCTTAGCACAGTTTTTTTCTTTCGACAAATAGTTATCTTTCATATTTCCCATAACCGCAGACTATGGTATAATCCCTATTATAACTCCGTATTCCCTCTTTCTATAGAGAGGAAGTTCTTTGGAAAGGAAACCGATATGATAAAAGAAAACCTGAATTTATACCATATTTTCTATGAAACCGCCATCTGCGGCAATATATCCATGGCAGCCCGGAAGCTCTATATTTCCCAGCCCGCCATTTCCAAGGCTATTTCCAAGCTGGAAAGCAGTCTGGGCGTGTCCCTGTTTGTGCGTTCCTCCCGGGGCGTCAAGCTCACGCCGGACGGCGAAATTCTCCTAAAACAGTTGGACACCGCCTTTCATGCCATCAAGCAGGGCGAAGATACCATTGAAAGCAGAAAAGAAAGCGGCGCAGGCTCTCTCTCCATCGGCATCAGCACCACCCTCTGCCGGTATCTTCTGCTTCCCTATCTACGGGACTTTATCAAAGCTCACCCGGAGGTAAAGCTCTCCATTTTCTGCCAATCCTCCACGGAAACCATTGCGGCACTGGAAAACGGACTGTTAGATATGGGCATCATCGGCGAAACCTCGCATCTTGACCCTCTGCATTTTTATCCCGTCCGCGACATCCATGACATTCTGGTTGCCACGAAGGATTATCTCGCCCAGGTGGAAAGCGCCACGGACAAAAGTCCCCGGGATATGCTCAGTCACGCCAACCTCATGCTGCTTGACAAGCGCAACATCACCCGGCAGTACATTGAAAAATACCTGCTCTTAAATGAAATTACGCCCAAGCAGCAGTTGGAAGTCACCACCATGGACCTGCTCATCGAGTTCTCCAAAATCGGTATGGGCGTGGGCTGTGTCATCCGGGAATTTGTGGAGGAAGAACTGGCAAACGGCACCCTGCTCCCCTTCCCCATGTCGGAGCCCATTCCTCCCCGAAAAATCGGCGTTGCCTTAAAGGGCAATGTTGCCAAGAATTCTCCGACCGACCTTCTTTTATCCCTGCTGTTACCTTAAAGCTTTTTTACCGCAAAAATAATTCTACGAAAAAAGAACTGCAGCCGAAACTGCAGTTCTTCTATTCTTCTTATTTTCCGTGAAAACCGTTTCCGAAACGAATGCTTTAATTAGTTGTTAATCAGCTTGTCGTTTTCGTTGTTCCAGCTGTAAAGCTTACGGATTTCTTCGCCGACCTTTTCAGAAGGATGCTCGGAAGCTAACTTTCTTAATGCACGGAAGTGAGCCTGACCGCCTGCGGAAGACATATCCAGAAGGAAGTCTTTTGCAAAGGTACCATCCTGGATGTCCTTTAAGATTTTCTTCATGGTCTTCTTGGTTTCTTCTGTAATAATCTTAGGTCCGGTAATGTAGTCACCGTATTCTGCTGTGTTGGAGATGGAATATCTCATGCCTGCGAAACCGCTCTGGTAAATCAGGTCAACAATCAGCTTCATTTCATGGATACATTCAAAGTAAGCGTTTCTCGGGTCATAGCCTGCTTCTACAAGGGTTTCAAAACCAGCCTGCATCAGAGCGCATACACCGCCGCAGAGAACTGCCTGCTCACCGAAGAGGTCTGTTTCGGTTTCGGTTCTGAAGGTGGTTTCCAGAACGCCTGCTCTTGCGCCGCCGATAGCCAGTGCGTAAGCCAGTGCTAAATCCTGTGCCTTGCCGGTAGCATCCTGATGTACGGCAATCAGACAGGGAACACCCTTGCCGGTCTGGTACTCGCTTCTTACGGTATGTCCGGGTCCCTTAGGTGCAATCATGGTAACATCTACATCCTTAGGAGGAACAATCTGTCCGAAATGAATGTTGAAGCCGTGAGCGAACATCAGCATATCGCCTGCCTTTAAGTTCGGCTCGATATCTTTCTTATACATAGCAGCCTGTAATTCATCATTGATAAGAATCATGATAATATCTGCTCTCTTTGCAGCTTCTGCTGCTGTATATACTTCAAATCCCTGTGCTTCAGCCTTTGCCCAGGACTTGGAGCCTTCATACAGACCGATAATTACATGGCATCCTGATTCCTTTGCATTCAGTGCATGTGCATGTCCCTGGCTGCCGTAGCCGATAATTGCGATTGTCTTGCCTTCCAGAAGAGAAAGGTTACAATCTTCCTGGTAAAAAATTTTTGCCATTTTTCTTTCCTCCATTTGCATCATAATTTAATAACTTTTATAACTGTAGAGGGTTCATCCCCCGGGTTATCATATTAAAAATGTACGACGTTTTCCGTACCTCTTCCCAGTCCGGCAATACCGGTTCTGGCAAGTTCTAAGATTTCGTAGCCTTCCTGCATCAAATCGTTTAAGAAGGCATCAATTTTTTCCTGTGTACCCGTCATTTCCACAATCAGGCTTTCCGGCGCCACATCAATAATCTTGGCGCGGAAAATATCCGTTAAGGAAATTACATTGTGTCTCTTTTCGGGACAGACACGGACTTTAATCAGCGCCAGCTCCCTGTAAACACTTTCCGTAGGCTTTAATTCCTTTACGTCTCTGACATCCACAAGCTTTCCTACCTGCTTCTCAATCTGTGCCAGAATCTGCTCGTCCCCGGTTGCCACAATGGTAATACGGGTAAATCTCGGGTCAGCCGTCACACCTGCGGTAATACTTTCAATGTTGTAGCCGCGGCGGCTGAAAAGACCGGAAATACGGCTTAAAACACCGGATGTATTGTCTACAATAAGCTGAAAAACTCTTCTCTGCAAAATCTTTTCCTCCTGCCCTTTTTCCTATCATATCAACACTTTTTTCGCTTGTCAACGTATGATATGCAGGAATGTTTTCTATAACCTGTGCTTATGGAACTATAGCTACAGGCGTATGTTATTCCTATCAGTTATCGTTTTCGGAACATTTGGGAAGCGCCAGCGTTCCGGTTCTTGCCACTTCCACAATGCTGATGGAAGCAAGAAGCTGGATAAACAGTTTCGTCTTTTCCGGTACGTCGCAGACCTGAATCATCATCTGGTTTTTGGACATATCAACGATTTCCGCTCTTCCCTTCATCATGTCGCAGACCTCTAAGATTTCACGCCGGTTGTTTTTGTTGTACTTTACTTTAATGAGCATAAGCTCCCGGCTGATGCTTTCGGTCTCACTGAAAGTCTTTACCTTGATGACATCCAGCTTTTTGTTAAGCTGCTTTTCAATCTGTTCTATGGTTCTTTCGTTGCCGCTCGACACAATGGTCATACAGGAAACGGCAGGGTCGTCCGTTTCCCCTACGGCAAGGCTGTCAATATTAAAACATCTCCGGGAAAAGAGTCCGGCTACTTTGCAGAGTACACCGGAACGGTTTTCTACCAATACAGAATATATTTTTTTCATAGTCGTACCTCTTATTTCACAAGATCGATGGGGTCAATCAGGCATTCCAGAAGGGCGGTTTCATCCTTCGCCAAAAATTCATCCAGCGACTTTTCCGCATCCTGCATATTGGTCAGGCGGTAAAACGGCATGTCGTATGCCTGGGACAGCTTGGACAAATCCGGACTGCCGGAAAGGTCTACTACGGAGTAATGGTCTTTGTAGGTGTAATGCTGGTACTCTCTTACCATTCCCAGGTAGTTGTTTTTCAGCACGATGATTTTCACCGGAACGGAAAACTGCCTTATGGTAGCCAGTTCCATCATGGACATCTGGAAGGAACCGTCGCCGCAGACGGCAATGACCTGTCTGCCCGGAGCCGCCAGTCTGGCGCCCATAGCTGCCGGAATGGAATAACCCATAGTGCCCATACCTCCGGAGGTTAAGAACTTGCCCTTCTTTACAATATGGTAGCCGCAGGACCATATCTGGTTCTGTCCGACATCCGCCACGTACACGCCGTCCTCTTTCATTTTATCGGAAAGCATGGTAATGAAGGCTGCCGGGTCCACATAGTCCGGATTGGGATTTCTCTTCGGCGCCATGGTCTGTCTGTAGGTATTTAAGGTTTCTATCCATTCGTCATGCTCGCAGATAAATTCCTGTTTCATGAAGTCTTCAAAAATATGCTTGGCATCGCCGACAAGGGGAATGGTCGGTCCGGCATTCTTGCCGATTTCCGCCGGGTCCACATCCATATGTACCAGAATTTTGTTCTGGGTAATCAAATCCGGCTGGCTGACCGCTCTGTCCGCCACACGGGCGCCCACCATGATAAGCAGGTCGGACTCGTTCATGGCCCGGTTGGCATAAGCTTTGCCGTTGTTGCCCACCATGCCGTAGTAAAGCGGATGCTCGGTAGGCATTACTCCGATGCCCATCATAGTGGACACTACGGGAATTTTATAGGTCTCCGCAAAGGTGCGCAGCTCATTTTCCGCTTCGCTTAAAAGCACACCGCCGCCCGCACAGATAATGGGACGCTTTGCATGCTCCAGTGCCTTGATTACCTTTTTAATCTGCACAATATGACCTTTTACGGTAGGCTTGTAGGTACGGATATTGACTTCCTCCGGATATGCGAAACGGCTGATTGCCGCATTCTGGACATCGATGGGAATATCAATCAGCACCGGACCTTTTCTGCCGGAATTGGCAATATAAAAGGCTTCCTTAAAGATACGGGGAATATCCTGCACGTTTTTCACAAGATAGCTGTATTTTACAAAGGACTCCACAGCGCCCGTAATATCCGCTTCCTGGAATACATCGCTTCCCAGAAGCTCGCTGTTTACCTGACCGGTAATGCAGATTAAGGGAATGCTGTCCGCAAATGCGGTGGCAATGCCGGTGATGACATTGGTGGCGCCCGGTCCGCTCGTTACGGCACAGACACCCGGCTTTCCCGTCATTCTTGCCATTCCGCTTGCGGCATGGGCTGCATTCTGTTCCGTGCGCACCAGCACGGTTTTAATATCAGATTGTAAGATACTGTTATAAAAAGGACAAATAGCAACGCCCGGATAGCCAAACACAACTTTGACATCCTCGGCTTCCAGACATTTGATAATAGCATCTGCTCCGTTCATGGTTTTCCTCCAACATTTCTAAAATTACATAGAGTTTATTTTAACACACTAAAGTGTTTCTGGCAATGTTTTGCTAAATTATGACGGGTAAAACAGAAAAAAACATCAAGAAAAAATCCGCAGATAATCTGCGGACTTTCCCTTTAAGCCATTTTATTTATTTGTAAGGAGATGTTTAGAAACCGGTAGTTACTGCTTTTTGCCAGTTGTTACTGTCTGACATTAAAAGCCTTCATGCCGGGATAAACGGCACTGTCGCCCAGTTCTTCCTCAATGCGGAGAAGCTGGTTGTACTTGGCAACACGTTCACTTCTGGAAGGTGCGCCGGTTTTAATCTGGCAGGTATTTAATGCGACTGCCAGGTCTGCAATGGTGGTATCAGCCGTCTCACCGGAACGATGGGAACTGATAGCGGTGTATCCTGCCTTGTGAGCCATCTTGATAGCTTCCAGGGTTTCGGATACGGAACCAATCTGGTTTAACTTAATCAGAATGGCATTGCCTGCGCCTAAGGAAATACCCTTAGCCAGTCTTTCGGTGTTGGTAACAAATAAGTCATCACCAACGAGCTGAACCTTGTCACCGAGTCTTTCGGTAAGCTTCTGCCAGCCTTCCCAGTCCTCTTCATCCAGACCGTCCTCGATGGAGATAATGGGATATTTTTCACACAGCTTTGCCCAGTGCTCAATCAGCTCTTCTGCAGTATACTCGGTACCTGCCTTGGGCAGCTTGTAATAACCTTTGCCTTTTTCGCTCTTCCATTCGGAGGAAGCGGCATCCATGGCAATCTTGAAATCCACGCCGGGCTTGTAGCCTGCTTTTTCTACAGCTTCCAGAATAGTGGAAATTGCTTCTTCGTCGGATTTCAGTGCCGGAGCGAAACCTCCTTCGTCACCAACGGAGGTAGCCAGACCTCTTTCCTTTAAGATAGCTGCCAGTGCATGGAATACTTCCGCACACCATCTTAAGCATTCCTTGAAGGAAGGTGCTCCTACGGGCATAATCATGAATTCCTGTACATCCAGTCCGCTGGAAAGTGCATGGCATCCGCCATTGATAATGTTCATCATGGGAACCGGAAGTCTGTTGCCGGAAATACCGCCTAAGAAACGGTAAAGAGGAAGCTCCATGGCATTTGCTGCCGCTCTTGCGGTTGCAATGGAAACTGCCAGAATGGCGTTGGCGCCGAGATTGGATTTGTCCTTGGTGCCGTCTGCCTTAATCATAGCCTTGTCTACCGCATAAATGTCGGAAGCATCCAGACCCTTGATTGCATCGTTGATAACTGTATTTATATTTTCAACGGCCTTGGTAACACCCTTGCCGCCGTATCTTGCCTTGTCTCCGTCGCGAAGTTCCAGTGCTTCAAATTCACCGGTGGATGCGCCGCTGGGTGCGGTTCCTCTTCCGATGGTACCGTCTGCCAGAACAACCTCTGCTTCCACGGTAGGATTTCCTCTGGAATCTAAGATTTCTCTGCCATATACTTTTTCAATACTCAGATGATTAACCATTTTGTACGCTCCTTTTCTTTCTGTAAGTGGGGTATCCTCCCGAAAGCGTGCATTCTTTCGGCTCATGCGATAGCATGAATGAGGATTCCACATGATTTACTCATTAGTTAGCATCTGCTAACTAATGTAAAGTATACAATGAGTACCAAGAAAATGCAAGCCCTATTTTTAATTTTTTTAAGAGCTCTTCTATTTTCTTCCGATTTAAGCATTGGCAAGCTTTTCTCCTAATTCCCTGCACGCCTCTAATCCTTCTTCGTCGGGAGTTTCATGACAGATGACGCCTTCGCCGCCTACCACTTCTGCGCCGGCAGCCATCATACGGGATTCCCAGTCACGCATCCACTCGCCGTCGCCCCAGCCGTAAGAACCGAACAGGGCAATCTTTTTTCCTGCCGCAAAGCCTTCCACTTCCATAACGAACGGTTCCATGGTGGACTCTTCCAGAACCTCTGCTCCCATAGCGGGGCATCCCAATGCAAATGCGCCTGCATCCTTTAAGGTATCTGCCGGAACGGTGCCTACGAAAGCAACCTCTGCTTCCTTTCCTGCCTTTCTGATGCCTTCCGCAACAGCCTCTGCCATTGCCTGTGTATTGCCGCCCATTGTCCAGAAAATTACATAAATTTTATCCATTTTACTTTTCCTCTTTTCTTAAAATTTTGATTATTATTGACAAATGGTAAGAATGTCTTTCATTCCCACCTGAAAGGATAAGAGCTGAATCAGGTTTTCCCTTGCATATTCAAACTTCTGGAAAAGCTCCTGTTTACTCTCCCTGTCCTTATATACCTTCCAGTAGCCGCTGCAGAGATAATTTCTGCCGCCGTACCGGATAAAACCTTCCACGTCTTCCACCGGATATTCCAGAAGTATTCCCATTTCGTGAGGGAACTCCGCTTTTCCTTCCCTGTAAGCCAGGTATCTCATCCGAAAGGAAGTAAGTACGTTGTTTAATGTGAGTTCATCATAGCCTCTTTCCTGTAAGAAAGCCGCCACCTCTTCATCCTGCAGAAGTTTTTCCATTTTATCCGTCCGGTATAAAAAGAAAACACCGCGGTTTTCCGTTTCTCCCAGATAAAAGCTTACGATTTTACTGCCCCGCAGTACCTCAAGCATGGACTCGTATTCGCTCCAGGGAATGGTTAACAGATTGGACGCTTTCAGTCCGGTAATCAGAGGCGCACACTGCATGGCAAGTTCCCTGTCAATATTGCCTGAAGGTGAACTCTGCAGTTTTTCCCATGTTTCGTAACTCAATCGGTTCCTCCTTTCAAGTTAGCCACCGCTAACTGGATTTATCATACAGGATTTACCGCTTTCTGTCAAGTCACTTTCTGTTGTCTTTTTTCCCGAGATATGATAGATTAAATAGGTACGAAAAAAGGAGGTCTTTCCATGAAAACAAAACATTTTCTGGCACTGCTTGTTCTCTCTGCCGGTTTACTTTTTACAGCCTGTGGCAAAACAGCTGACCCTGCCAAGGCAAAATTTGAAAACGATATCAATACCTTCTGCGACAATGTGGCGGAAATCGACGCCGGTATCAACAGCATCGACTCTTCTTCCGAAGATGCTCCCGATATCCTGCTTGACTACTTAGACCAGCTTGACCAGCAGTTCAAGCTTCTGGCTGAGCTTTCCGTTCCGGACGACTACTCCTACATGGAGCAGCTTGCCGACGAAGCCAGCGAGTATATGTCCACGGCGGTTTCTTCTTACCACGAAGCCTACGCCAACCATTCCTTTAACGAATATACCGCTGAGTACGCCAAGGAAAACTACGACAGAGCCTGCAAGCGTGTGACCGTTATCTTAGAGCTTCTGCAGGGCAAAGAAATTACCGATTCCGATGTTATCATCGAAACCGGTAACGAATAAACTTTCTCATGAAATTTCTGACAACGGTTTTATGGTATACCCCATCTCTTCCCATTTTGTCAGAAGTTCATCCAGTATTTCCGCATTGGTCTTTGAAGTGCTGTGCAGCAGCACAATCGCGCCGGGATGAATACGTCCCGTCAGTTTCTGAAACGCTTCTTCGTGTGTGGGCTGGTTATCCTGATACCAGTCCACATAGGCAAGACTCCAAAAGAAAGTCTGATATCCCATGCTTTGCGCCATTTTCATATTTTCCGTGCTGAATTTTCCCTGCGGCGGTCTGTAGTATTTTGCCATTTCCGTTCCGGTTATGGACTGAAACAGGGTTTCCACATCCTCCATTTCTTTCCGGAAGGAGGCTTCATCGGAAATCTTAGACATATCCAGATGATGGTATGTATGGTTGCCGACCGCATGCCCGTCCTCCACCATCCGTTTTACGATTTCCGGTGCCGACTCTAAAAAATGTCCCACCACAAAAAAGGTTGCCTGCACATTGTGTTTCTTTAGGGCATCCAAAATGGGCTCCGTATTTCCGTTTTCGTAGCCGCAGTCGAAGGTCAGATAAATCACCTTTTCTTCGGTGCTTCCCACGTAATGCGCATCGTACTGCCCAAGCTCTTCTGCGCTAACATTACCCGTGGGTTTTGTGCCTTCTTCTCCAAATCCCAGCCCCCAGTTTTCCGCGGAAAGCACCTTGCCGGAATTTGTCTGCCTCACATAGCTTGTGGCATATCCTAATGCCTGCCCCACAAAATACATGGAAAGCAAAAGCACTATCACTAATATTTTTTTCATAAGAAAAACCCTGATATACTTTTTATCAGTATATTAGGGTTTTCGGGTTTCATTCTTATAAATTTCCGTTCTCCGGGGAATTTAAGCTGTCATTCACGGGAGCATACGGATTTTGCGGACTATACGGGTTGTAGCCGTTCGCCCTGCGTATGTTGTCCGGTCCGTAATAGGCAGTCTTTGCGTCAAATGCCAGAATAATCCGGAATATATACGGCAAAAGCATCATGCCGATGTTAAAACCTGTCGTTTTTCCATAGGCTTCTCCGGTTTTGAACCGGATATAAAACCTGCCGAAAACATTGATGCCCGGAACAAATCCCAGCCAGAACCACAAAGAATCGCCCATGACAATCCGGCAGAGCACAAAATAGTTGTAGAACGGAATAATGGCTTTCCATCCCTCTTCGCCTGCTTTCTCAAACAACCGGTAATTCGCCACGATACTCAGGATATAAACCACTAAATTGACAAGTGCAATGACCATATAAATGACCACCATGGCAGACATCATGGCACTATACACATCACGATAATACCCGCTGCTGTAAGCGTATCTCATATATTCCCCTCTCCTTCCGCATGCTTTCGCCAGAGAATACTTCTACCCTCTGTTCTGCTTTTTTTCTATCCATTTACCCCGAACCAGAATAATACCGGCCGGTAGCAGAATAAAACTGATAATCTGCGAGGTCGATATGCCGAATATCTGTCCTCTGATTAAGTCGCCTCTAAAAAACTCCAGACAAAATCTGGCTATTGTATAATAAATCAGATAAATCCCCAGTAACTGCCCGGTCTTTGTCTTCTTTTTTTTCATCAGTATAAATAAAACGGCACTTACTGTGAAGTTCATGCCCGCTTCCAGAAGCTGTACGGGAAATCTCGATACCTCACTAAGCTCCGGAATCATTTCGTTGTACGGGAACTGTACGCTGAAAGGTCCATGATATTCAATGCCGTAGCAACATCCTGCCATAAAGCATCCAATTCTGCCGAACCCATGCACAAAAGGTATCAGCGGCGCCGTAATATCCATAAACGGATATACCGGTATTTTATACTGCCGGCAGTATACATATATGCCTGCCGCCGCGCCTAACAGACCGCCGTAAAAAACAAGGCCTCCGAAAGCATATGCCAGTGCATCTAAGGGACTCACCTTTATCAGTTGGATAAAGGACGGAAAATGCCGGATAATCTGCGGAAGCTTGCTGATAAAATACATAAGCTTGGCGCCTGCCGCAAGTCCTATTGCCGCATAAATGGACGCATACAGCAAATCACTGTCCGGTACCCCGTATGCCGGTGCCATCCGCAAAGCAATTATAACGGCAATCACGAATGCCGCAAAAAATATCATTCCATACGTGGGAAGGTCAAAAAGGCCAAACGCACTAATTGATGGTAACATAATACTGTTTTCTCCAATTTCAGATAATGGCCGGGCTTTTGGGGGCTCCGGCCACTCTTTTTTTCTGTCGAAAAAAATACGAACCCGAAATTAATAATCCCAGTCACTGTAATCGTAGTTTTCCAGGATATTCATGATATCGCCTGCTCCTCTGGATATATCGCTGGAAGCCTTGCAGCTGCCGCCTACACAGCCATAGCAGGTATATCCTCCGGTTACACAGCCGCAGATGCTGCAGCCTGCTGCAAATACAACACCGAATACAAGACCAATGATACCGCAGATAAGCGCTGCATTCCCCTTCTTTTCCGGGGAAGTCTTGTTGATGTTGATAGCCAGTACAACTGCCACTACACCAAGTGCAACGGAAATGATTGCAGGAATGACACCGAACAGAATACCGCCGAGAATGCTCAGGACGATGCTGACGATACCGCATACCAGTGCAATCGTTGTATTGGCATCGGACTGAGGTACGGGCTGGGTGTAATTCATGCCGGGCTGAGGTGCTGCCTGACCGTAATTCATATCCGGCTGGGGCGCTGCCTGTCCGTAATTTACTTCCGGCTGAGGCGCCGCCTGTCCGTAATTTACTTCCGGCTGGGGTGCCGCCTGCGTGTAAGCTGCCTCCTGCTGAGGCGTCGCCTGCGTAAAGTTTACATCTGCCTGAGGTGCTGCCGGCTGAACGGGTGCACCTGCTACCGGTGTACCGCAGTTAGGGCATACATTTGCGCCTTCAGGAACCTGATTACCACAATTTCCACAAAACATTCTCTTTTCCTCCTGCTATTTGTCCTGCCGTATACAGCAGGACAAAGTATTTATCATATAAATTTTCTATATGAACTGATTTTATAAGCCGTGTACTCTGTTATAAGCCTGGCAAATCTTATTGCTGTTTTTAATTAAAATGCTCATGGCAACGAAAGGTCCGATACCGCATAACAGGGAACCAAACAGACACCACATTAAAAGTGTGGTACCGTTTTCCTGGAAGGACATGCCATATCTCGGTGCATTGGCAGCCAGTCTGTTGCCCAGCTTATACTCCCAAATCCAGGAGTAAATACCGCAGGTAATGAAGGATAACAGGATAAACGCTACCAGACCGGATGTGCTTTCTCCGTCACCGTCACAGGCAATGTTGACATCATGTGCTATTTTGTAAATGAAATAATAAGAATAGATACCGCAGGTAATAATGGAAAGAAGTATGTACATGGCAAGGCTTCTGTCCGCCTGCAGCTTTTCCCCGCCGTAAGGGGGTACATTTCCACTGTTGGCAAATGTGTTGTGAATGTCATTGAAGGCATTTCCCACCTGTTTCTCTGCATCGTTGAACATGTTGTTTGCCGAATTTGCAAGCTGCTTTCCCAAAGACAAATCCGTACCGCAGTTCGGACAAAATCTTGTACCGTCAGGTACCTGACCACCGCATTTTGAACAAAACATTTTTATTTCCTCCTCAGTCAAAAAATATGCTTATTAATTTATATAATAAGCCATACCGAATATTCACCGTAACAACCGTATCGCTACCGTTAAATATTCTGTATATATAGACAATAACAAATAATATACAAATTGTAAATATAAAAAATTTATAAACTTTCGGGTTGATACCGTTTTTGAACAGGTACAAAACCAGAAATTCCACGGGCAGTAAAAACAGCGGATGGTAGTAGAATGCCTGTCTGAAATCCCCATGAAAAAGAAGGGCTTTCCATGCCCTTGTCATCCCGCATCCGGCGCAGGATATTCCGGTCACAAATTTTATCGGACAGGATATCCCGAGTCCCTGCAATACCATATAAAAAACGGCTATTACCGCCAGAGCCGCTATTTCTTCTTTTAAGGCTTTCAGGGAAAAATGCTTCATCTTTGTCCTTTCCGTAACCCTTTCTATAAAATCCGCTTTTCGTTTTCGGTCTGTTTCCCCTTAAGTTAAGAAATCTATGCCCCAGCCTATGAGGAGCACGTTCTTCACCACCCAGTTTATGCCGATGACCGCCAGGGCTCCGTACAGATACCCCATCCTCATCAGCATACCATGTATTTTCCCTTTTGTCACATATTCCAATGTCTGCGTCACCATAAACGGTATATAAATAAGTGCAACGTAAAGCACAATCGGATGATACAAAAAAGACATCAAAAAACGGCCCTGCAAAAATAAATGCAGTGCCCTGCTCCCGCCGCATCCCGGGCAGTACAGATGTAAATATAATCTGGCAGGGCATCCCGGCATCACTCCCTCTCCCACTAATCTTTCTATCCAGAAAAACAGTGGAAAGGCAATGAGCGGCACCAGAAGCCCTGCTATATAAAAGCCTTTGTTGATTGATTTCTGTTCCATGGTACTTTCTTTCGCTATGTCTTTTTCCCCATTATACCTTAAACAGAAACTTTTATCATCTCTTTTTGTAGAAAATAAGTTCCGGATTTTCACCGTTTGCCTCATAAGTGCTTATCAGAATAAAATCCATACCGGCAAGAACGCCGAAACACCTGTCTCCGCCAAACTCCGACTCTAACTGATTTCCCAGATAGGTTTTCCCGTCATCCAGAAATTTCACCTTCTGTCCGCCCGGCAGGGTATACTCTAAATTTACATATTTTCCCACAAGAGCATGCAGCCGCTCCACTTTGGGAAGTCCCTCTATGGAAAGGTTGTTTATTTCTTTCATTAACTGTTTCTTACACTCTTCAAACTGCCCGTTATCACTGAGTTCCTCATATCTTTTCCAGTAATCCAGTTTGGGCAGCAGTTCTTTCATATAGGAACGTGCCTGCTCCTCCGTAAACTCCTCATTTACCATATTTTTCACGCAGACATCAATAAGTTCGTCCATGTCATGATATGTATAAGTCCCGTCCGCATAGCACCACTTACAATAGTCCTCATTCAATGCGCCGTCCTTGTCACGTCCCAGTATTGCATCATCCGAAATCGGCATTCCGCAGCACTGGCAAACCAGTTTTCTCGGTTCCCCTAACAGCGTATTGATGGAAACATCAAATTCCTTTGACAATAGCTTTAGCGTTTCCGTATTGGGCACCGTTTCTCCATTCTCCCATCGGGATACCGCCTGCCTCGTTACCATGACTTTCTCAGCCAGTTCATCCTGTGACATTCCTCTTTGTGTGCGAAGCTCTAAAATAATATTTTTTGTTTCCATCGTCGCCACCTCCTCATGGCTCTATCATACAGGTGAATGGGTTGCGTGAAAAGCAACTTGTTGTTGCGGACCCGGGATGAAAAAGAAATCCGTAATATGTTTTGTATCTATACTGCAAAAAAAGTAAAATTTTGAAAGTTTTTGCATTTCAGTGCAGAAACTTTTATAGAAAAATTTGTCAATACCATAGTTTCCATTTAAGAAAACAAAAAAATAAAAACGGGTTCTGTTTTATACAGTTCCCGTTTTTACTTTTGTATAACCTTAAAATAAATCTTGTACTACTTAGAATTTACCAGCTTTTGCTGCTTCCTCTACGCTTACAGCTACAGCTACGGTGGCACCTACCATGGGGTTGTTACCCATACCGATCAGACCCATCATTTCTACGTGAGCGGGTACGGAAGAAGAACCTGCGAACTGTGCATCGGAATGCATACGTCCGAGGGTATCGGTAAAGCCGTAGGATGCAGGACCTGCAGCCATGTTGTCCGGGTGAAGGGTACGACCGGTACCGCCGCCGGATGCAACAGAGAAATACTTCTTGCCGGCTTCAATTCTTTCCTTCTTGTAGGTACCTGCTACGGGATGCTGGAATCTGGTGGGGTTGGTAGAGTTACCGGTAATGGAAACGTCTACGTTCTCTTTCCACATGATTGCTACACCTTCGGGAACGCTGTTAGCGCCATAGCAGTTTACTTTGGAACGAAGGCCTTCGGAGTAAGCGATTCTCTCGATTTCCTTAACTTCGTTGGTGTAAGGATCGTATTCGGTCTCTACGAAAGTAAAGCCGTTGATACGGGAAATGATCTTAGCTGCGTCTTTTCCAAGACCGTTTAAGATAACACGGAGAGGTTTCTGACGAACCTTGTTTGCCTTTTCTGCGATACCGATAGCGCCTTCTGCTGCTGCGAAGGATTCATGACCTGCTAAGAAACAGAAGCAGTCTGTATCCTCTTCCAGAAGCATCTTGCCAAGGTTACCATGACCAAGACCTACCTTACGGGTATCTGCAACGGAGCCGGGGATACAGAATGCCTGTAAGCCTTCGCCGATTGCTGCTGCAGCTTCGGAAGCCTTTCTGCAGCCTTTCTTGATTGCGATTGCAGCGCCTACGATGTAAGCCCAGCAAGCATTTTCAAAACAGATGGGCTGGATTTTCTTTACCTGTTCGTAAACATCCAGACCTGCATCCTTGGTAATCTTCTCAGCTTCTTCGATAGAGGAGATACCGTAGCTGTTTAATACAGCGTTAATCTTATCAATACGTCTTTCATATGATTCAAATAAAGCCATTTTTATGTCCTCCTTTATCCTGATTATTCTTTTCTGGGGTCGATAATCTTAACTGCATCGTCTACACGGCCGTACTGTCCGCAAGCCTTTTCGTAAGCAGTGTTCGCATCGTCACCCTTCTTCATAAAGTCGGTCATCTTACCAAAGTTTACAAACTTGTAACCAATAATCTGATCGTCTTTGTCAAGTGCAATACCTGTTACATAGCCTTCAGCCATTTCCAGATATCTGGGGCCTTTCTTTAAGGTACCGTACATAGTACCAACCTGGCTTCTTAAGCCCTTTCCAAGGTCTTCAAGACCTGCACCGATAGGCAGACCGTCTTCAGAGAATGCACTCTGGGTACGTCCGTAAACAATCTGTAAGAACAGCTCTCTCATTGCTGTGTTAATAGCATCACATACAAGGTCTGTATTCAAAGCTTCCATAACGGTAAGTCCGGGAAGGATTTCCGCAGCCATTGCAGCGGAATGGGTCATACCGGAGCAGCCAACGGTTTCAACCAGAGCTTCCTGGATGATACCTTCCTTAACATTCAGGGTAAGCTTGCATGCGCCCTGCTGAGGTGCACACCAGCCAACACCATGTGTCAAGCCGGAAATATCTTCTACTTTTTTTGCCTGAACCCATTTTGCTTCTTCAGGGATAGGTGCACATCCATGATGTACGCCCTGTGCAACTGTACACATTTCTTCAACTTCTTTTGAGTAAATCATGTGAAATCTCCTTTCAACTATGTAATATCTAAAACAGCAAAGTCATGCACTTACTCTGCCATTTCTTCTCGCAAACATCATTTTCTCATATTTACCGCAAAAAATCCAGTTTTTTTTAAAAACTTGTTGCTTTTTCTACAATTTCCTTCTCGTTTTTATAGATGGAATTTGCGGGAATGCAGCCTCTTACGCAGGAAGTCGGGTAAATATTGGAGTTTCTGCCGATTACCGTACCGGGATTTAAGACGGAATTGCAGCCCACTTCCACATGGTCCGCCAGCATGGCTCCCATTTTCTTAAGGCCTGTCTCGATTTTTTCATCCGCGGATTTTACCACGACAAGGGTCTTGTCACTCTTTACGTTGGAGGTAATGGAACCGGCTCCCATATGGGATTTGAAGCCCAAAATGCTGTCGCCCACATAATTGTAATGGGGCACCTGCACCTTGTTAAATAAAACCACATTCTTTAATTCGGTGGAATTTCCCACAACGGCACCTTTTCCCACAATGGCGTTGCCTCTGACAAAGGCACAGTGCCTGATTTCCGCTTCCTCGTCCACGATTAACGGGCCGTTTAAGCAGGCAGTGGGAGCAACCGTTGCAGACTTGGCAATCCAGATATTCTCACCTCTTTTTTCAAATTTGTCCGTAAGAAGGTTTTTGCCCAGTTCCAAAATAAAATCATGAATTTTCGGCAGTACCTCCCAGGGGTACTCCGCTCCTTCAAAAAGTCCGGCCGCTATGGTCTCGGACAAAGTATACATGTTACTGATTTTGCAAGCTTCCATCTTCGTTCTCCTTGTTATTTATATTGTCTTGGGGTATTTCCTGTCCAGATTGTTCTTTCGCATTTTCCTGCTCAGGCTGTTTATCCGCAGTTTCTTGTTCGGGCTGTTCTTCCGTTTTATCTCCCACTCCGTTGAAATCAAAGGAAATGCTGTCCTTGTCGTTCTCGTCCTGCTTTAAGACAAGGAACGCATCAAACACATTTCCGGCTTTGGAAGTAAAGCCCCGGACAGGCTCCTTCGTGCGGCCTTCGGTAAAAATCTGCGTCATCTGCTCATCCGTAAGGGCAATGCCCGCTACGGTATGGAACTGGCTGTAGCCGCATTCGCAGAGGTAACGCCATTTGTCCCTCTTCATGATCTGTCCGCATTTGGGACATTTCACCGTGGTTTCCTTCGGTTCTTCCTTTCCCGGGAAATCGAAAACCACCTTTTTTTCTTCGTCCAGTTTCAGCGCCGCCTCAAACATCATGCCGGTTTTGGCGATAAAGCCCTGAATGGGTGAGGTTTTGCCGTTCTGCAGAAGTTCCTTTACCGAAGCTTCCTTTAATTTCACACCGGCAATTTTGCCGATGGAAAACCGGCAGCTCTCGGGATTGTTTTTGTCATATGCCGCACAGCCGTAGCCGAAGGGCGTCTGGACAATGTCACCGCCGCATAAGGGGCAGGCCACATCCTTTACCTTCTTCGCTTCCACATGTTCAAAGTCAAACTGTATTTTAGCACTTCCTTCTTCTTTTACAAGCTCTAAGCAGGCATCGAATTTTTTGCCGGACTTTCCTTTGAACCCGCGGATGGTGCCGGTCTTTCCGGTAGTAAGGAGCTCCCGTACATTGCTTTCCGTGAGGTCTTTTTCCGCAATCTTGCCGATGGCAAAGCTGCAGCCTTCCTTTCCGTCCCGGCTTCTGTTGGCACAGGCATAGCCGAAAGGTGTCACCAGCATTTCACCGCCGCATAAGGGGCAGACCGCATCCTTCACCTTCTTGGCTTCCACATGCTCAAAGTCAAACTTTAGCTTCTTTCTGCCGTCCTCTTCCGTAAGGGTCAGCACCGCATCGAATTTCTTGCCGTTCTTGGACTTAAATCCCCGGAGTGTCTGGGTGTGTCCGTTCTGGATAAGTTCCTTTACATCCTGCTTCGAGAGCTGCTTCTCGGCAATCTTTCCGATGGAAAAATAACATGCCTCCGGGTTTTCCCTATGTCTGCGGCAGGTGTAGCCGTAAGGCATGATTTCTATGGGGTCTCCGCAGACCGGACAGGCAACGCCTTCCAGTACGTCCGGCACATTGCCGGAAAAATCAAACTGGATGGAGGGTACGCCGTTCTCATCCTTTTTATAAACAAGGGCCGCGGAAAATTTCTTCTTTGACTTGGAAACAAAGCCGTTTAAGATTTCCGTCTTTCCTTCTGTTAAAAGCTTCGTTACCTCTTCTTCCGTCAAATCCCTGCCGGCAATGGTGCCGATAGAGAATTTGCAGCCGTTTGTCCGGTAATTGCTGCAGCCGTAACCGAAGGGGGTGGTTTCCACTTCCCCGTCGCATAAAGGGCATTTGATGCCTAATTTTTTCCTGGCGGCAGCGCCTCTTGACTCCCTGCCGGTAAGGGGCTGTATCCGCTTAATCAACTCCTGCTTCCTGTCGGTCTGCGCCATGGAAAGGGTTTCCCTGCGGATAAAATCCTCTAACTTCGCCCGGTACTCTCCCATATCCACGGTTCCCCTGGTGATGCCGTCCAGTCCCTTTTCCCAGGATGCCGTCATCTTGGGGTTTAACAGCTCCGGCACGGTCATGCTGACGGTTTCAAAAATCATTTCTCCCAGCATGGTGGGGGTCAGCACCTGGGATTTGCGGTTCAGGTTAAGGTACCCTACCCGCACCAGCTTCTTGATAATCTCCGCTCTGGTCGCGGAGGTGCCGATGCCGGAGCCCTTAATCTGGGCACGCAGTTCTTCGTCCTCAATAAGCTGTCCCGCATTTTCCATGGCAAGAACCATGGAACCGGAGGTATACCGCTTAGGCGGCGAGGTCTTGCCCTCTTTGATATCCATTCCCTTCACGGGCACCACATCGTTTTCCGACAGCTTTTCTATCATGGCAAGAAGCGTCTTGGCATTAGTGCCTTCTTCCTTTTCGCCACCGTCCTCGTCCTTCTCTTCCGCCGCTTCTTTTCCCATAACAGCAAGATAACCGGGAGATTTTAAGATTTTACCGCCGGCAAAGAAAGACTCCTTTTCTATTTTCGCAATGAATTTCACGGTCTGGTATTCCGCGGGCGGGTAAAAAATGCTTAAGAAGCGTCTCACAATCAGGTCATATACCTGTCTGTGCAGACCGTTTACGGAGTTTAATTCCGTAAGCTGTCCCGTGGGAATAATGGCATAATGATCCGTAATCTTGGAGTCATCCGTGTATGCCGACCTGCCGATGCTCCGGTAAGTGCCGCTCTGCATAATGGCATTCACAAATTGGCTGACCGGCTCATATCCTTTTAACCGGCTGATATTTTTGCTGATTTCCTTTGCCACGGCGCTCGACAGCACGCGGGCGTCCGTTCTGGGGTAGGTGGTCAGCTTCTTTTCGTATAAATCCTGGGCAATCTGCAGGGTTTCGTCCGGACTTATCTTAAACCGTTTGGCACACTCCGCCTGCAGCTCCGCTAAGTTAAACAAAAGCGGCGCTTTTTTTTTGCTGATGCCTTTTTCAACAGAGGATACCCGGGCTTCTTTCCCGGCAAGGCTTTCCAAAAAGGCTTTTGCATCCTCTTCCTTTGCAAAACCGTTTTCCTTATATAAAAGCGGAGAGGCATAATACGCCGACTCCTCCGTGGTCTTCCATTCCGCTTCGATTTCCGCATCCGTAAATTTTCCCACAATACGGTAAAAAGGCGTTTCGATAAAGTTGCGGATTTCCCGCTCCCTGATGACCACCATTCCCAAAACACAGGTCATGACCCTGCCGACCGCTATGGCGGTGTAGCTTTTCGTGCCTGCCGCATCGTTTAAGAGATTGCCGTATTTCACGGACATGGCTCTGGAAAAATTGATGCCCATGGCATAGTCTTCAATGGTGCGCATGATGCCGGATTTGCCTAAATTGGCATATTCCCGCATGGGCTTTGCCTCTTTGATGCCGCGCAGGATTTCCTCCTCCGTCTGGGAGTCAATCCACACACGCAGCTCCTGCATGCCTTCTCTTACGCCGCCGAAGTTGCGGATGTTTTCCTCAATGGTCTGTCCTTCTTTTCCGGCATCCCCTGCCCAGTAAACGGTATCAATATCCTCTCTGTGGAGCATTTTATGCACCACATCGTACTGACCGCTGACGCTTTTAATCACACCGTATTTATAGTCCTTCGGCAGAAACGGCAAATCCTCCAGTTTCCACTTTTTATATTTACTGTCGTATTCTTCGGGATATACCATCTCCACCAGATGACCCACACACCAGGTAATCACGTAGGACTCGTTTTCCAGATATCCGTTCTGTCTGCCGGATACCTTTAAGATTTTGGCAAATTCCTGCGCCACGGATGGTTTCTCCGTTATAATCAATGCTTTTCCCAAACTTATTCTCCTAAATTCACCAGTCTGATGTTCTTTTTCACCCTTGCTTCCAGCAGGAGCTTTCCATCAAAACGGTCTATTCCAAACAAATAAATAGAACTGTAGGCAATCTTTGCCTGTTTTGCCGCCGAAAGCAGCTCTTCGTAAAGCTCATAAGTGACCATGGGGGTAAAGAAGCAGGCTCCGATTAAGCAGTTCTTACCTTCTGTGCCGCCTACAATGTCCACACAGCCCTGCTTGCCAATCCATTCGCCGATTTTCGTTAAGGCAAACGGCAGCTTTCCCGCTGCATTTTCCTCTTCCATATACTCCCGGCAGATTTTCTTAAAATGAACATCCACAAATGCCCGGAAATCCTTTTCGATATATTTCTCATAAAATGCTTCCCCGCTCATAAGCTCCGCATCGCTTGCGTGGGGATATACAAAACGGTAATAAAAATCCACCAGGTGGCTTTTTATCCGGTAATAGCCCTTTTTTGTGTTGGCATGTCCTTCCGTATCAAAGGAAAATACCTTTTCCACCAGCTCCAGTTCCATCAGGCTCTTTAAGTACACACTGATTTTCGCCCTGGAAAATCCGGTGTGGGAATAGAGTTCCTGCAGGGTATTCCGCCCTTCCGCGAGCCCGGTCAGAATCGTATTGTATACTGCCGTTTCCCGCAGCTCCTCTGACACCTCGCGCATCGCCTCACTTAGGAAAAATCCGTCCGCATCCAGCATGTTCTGTACGATGTTTTCCTTGACGGAAAGGGTGGAATCGATGTGCTTCCAGAGCCCCGGCAGTCCGTCCAAAAGCGCATACAGACAGATGCACTGTTTCAGGTCATATGCCGGAAAATACCGCCGCAAATCCGTGAAACGTAATTTGCGCAGTTTAAGAAGACCGCGCAGTCCGTGAGCAGCCTCTCCCATCTTTTTTATCATATTGTTTTCCACAAAGCAGACCGATGAAGAACACAGGACTACCAGAAATTCTTCTTGGGAAAGGTTCTTCAAGAATTGATACAAAGAAGGAAAGAATGTGGAATCGGCTTTTAAGATGTTCTGGAATTCATCGATGACAAGAACCCTTTTTCCGCTTCCCGCATGTTGTATAGAATAAAAAATATCTTCGTAAGAAAGGCATCCGCCGCTTACGCCGTAGTAAGCTTTCAGTTCCTCTCCCCACCGGTAAATCTGTTCCCGCTCCGAGCAGGACCTTGCCATATAATAAACATGGGGCTTATCCTGGACGAACTCCCGGATTAAAGATGTTTTGCCAATGCCCTTTTGTCCGTAAACCACCACCATGCCGCTTCCCGGGCGGTTGTAATACTGATTTAATTGTGCAGCTTCCATACCCCTGTTAAGCAGCATAGATTATTTACCCTCTCGTTTTGCCATTTCCTGTAACAGCTTTTCCAAATCATCCCCGGGCATGGGTTTTCCCAGATAATAGCCCTGAATAATATGGCAGCCGATTTCTTTCATGTAATTAAGCTGTTCTTCTTCCTCCACACCCTCTGCGATGGTCTCGTAACCTAACTTGTTTACCATGGTAATCACGGACTCCATGATAATGCGGGTGGAACGGTCCGTCATGACTCTGTCCACAAAGCTTTTGTCGATTTTCAAAGTATCTATGGGCAGTCCGTTTAAGTAGGACAGGGAAGAATAACCGGTTCCGAAATCATCCAGGGAAATACGGATACCATACTCTCTGAGCTGCATGAGTTTCCCCTTTACATCGGCGAAATCGTCAATCAGGACGCTCTCCGTGATTTCAATTTCGATTTCCTTCGGGTCCACTCCGTACGTGTGAATGATTTCCATCAGTTTATTTACAAAATCCTTGCGTTTATACTGTACCGAGGAAATATTGATGGACATAATCATGGAAACGCCGTACTCGGCTCTCCATTTGGCATACTGCCGTATGCTTTCTTCGACAACCCAGCCGCCAATGGGTATGATGGCGCCGTTCTTTTCCGCAATGGGAATAAAAACGGCCGGGCTTATCATTTTATTTTCCTGATTTCTCCAGCGGATAAGCGCTTCCACGCCGCGGAGCTTTTCTCCGTCCGTGTAATACTGCGGCTGGAAATACAGGCAGAAATTCTTGTTGAATATAGCTTCTTTTAACTGGTTTTCAATGCTTGCCTTCTGTAAAAAGTCCTGCAGAATGGGCGCATCAAAATACTGAATGGAGGATTTGCCGCCGGATTTTGCCTTGAACATGACAATTTCCGCACAATTAATCAGCTCCAGAACGGATTGGGAGGCTTCCGGGTACTCTGCCACGCCGATGCTGACCGTCAGATGAATGTCCGTGCCGTCGCTAAGCACAAAGCCCTGTGCCACTCTCTCCTGGATTTTATGATAAATATGCTCTACACTTCTGTCCCACACCGGGTCATAAACAGCCATGCAGAAAATATCGCTGTTCATGTGGCAGGTAATGCATTTATCGCTGGAAAATGTGCCTAAGAACTGTCCGTACTGCTGGATGACCTCATCGCCTACCAGCATGCCGAGTCCGTCGTTAATTTTCCGAAAGTCGTCAATGTCTACAATGAGAACACTGACAATCACCTGCTCTTCTTCCGCTTTTCTTACCATGTCCCCCAGAAGCTTTACAAAATAATTGCGGTTGTAAAGAGCCGTCTGGTTGTCGTAATAGGACAGGTATTCCAGTTCTTCCTGTTGGCTTTTAAAACGGGTAATATCCTTTACACATATCATTTTATCCACCGGATTCTTTTCTTTGTCGTAAAGGACCCTGCTCTCAAAGGAAAGCCAGGTTCTGCCGTTGTTTAAGCGGCATTCCACGAAGTCGCGTTCTTTTCCGTTGTCTTCCGGGAAAAGGGCATTTTTAAGGGAAGGTCTTTCTTCTTCCGGCACTTCCTTTAAAAGAAGGGAAAGCTCCTCCCCGGATTTCACCATGTAAGGAAAGGCAGCGTCCCAGTTTCCGATGGTAATGACTTCGTCCTTTTTAAAATTGTAATATAAAAAGGCATTATGTGAGGTATCACAAACCATCCGGAACAGTTTGTCCTGTCCCGGATATTCCTCATTTTTTTTGTTCAGGAACTCGGTCTGCTTCTCCCTAATCATAATGCCTCCCCTAAGTTACGTTTTATTTTTTGGTGATATAGCCCTGCGCCTTTAACAGCTCTGCACAGAGAACGGCTCCGCCTGCGGCGCCTCTTACGGTATTGTGGGAAAGTCCTACGAACTTCCAGTCGTATACGGTATCTTCCCGGAGTCTGCCTACGCTGATTCCCATACCGTTTTCAAAATCCACATCCAGTGCAACCTGGGGACGATTGTCCTCTTCCAGATACTGGATGAACTGCTTCGGTGCGCTGGGAAGTGCAAGCTCCTGGGGAAGTCCCTTGAAGTTTACCAGCTTCTCGATTAACTGCTCTTTGGTGGGTTTCTTCTTAAACTTAACAAATACGGCTGCGGTGTGTCCGTTTAATACCGGTACACGGATGCACTGGCAGGTAATAACGGGGCTTTCTGCCGGTACGATAACGCCGTCCTTGATTTCACCCCAGATTCTTAAGGGTTCCTTTTCGGACTTCTCTTCTTCGCCGCCGATGTAAGGAATGATGTTTCCTACCATTTCCGGCCAGTCCTTAAAGGTCTTTCCGGCGCCGGAGATTGCCTGATAAGTGGTAGCCACTACTTCGTAAGGCTCAAATTCTTTCCATGCGGTAAGAACCGGTGCGTAGCTCTGGATGGAACAGTTGGGTTTTACGGCTACGAAGCCTCTCTCGGTACCCAGTCTCTTCTTCTGGAATTCGATAACCTTCATATGCTCCGGGTTGATTTCGGGAACCACCATGGGAACATCCGGTGTCCATCTGTGTGCGCTGTTATTGGAAACAACAGGAGTTTCGGTCTTGGCATAAGCCTCTTCAATCGCCTTGATTTCTTCTTTGGTCATGTCTACGGCGCTGAATACGAAATCCACCTGTGATGCTACTTTTTCTACTTCGTTGACATTCATAACCATGATTTTCTTCACGGCTTCGGGCATGGGAGTGGTCATTTTCCAACGGTCTCCGACTGCCTCCTCGTATGTCTTTCCTGCTGAACGGGGGCTTGCTGCAATGGTGGTTACTTCAAACCAGGGATGATTTTCCAGGAGGGAAATAAATCTCTGTCCCACCATACCGGTTCCGCCTAAAATACCTACTTTCAGTTTCTCGCTCATAATAGTCTCCTCTTCTTGTTTATTTAAATTTCAATAAAAACGTATTTATGCCTCTTCGAGGTACTTCCGGTTCAGGGCAATGACATCCTTCATCATGGAAGGTCCCGGTGCGCCGAAGGTCAGTCTCTTCTCCACGCAGGTCTTTAAGCTGATGGCATCGTACACATCCGGCTCGAATTTGTCGCTGAAGGTGCGCAGCTCGTCAATGCTCAGTTCGTCAATGCTCTTGTTTTTATCGATGCAGTACAGCACCAGTCTGCCGATAATGCCGTGGGCATCCCGGAACGGTACGCCGTGGTTTACCAGATAATCGGCTGCATCCGTTGCATTGGTGAAGCCCTTTACCGCACTGCGTTCCATGGTGTCTTTCTTAAACTTCATGGTAGCCAGCATGCCGGTAAACAGTTCCAGGCAGTTTTCCACGGTGCGTATGGCATCGAAGGTCAGTTCCTTATCCTCCTGCATATCTTTATTATATGCTAAGGGAAGACCTTTCATGGTAGTGAGTAAGGACATCAGCGCTCCGTATACACGGCCTGTTTTGCCTCTTACCAGTTCCGCAATGTCTGGGTTTTTCTTCTGCGGCATGATGCTGCTTCCGGTGGAATAGGCATCGTCGATTTCCACAAAGCCGTATTCGTTGGAATTCCAGATAATGATTTCCTCGGAAAAACGGGATAAATGCATCATAATGGTGGAAAGCGCCGCCAGATATTCAATCAGGTAATCCCTGTCGGAAACGGAATCCATGCTGTTTAAGGTAGGTCCCTCAAAACCAAGCAGGGATGCGGTGTAATTTCTGTCCAGCGGATAGGTGGTGCCTGCCAGTGCGCCTGCACCCAGCGGGCAGTAATTCATGCGGGCATAAATATCCTTTAAGCGGAGTCTGTCCCGCTTGAACATTTCAAAATAAGCGCCGTAGTGATGCGCCAGGGTAACCGGCTGCGCCTTCTGCAAATGGGTAAAACCGGGCATGTAAGTCTCTAAGTTTTCCTCCATGGTATGTAAAATGACATACAGAAGCTCTTTTAAGCGGTTGTCCGTTTCCACGACATGGGCTCTTGTATAAAGTCTCATGTCAAGCGCCACCTGGTCGTTGCGGCTGCGTCCGGTGTGCAGCTTCTTTCCGGTATCGCCGATTCGCTCTATCAGGGTAGCCTCCACGAAGCTGTGGATGTCCTCCTGTGTTTCGTCTATGGCAAGCTTTCCTGCCTCTACGTCCTCTCTGATGCCTGCCAGGCCCTTTACAATGGCATCCTTCTCTTCTACAGTGAGAATGCCCTGTTTACCAAGCATAACGGCATGTGCAATGCTTCCTTCCACGTCCTGGGTAAAGAGATTTTTGTCAAAGGAAATGGATGCATTAAAATCAAATACTTTCTGTTCGGTGGCTTTGGTAAAACGTCCGCCCCATAACTGTGCCATAGCTTTGTCCTCCGCAAATAAAATCTAAATTTGATAGTACCATAATTTTGCATTTTATGCAATAACCTTACACCCTTTCCCTTTGCGTACATAAAATAAGAATAAAACAAAAAGGATGATAGCTATGCCAAAGCCTCTGCTGGAAGCGAAAAATATCTGTTATTCCTACCACAGTCTGCAGGGAGAAACACCGGCGCTTAAGGATGTCAGTTTTTCCATAAATCCCGGTGAATTTGTCGCCATGGTAGGCCCCAGCGGCTGCGGAAAATCCACGCTTCTGTCCGTTATCTACGGGCTTTTAAAACCGGAAAGCGGGGAAATCATTTTCCATTCGGACGATGTTTCCGGAAAGGCGCCGAAAATCGGG
The DNA here is from genome assembly GCA_002432425.1 of Lachnospiraceae bacterium UBA5899. Classification (GTDB taxonomy): domain Bacteria; phylum Bacillota; class Clostridia; order Lachnospirales; family Lachnospiraceae; genus Acetatifactor. The sequence continues at coordinate 77,887 of DJEL01000020.1, forward strand.
TATATGCTGCAGCGTGACCACCTTCTGGAATGGCGCAGTGTCTACGAAAATGCCGTGCTGGGGCTGGAAATCACCGGCAGCCGGACGCCCGAAAACACCTCCGCCGTCCTGCAGATGATGCAGGATTACGGGCTGTACCGCTTTAAGGACAAAAAGCCCAGCGAGCTGTCCGGCGGCATGAAACAGCGCGCCGCTTTAATCCGCACCCTTGCCTTAAACCCGGAGCTTCTGCTTTTGGATGAACCCTTCAGTGCCTTAGACTATCAGACAAGACTTATGGTTTCCGCCGATATCTGTGAGATTATCCGCAGCAAAAAGAAAACCGCGCTGCTTATTACCCACGACCTTTCCGAAGCCATCAGTTTAGCTGACCGGGTACTGATTTTGGGAAGCCGCCCCACTACGGTGCGCTTCGATATTCCCATTCATCTTACCCTGACCGACCACACCCCGTTAGCTGCCAGAAATGCTCCTGAATTCAAATATTATTTCAATTTATTATGGGAGGCGATGACAGATGAAACCTAAAGCCGCACGCACACAGCTTTCCGCACAGGAAGCCTATGTGAAGGAGCACAAAAGATACCACAATAAAATTACCCTGTGCCGCCTTGCGATTTTTCTTTTATTTTTAGCTGTCTGGGAGCTTGCCGCCGACCTTAAGTGGATAGACGCCTTTTTCTTTTCCAGCCCCTCCCGGGTGCTTACCTGTCTGGTGGAACTGGTTACGGAAAAAAATCTCTTTCTCCACATCGGCATCACACTCTATGAAACCATTATCAGCTTTTTACTTGTATTTTTCTTCGGCATGCTGACTGCCACCCTGCTCTGGTACTCGGAGGGCATCTCAGAAATCCTCGAGCCGTATCTGGTTGTCTTAAACAGCCTGCCGAAATCCGCCCTCGCCCCTCTTTTTATCGTCTGGCTGGGCATCGGCAGCCTTACCATCGTGGTCGCCGGCATCTCCGTTGCCGTGTTCGGCTCCATCATCAGCCTGTATACCGGTTTTAAGAGCGTGGATGCGGAAAAAATCACCCTGATTTACACCCTCGGCGGCAGTAAAAAGGATGCCTTTACCAAAGTGGTGCTGCCCGCCAGCATTCCTACGGTTTTAAGCACCATGAAGGTGAACATCGGTCTTGCCCTTGTCGGCGTCATTATCGGCGAATTTCTGGCTGCCAGACGCGGACTCGGCTATTTAATCATCTACGGTTCCCAGGTGTTTCAAATGCACATGGTTATCACCTCTATTATTCTTCTCTGCCTCATTGCCATGGGGCTGTATCTATCCATCGGCTATGCCGAGCACTTCTGCAAAAAGAAAACCGGAATCAAATAATTCCGGTTTACATAAAATTTGTGGTTGCTTTTTTTCCGTTTACCCAGTATAATAATTTTTGTTGTATTTCTGCTGAAATAGCTCAGTTGGTAGAGCACTTCACTCGTAATGAAGGGGTCGTGGGTTCGAGTCCCATTTTCAGCTTATAAAAAAGATGCCTTTCGGCATCTTTTTTTGTTGTAAGAAAGAATCCTGCTTTGCAGGATTCTGCGCCTGCGTCGGGTCGCTTAAGCGACATAATTCCACTCCGCCGCAGTGCGCTTCTGCCTGAAGGGCTTTATTTCTGATGTACGTCAATCTGCGGGAAGGGAATGGAAATACCGGCTTCATCCAGCGTGTATTTCACCCGTTCCGTCAGTCTCCACTTGGTCTGCCAGTAGTCTTCCTGCTTTACCCAGCAGCGCAGGCAGAGCTTCACGGCAGAGTCACCCAGTTCATCCACGTAGACAAACATCTCTTCTTTTTTTAGGGTAGCCGGGTCTTCCTTCAAAAGCTCCGTCAGCACCTTCTTGGCTTCCCTTAAGTCCGTGTCGTAGGCAACGCCCACCGGCACGTCCAGACATCTCTTCGCTTTTTCCGTCACATTGGTCATACTGGTATTTGCCAGCGTACCGTTGGGAAGAATAATCACCTTATTGTCATAGGTGGTAAGCTTGGTGTAAAAAAGCTGGATTTCCGTTACGGTTCCCTCGTTTCCCTTGTTGTCCTCCACAATGTAGTCCCCCACCTTGAAGGGCTTTAAGAGCAAAATCAGCACGCCGCCCGCGAAGTTGGACAAACTGCCCTGAATGGCAAGACCGATTGCCACACCGGCGGAACCGAGCACTGCCACGATACTGGCGGCATCCACGCCGAAGCTTCCCGCAATGAGGAATACCAGCACCATATATAATGCCACTTTCACAAAGGAGTCCGTAAACTGGATGACTCCCACATCCGCTTTTGCCTTTGTCATGGACTTCTTTACGATTTTGCGCACCAGCTTGATAATCTGTGCCCCAATCATAAAAGCAAGGATGGCAAGTACAATGCGGATGCCTAAAGAAAGCGCCTTTTCCGGCAGGGTTTCAAAGAATTTTTCAAAAACGGATGCCTGTTTCGTAACCTGCTGCCACTCATCTTCCAGTGTAGCGGTAAGAAGAACTCCTGTCATCGTATTCATATCCGTTCAAACCTTTCTGTTATCTGTCTTTTTTCCGGTGTTATTTCGCCGGACGGAACTCCAAAATGCTTGCGGACAGAGGAGCCAGGGTAATGGATACGGAGTAGGGCCTGTCGTCCCATTCCTTCTTTACCGCTCTCTTGGCGCGCTTGTTTACCATGCCGCTGCCGCCGAATTCCTCTGCATCCGTATTTAAGATTTCCTTATAGCTGCCCTCATACGGCACGCCGATTTTTACCTGTTTTTCCACGCCGGAGAAATTAGCTGCTACCACAAGAAGACTTTCCTTCTTTCTGGTTCTTCTCATAAAAGTAAGCAGATTTTCCGCACTGTTTATGCTGTTAATCCAGGCAAAGCCTTCCGGCTTGTCGTCCCACTCATACAGGGCGGGCTTTGTGGTGTAGAGTTCATTTAATTTTTTGACCAGCGCCGCCATGCCTTTGTGGTCGGGATATTTTAACAGCTCCCATTCCGTTCGGCGCATCTCGTTCCATTCGGAGAATTCGCCGATATCCTGTCCCATAAATAAAAGCTTTCTGCCGGGATGGGTGAACATATACGCATAGGTCAGACGTAAGTTGGCAAATTTCTGTTCCCGCTCTCCGGGCATTTTGCCAAGCATGGAAGACTTGCCGTGTACGGCTTCGTCATGGGAAAATACCAGCATGAATTTCTCACTGTATGCATAAATCATGCTGAAGGTCAGTTCGTTGTGATGATGGCTTCTGAAATACGGGTCGTACTTGATGTAATCCAGATAATCGTTCATCCAGCCCATATTCCACTTCAAATCAAAGCCCAGTCCGCCGTCTTCGAGGCTTCCCGTTACCATGGGCCATGCCGTGCTTTCCTCCGCAATACGCAATACACCGGGATTTCTCTTGCCCATCATGGAATTTAAGTGCTTAATCAGCTCCACTGCCTCTAAATTTTCATTGCCGCCGTAAATATTTGCCGTCCATTCGCCCGAATTTCTGCCGTAATCCAGATACAACATGGAAGCCACCGCATCCATACGGATACCGTCCGCATGGAATTTCTCCACCCAGAACAGTGCATTGGCAATCAGATAGTTGGAAACCTCCGGCCTGCCGTAGTCAAATACCAGGGTGCCCCAGTGGGGATGGGAACGTCTCTGTTCGTCCGGGTTTTCATACAGGCAGGTGCCGTCAAAGGAGGACAGCCCGTAAATATCCCTCGGGAAGTGTGCCGGTACCCAGTCCAAAATCACACCGATGCCCGCTTTGTGCAGCTCATTCACAAAATACATGAAGTCCTCGGGCGTGCCGTATCTGGCGGTAGGCGCATAGTAACCAATAACCTGATAACCCCAGGAAGCATCTAAGGGATGCTCCATAACCGGCATCAGTTCCACATGGGTATAGCCCATTTCCTTTACATAGGGAATCAGCTTGTCTGCAATCTCCCGGTAATTGGCATATTCTTCGTCATCCTTCGGTGTAAGGAAGCTGCCCAGATACAGCTCGTATACGCTGATGGGCGCATTTTCCTTCTGGAAGGTCTTTCTCTTTTTGATAAACTCTTTATCTTCCCACTTAAAGTTCCGCAAATCCGCTACCACGGACGCCGTTTCCGGGCGGAGCTGCGCCGCATTGCCATAAGGGTCGGCTTTCAGATACGTCAGTCCGGTTTTCAGTTTGATTTCGTATTTGTAATTATCCCCCGCCTTTACACCCGGGATAAAAATTTCAAAAATACCGCTGGGGAGCTTTCTCATCTGGTGCACTCTGCCGTCCCACCGGTTGAAATTCCCAACTGTACTCACACGCAGGGCATTCGGTGCCCACACGGCAAAATACACGCCGTCCTCCCCGTCTAAGTTCATTGGGTGGGCGCCCAACTTTTCGTAAACCGTATAGTGTACGCCTCTTGCGAATTTTTCCTCGTCCTCCACCGTAATCAGACATTCGTGGCGGTAGGCATCCTGCATGGTTTCCATACTGCCGTTTTCATAGGACACAATGTACTGGTACTCACCCACATTTTTAGTGGGCAGCCAGACTGCGAAAAAGCCGTCGTCATCCGCAAGCTCCATTTCCTTTTCCGACATATCCTTTGTAATCTGCAGGGTCACCTTTTGTGCTCCCGGGAAAAATGCCTGAATCAGCGTGCCGTTTCCCTGTACGTGCGGTCCCAGTGTTGCATGCGGGTCCTGCGACTCCGAATAAATAATCTCCTCTATCACAGGCCAGTTCATCATTTTATATAATTTTTTTGTCATATTGCCCTCCCAGGTAAGTATTCTAAAAAGTATGTATAAATAGTCCGCTTCTTAACTTCGGCTCAAACCAGGTGGATTTGGGCGGCATAAGAAGCCCCGCATCCGCTACGGAAAACAGCTCCCCGATAGAGGTGGGGTACATGGAAAATGCCACCCTGCAGTCGCTTTCCGTTCGTTTCTTTAACTCGTTCAGCCCCCGGATGCCTCCCACGAAATCTATCCGTCTGTCGGTCTTGGGGTCGCCGATGCCGAGTATGGGAGAAAGCAGGTAATCCTGCAGCAAGGAAACATCCAGTCCCTTTACCGGGTCATCGTTTCGGTACTCTTCTTTCACGGTAAGCAGATAGCCCTTTCCGTCCAGATACATGCCCACTTCGCCTTTTTCTGCCGGCTTCACCGGCTCCGTGCCTTTTTCTTCCACCGTAAAGCATTTTTCAACGGCGGAAAGAAAAGCTTCCGGGGTAAGACCGTTTAAGTCCTTCACCACACGGTTGTAATCCATAATCATCAGTTCACTGTCGGGAAATACCACGGAAAGAAAATAATTAAACTCCTCATTACCGGTGTAATCCGGGTGTTCGGCTCTTCTTTTTAAGCCCACCTTTACGGCAGAAGCCGCCCTGTGATGTCCGTCCGCAATGTAAAGGCTGTCCATCTCCTTAAAAATCCGGGCTATTTCCTTCTGCATTCCTTCATCCGCAATCCGGTATACCCTGTGGGTAATGCCGTCCTCTGCGGTAAAATCATAAAGGGGCTTTTCCTCTTTTCCCTTTTTAATCAGCGTCTGCAAATCCGCCCTGTCCCGGTATGCCAAAAAGATGGGACCGGTCTGGGTGCTTAAGGTATCCACATGGCGGATACGGTCTTCCTCTTTATCCGCGCGGGTATTTTCATGCTTTTTAATGACATTGCTGCAATAGTCGTCAATGGAGGCGCAGCCTACCACGCCGGTCTGGCTTCTGCCGTTCATCACAAGCTCATACAGGTAAAAGCAGGGCTTGTCCTCTGTTATATATTCACCCTTCTCCACCTGCTCTGCAAGAAGCTCCTTCGCTCTTTTGTATACCCGTTCATCATAGGTATCCACGTCATCCGGCAGGGTAGTCTCCGCACGGTCAATCCGAAGAAACGAATGGGGAGAATCCTTCACTGCCTCCTTTGCTTCTTTCCGGTTATATACATCATACGGCAATGCCGCTATCTTCTCTGCCATACCGTCGGCAGGACGCAGCGCCGCAAAAGGTCTTATTGTCGCCATCAGCCATTCCTCCTACTGTTTCATACTTTTATTTTAGCAAAAATACCTATACACCACAAGACAATGTATGATAAAATATCGGGGAAATGAGGTGAAACCAATGACCGCAGATGACAGAAAATTTTTATCCCGCATCAATAAATACAAAGAAACCGTAAAAAAGGACATGGGTCCCCAGAAGGTACAGATGCCCGCGCAGCTTTTGGACAAGCTCCGTCCCGTTATGGAGGAAATCGCTGCCGAACAGGGTGTTTCCGTAGAAGACGTACTGGTCCGCTACATGGATTTGCAGAGTGAGGCGGCTCTTCTTTCCAACAATACCGTTATGAAAGGCATTGACGGCATAGGTCCCGACGGCAATCCCTTTTTGTTTAACTGATTTAACCGGCAGATTTTATTCTGTAACTCCAAATTTTCATCCGGTATTCCGGACAAAATAAAAGGGGCTGTCGCATTA
>DJEL01000005.1 GCA_002432425.1 Lachnospiraceae bacterium UBA5899
ATTTTCTCGATAAACTCTGTGGTATTCATGGTATTACTCCTCTGCATCCTGCTTGATAGCAGCCGTATCTTCGATTTGCGTTTTTATGTACTTCACGATTGGCATCAGAAATGGCGGCATCTTTACACCGATGTCTATCATGTTCTCCAGAATAGATATCATCTCATTCACAACCAGCCAACATGCCACCACGGTGGCCACTACAAACGGAATAACCAGATTGATTCCTGCGGTATTGATTGCGTACTGAATCAGCACATCCATGAAAAACCCAACCAAAATCAGCAACCACATGCATACCTTTTTTATGATCCCACGGATGCTTTTGTAACTGCTTATTTTCTTGTCTTTTCGATACTTGGCAGCGCATAATCCGGTCACGTAATCGATGATGTTACAGCCTACAAGCAGGAATACCGGAACTGCCAGTATTCCCAACCAACTCATCAGTGCAGACATTGCCGCTATAATCATAGTTTTTACTTTTTCCATTGTCTTTTCCTCTTTCTTTCCACTAAAAAAGCTGAGACCTTTCTCTCAGCTATCAGTTGTTTCTATTCGCTTTTTGCCCCTGTCGATGCATACATGCCGTTGGCATCCGGCTCTTTGTACTTTGTCGTATACCTGGAATAGTCACCCATCATTTTCTGCATTCCCCGGTCCATATACATTTTGAATCCGGAATAGTCTTCCAGGTTCAGTGCACGCACATTGACTACGCCTTGCCTAACTTCACATACATCTGTTTGTATAGGGTCTTTTTTGTCGCTGAATTTAACCCATGCCATATCCTCACCTCCTTATTTCATCAGCGCCAACGTCGATACATTTATGGACGTGGTAGATGCCCCATATCCGTATGTTGCGTAGCCAGTTACTAAACGTATTCTAATCTTATACCGTCCGGTATATTGTGATATATCTATGGATGTTGCTGTAAACTGATTTTTTCCTCCAGTAGATATCTTCACAGCCTCGCCGGTTTCGCTCACCAGATACACGCCCCATGCATGACCTGTATGGCTTCCGCACACATGATTGGCTGCAATACACAGTTTGCTGAATGCCGTCAAATCATAGTAATCTGTGGTGTCTAAATTGATGATACCGTCCGCCGACTTTCCGGAATCGTTTGCAGATACCGTCATGCTCATGGACACGTTGAAATCACCCCAAGAATATGAATGTGATGCCTTCGTGTTGCCACTGCTGCCGGTTACAGATGTCAGCTCCATCTTATGCTTTGCGGATGGAAAGCCTACTATCATGTTCTTTGGTTCACCGCCCTGCCCTACTCCTGCTATTCTTACTGACATGTGAATTCCCCCTTAGTAAAATATTTTTCAAACAAAGCTTTTTGTTTCTCCTGGTTCAAAGACTTTGGGGGTGTCAAATACTTCTCGCGCTATCATGAACGCATTTCCCGAAGTGCTTACACACAGAGCGCATTCATTTACGGTCAACTGTTCGCTACTTTTGTTAGTTATACTCGTAAAAAACTGTGAATAAGAGCTTTCGTTTGAAAAATCTTGTGTCCTCTGATATGTGAAAGTTGCATCATATAGTGTGGCATCAATGGGAGCCTCTAAAACATAATCTGTCTTTTTCGGAGGTGTTGTACCTGTCCCCAACTGTATTTGTGGTGAAGAATTAGCAATATTGATTGGAGTATATCCTTCTCGCACACTTGTACCCGTTGTCGTTTTACTCATTGCTGCTGCCGAATTTTTACCAGTGCACATCCTATCCAAAATCGCCTGATAATTGTTTGTAAACATTGTTTATTCCTCCTCTGTTTTTTCCGCAAAATCGCCGGAAAATGAATAGTCAAATGTTGTTGTTTCCACTTCTGTAATGGAACCATATTCTGCCGTTGTCGGCGTTGGTGTCGGCGCCGGTGCATTTCCATCGATGTTTCTGACGCAGACATACTGCAGGTTGATGGCTGCTGCCGTGGCTGACTCAAACAGCAATGTTACACTGCCGTCCGTTTGTGCCCAGGATGTTCCTGCATCAGACAGTGCCTGCGTGTCGTCGTAATTCTTGGGGTAAATTTCCACAATTGATGTTGTCGTAATAGATGCATCTGAAATCTCGTACTGTGCAACACCCGCCGGAATGGTATACGGTCCGAGAAAATATCCGGCCACCTGCAGCATCTGTTTGATAATCAGTGCATCTGCCAGATAGCCTGACATCGTTAATGCCAGCAAATCATCCCGCTTTTTGATGGAAAAATTCTCCCAGGACTTTTCCACTGTGGTGATGGTCTTTTTTAGGTCACTTACCGCCAGCATGGATGCTTTGTACGTTCCCAGCTCTATCTCGTAGATGCCGTTTGTCTCATTACAATTTTCGTCTTGCACCAGCTCCGGCAGCTCATCCGCCGTCACATACATTATCTGGATAGGTGCCGCATCATCGGAAAGGTTCATATGAAAGTAAATTCGTCCCAGCTTATCCCCTTCCGCCGACAGTTCCACTGATATAGACTCTTCCTGCACGACGAACTGACGTCCTTTGATGATACCGCGGCCAGAGCCTATCTTGATTACCCCGCCGCCCATCGCTGTCATGTCGCATCCGCTGATGATGCCGGAAACGCCCGTCAGGATTTCATACATAATTGCATCATCTTTCGGCGTGATGGTGCTTCCATCGAATTGCTTCAACTCAATGCTCAACTTGTTATCCTCCTTTTCAGTTTTTTTGTTAATTCCAGCCGTACCGCACCAAATACCAGGATTGTGGTATCGCCTACCTTTTTTCCTGTAATCATGGTCTGGTATGCTGTGTTATTCCGTATAATGGTTGCCTGCTGTCCTATCTGCAGCTTTTGCGGTTGTACCAGTCCGTCGTCGTTCATGACCTCAATCTCTATCAGATTGTTATACTCCGGCAGGCTCATCCGGGAGTAGGCTCTCTCATAGGCTATGTCGTGGAACGTCTTGGCATCTTCCTTGGGTTTCTCCGGCTCTTCGTAGGTCACATATTCTGTGCTGAATACCACCGGGGAAAGGCGTCCCTCTGCATCGACATCCTCCGATATAGTTCCATCATCCAGCAAGTAAAAGGTTGCCGTCTGGCTTTCATCTACTTCGTTGTAAATCACCATTTTGTTTACGGTCTGGTCTGCCTGCTTGATAACGAAGCTGGCGCTTAATATATTCAGCATGTCGGCTTCTATCACTTTCCGCTCTGCTGTTACCTTTTCCACCGTTGCTTGCAGCCTTTTTTGTTTCAAATCAATGTCAAAATCGACTACCACCCCGTAACGCAGAAAAGCCATGGATGCCATCTGGTAAAGATTTCCGATATTCCCATCGAAATCCAATATAGCATCCTGTGTCTGGCTTCCTGCCGCAGCCTCGAAGCCCGTGATATTCTGTTTTTCATCGTCCGAATCCCGGTATGTGGCATTCATGATATCCACCAGCCACTGCTCCAGGGATGTTTTTAATTCGTCCTGTGTCATATGGACATCCACATCCAGCAGTGCAAGCATTGGCTTGAATTGTATTTCGTATCCTTTGTCCGAATCCGTGCAGCCCGTTACTATTCCGATATACCTGCTGCCGTGGCCGGATATGCGGATATAATCGCCTTCCGATGCCCGGATATCTGGCAGAACTACTTTACTGTTGCTGATAGCCAGATAGTCAATGTCCACTTCCGTTTCCGTCGTCTGGTTGGATGAACGATAGGAAAAATCCGGGGAAAAAATTTCTATGTTATACCACTGCATATTCTTCCTGCACCTCCATCGCTACCTGCAGCTCTCCGCTGCCCTCGTGGATTACCGTTATCCTGTTTTCACCAAATCCGGCAAAGAGAAACCGTTCCGTCTCAAAATCGCTTAATCCGTACAGGTCTCGCACGAAAACGTTTCGGTTTGTATATTCAGCGATGCAAAACGGGGTTTGTGTGGTGTCAATCACCACTCTATGCCCCGTTTCAATTTCTACCTGCAGTCTTCCGGATGCCACCACCTGACCGTCTACCCGGTGTACCCACGTAGGATTTTTACACGGACCTAAAATGGACAGCCTTATAGGGCTGTCCTCTGTACTTTCACATGTCCATTTTAACGTGCCGCGCTCCGTATCCGTATACACGTAGCTGTACGGATATGGGTATTTCTTGCTGTTTGCCGGCTGCTTCGGTTTTTCCAGTGATATTTTTTTATACCAGGTAGTCAGTCCGGCAAAGGTGAGCTCGGTCTGCAGGCCCACCGTTTCCAGCTCTGTCTTGGTTGCTTTCGTGATGTATACCTGCATGTAGTAGGTGCCCGCCGGTGTGGTATATTCCAGCACCAGCGGTCTGTGCTGAATGAATTTTGCAAACCGGTTAAATTCTTCGTAGCCGCTGAATGCCACCTTACATGTGGGCGCTTTCTGCTTCAGCACGTCCTTCTTTACTTTGAACCGGTTTCCCACCTGAATATAGGTCTGCTTCCGTTCTCCGCCCAGCCCTTTAGGACTGTGAAGAAAGCTGTCCAATTCGTTCATATTCCAGCTATCGCCCCTTGCGTTGATTAGCTTAAATTCCCTCAATGTCCTCGCCTCCTATTCAAACGCTTCTCCCAGTTTTCTGTCTATGGCGCTGGCTATGCCGCTTAAGTCCGCCCGGTCTATCGCATTGTCGATAACCTCCTGCACCGCTTCCGTGACCTTGTCTTGTCCTGCCCGGATACCTGTCGCAATGCTCTCCGGAATTTTGGCTCCCAGTGCAGAAAAAACTTCGCTGCTTCCATCGTCCACAATCACCAGCTTTTTTTCAATGCCCTCGCTTGCGGCATCTATCAGTCCTGCTGCCGCCGTCTGCATTTCCGGCTTTTTCTCATTCACACCGGTCACCATGCTGTCGATGCCGTCGGAATTGGTCTCTGCCATTTCTGTCAATTTTGTTGCCAGTGTTTCCTTCAATTCATCGTAGGACATTTCCGTGTCCGTTTTCATCTGACCGTAGGTATCCGACTGCGTCTGCAGAATGTCTGCCATCTGCTCCCCGTATCCGGTTGCAAAATCACCCATAATGTCGGACAGCTCGCCTCTGGCTTCCAGCATCTCCTTGTAGCTGGCTATCACATCCGCATAGGCGTCTGCATCATTCTTTGACGCTTCCACCAGTTCATGCAGATAGCCGGCTCCCTGTATGCCAAGGCTCTGAATATCTGCCAGCAGATCCTCGTCCAATAAATCTTCCTGTGCCAGCTTGTTTGCCGCAATCAAATCATCTTTGTACTGTGTGTAGGCATCTGTCTGCGTCTGCAGGTTTTTAGACATCTGCTCTACGGACATGTCCGATTTATTTGACAGCTCTTCAAACAATCCTACCTGCTTTTTCAAGGACTCTTCCGCTTCCTCGGATGCCTTGGCATATTCTGTCTGCAGCTTCTGGATGCTCTCCGCCACGTCTCCGGATACCGTAATGGTCTGCCCGCCGTATTCAATCTGTGCCACCGTCACATTCTGCAGTGCTGCTGCCTGTCCTTCCCATACTTCCGTCAGCTCTGCATTCTTTTCCTTTACTTCCCCCACTTTGGCAGCATTTTCTTCATACTGGGCATTCAGCTCTAACAGTGCTTCGTTTTCTTCATACAGCCGGTTTAATTCTTCATCTTCACCCGCGGAGCGTTCCATGCCTTTTTCGCTCAGTTCCACGATACGGGCAAGGGTCTGCTCGTAATTGGCATCCAGCTCCAGCATCTTCTCCCGGATGTTCTGCATGTTGACTTCCGCATCTGCCTGTGCTTCCGTCAGATCGATGCTTTCCTGCTTCGCCTGATTGATGTCTTCCTGTGACTTTGCCGCTTCCGCCTGTTTTAAAAATGCTTCCGTGCTTTCCTCCAGGTATCCTGTTTCTTCGTTTATGGCGAGGTTCAGGCTCGGATACATCTGGTTTAGCAGTGCCACCCTGTTTGCCAGATCGGTCTTTTCCTCTGCGTTCAGCTTTTCCCGTTTGTTCAGCTCCTCTACGGAGCGGATCAGGACACTGGCACGCTGTGACGTCTGGGTGTATGCGTCGTTTTCCTCGTATATGGCATCTATCTTGTCTTTGGTAGCCTTTGTTGACTCCTTTATCAGTTCGATTTCTTTCTTGATCTCCGTCTGTTCTGACTGGCTGGATGCAATGTAAACCGATACAGCGCCCACCAGTGCTCCCAGTGCCGCCGTAATGCCAACTACCAGCGGATTTGTAACCGCCATGACCGCCTTAAACGCTGCCACGGCTGCCGTTACCCCCGCTATTGCCGTTGCGGCCGTTCCCAGTCCTGCCACCACAACCGCCACTGCCTGTACCACCTGCGGATGCTCCTGCACAAATTCCGTCGCCCATGTAAATGCGTCTGTGCCCGTGTTATACAGTTCTTTCAGTGTGGGATTCAATTCGTTGCCTATGGCGATCTGCAGGTTCTGTGACGCAATCTGCATTCGCTTTTCTGCGTATTCGGTAGTATCCGTCATTTTCTGAAATGCTGCCTCTGTGGCGCCGGTGCTGTTCTCCATCTGTTCCAGGACAGAGTTAAACTTCTCGGCACCGCTTCCCAGAATGGACAGAGCGCCTACTCCGGCTTCCGAGCTGGACCACAGCTCATTAAATGCCGCGCTGTCATTGTTTACCGACTCGCCAAGTATCTCAATCACATCACCCAGACTAAGTCCCTGTTCCATCAGTTCGCCGAACGACATGCCTGTTTCTTCTTTCAGTATCTTGCCTACCGTGCTGCCGCTGTCGCCTAACTCATTCAGCATGCCCTTCATGTAGGTGGTGGACTCTGCCGCCTTGATACCGTTTGCGGTAAGGATGGCATAGGATGAGGAAAGCTGGTCCATGTTCACGTTGTAGGCAGCCGCTATGGGAATGACCTTACCCATATTTGCTGCCAGCTCGTTTACCGTAACCTTACCAAGGTTCTGCGTGGTTATCAGGGCATCCGCTACGTGCGTGGACTGCTCTGCTTCCATCTTGTAGGCATTCATGGCCGTAGTCAGGATGTCCACGGATGTTGTGGCATCCGTATAACCACCAATAGCCAGCTTTGTGGCATCCGCCACAAAGCCTACTGTATTTGCCGTATCCTGTCCGGCTGATATCGCATTGTATGCCGCATCGGCCAGGTCGTTTGAGGATTGTACCAGCACCGTGGATTGTTCCATGAGCTGTGCCGCCATATCGGACTGCGTCACCTTGGCTTCGTCTGCGATGGTGTAGACCTTTGCCATGTTTGTCTCATAGGCTGCCGCCTCTTTGGAACACTCCATCAGGGCATCCTTTATTTTGTCAATCTCCGCTGCAATCCCCGAAGCTGCCAGCGCTCCGGCAAGGTTTTCCACAGCCGACACCGTCTTTTCCCCAAATCCCTGTGTTTCTTCGGTTGCTTCCTTTACCTTTTTCCCATACTGGTCTATGGATGTGGCGCATCCGTCTGCACTGTCTGCCGCTTCTGCCAGATAATCACTGGTGTTGTCCAGTTCGCGCTCCATACCCACCAGTTCTGCCTGAGATGTATTCAGGGCAGTGGTGTACTTAGTGACACTGGCGTCCATTTTTTCATACTGCTGTCCCGCCAGCTTTAACTGTGTGGATGCCTTTTCGACTTCTGCCTGCTGCTGTTCCAGTGCCTCCGCTGTCGTATCCGTTGCATTTTTCATGCTCTCCAGCTTCTTTTCCGCATCCTTTAACGATACGGTATACAGCTCTACCTTCCGGCGGGCTTCCGTTCTGGCATCCTCCGCCGCTTTCAGCACCTTTTCCTGTGCCTTTACTTTTTCATTTTGCGTTTCGATCTGCCGGGTGAGAATTTCCTGCTTTGCCCGCAGGGCTTCTATACTGTTGGCATTTTCCCTATACGTTTCCGCACACAGCTTCATTTCCGAACGAAGCTCCGCCTGTCCTGCCTTCATGGAACGCATGGATTCGTTGTATTCCTTTACGCCATCAATTACAATCTTACCGCCGATTGTATTTTTTGCCGCCACCGTCTCACCTCCTATAAGTCAAATATGGAGTCTTTTTTCTCCGGCTCCGTCTCTTCTGTCTTGTAAAGCATTTTCTGTGTGTCAAAATTATGGACTTTTTTATACGTGTCAAATATATCCAGCCACTTGCCCATCGGCAAAAGATAGACCTCGCTTTCCGAATAGCCCATTTTTGCCATACCGATATAAATAATCCAGGCTACGTCTATCGGCTGTTCTTCCTTCTTTTTTCCCGCTCCTGGCTTTATTTTTTTGAAATAAAACACCTCTTATACGCATCATGGATATAACCAGCAAGGATGGTAAAAGGCATGTCTGCATCAAGCAGCACCTCGTTTACATCAATATCTGCCTTTTCTCCCATTGCCTCCAATTTCCTTACGCCCTCCCGTATCATTACCGGAAGGGCAAATATAATCGCTTTCATGTCCGGCTCCGTTTTTGTAAATTTACCTGCTTCCGTTTCCTCCACTCCCAGCAGTTTCCGCTCAAACGTGCCGATAGAGCCATACTCCTCCTGAATTTCATTCAGGGCAAAAATATCGCACCATAGCGGCACCTTTTTGCCTGCCAGCGTGATAAATATAGGCTTTTCTACCATTTTCTCAACCTCCGATATATGCCAAAAAGAAAGGAAGCACTTTGCGGGTGCTTCCTTTTATTCCGGTACTTTGTTCTGTTTAGCCTGTGATGATGTATTCCTCGGCCATCACCGCAGAGTCTGCCTTGCCGGTTGCTATATTAACCGCTTTCAGCATGGTGCGCTTGCTGATGGCAATGGCTGTGCTGGTTGCCTTGGTGCCGTTTGTTTTGCTGGGTGTTGTGCCATCGGTGGTGTAGTAAATGGTACCGTTGTCACTTGCCGTCAGAACCACGCTCTGGGCTTCCGCATAGGTGCCGCCCTTTACAGACGCCACCGGCTTTGCTGCCTGCTCTGCCACGCCCAACTGCTGCTTGATCCATGCAATGGCTTCCTCTTCCGTATCACACACTTTTCGCATCATCCAGTCTCCGTTTTCTTCCGGCATTGCTTTACCGGATACAGTGGGAGTCTTGAATGCCAGGTTTTCGCCCTGGGTTTCATAGCTGTTGCTTCCTTCATTGAATGTCACACGGTACAGGATGCATGCCACGCATTTATCCGCTCCATCGATTTCCTCATTGGTGAAAAATCCATATCCCACTTCGTTCTCTTTGTCTTTGGAACTGCGCAGCTCCTCCCCGTTCTCTTCGTCCACCGTGTGGCCGAACATAACCACTGCTGCCTTCGCCGGCAAGGTGGTGGTGCCCATACTCACATCCGCATACTTCAGCTTCTTGGCATTGCGGGCAAGCATGTTGTCACCATATACGGATGCTTCGGAATACTGCGGGTTTACTTCGGTTGTCATGGCTTTTCCGCAGACAAAGCCATCACTGTACGTTTTGTATCCGGTTCTTCTCGCAATCACCGGTGTGCTCAATCCAAAATTCATGTTTATTTCCTCCTCGATTCTAAATAATTAACCTCAAACACGGTATGCCGTGTCCGGTCATATCCTGTAATGGCATCCTCAATCCAGCTCCGTATGGATGTCACGCTGAACCCCTGTTCCTCCAGATAATCGCGTATGGTATGCTTATCTTTCATATAGGGATACTCCTTCGGCGTAAAGTACGAAATCTGCAGATATGCAACGTCCGCTTCGACGCCGTTATCTGCTCTTGTGTCCGGTCTCTCATCCTCGTATACAAACACTATATATCTGGATGCACTGTTTATTCCGGTATCGGTATATATGCCCTCTTCTACTTCACATCCCACTTTTTTACCCAGTTCTACCATCTTATCCGTCAGATCCATGCTGTGTCTCCTTTCTGTATACTTCCTGCATTTTGGATACCACTGCTTCTTCTGCATTCCTGGTTGCATTTGCCAGGAATGGTCGCGCCGGTTGTCTTCCGGCTATACCGTACTCCTTCCATACGGCTTTTAATGCATTGCTTACTTTTTCCTTCTTTTTCTTTCCGGTTTTCCGGTCATTGTAGCTATGCTCTGATTTGCCTGTCGGCCCTACATTGACTATATAGGCGTCGCCGTCCTTTGTCTTTTTGGGCGTTGTGGCTTTTATGGAATTCACCATATCGGACTCTCCGGCATGCATGACTGCTGCCCTGGCGGAACGTTTCATGCTCTGCTCCATGATAGGCGCCGCTTCTGACAGGGCTTTCATGCATATCTCTTCGGCAGATGTGTTTAATAAATCACCTAAAAAATCATCCGGAAAGTTTACTTCAAAAGATGACATCACTCCACCTCCTGCAGTATCAGCTCTATCTCGTCGTCATCCACCCGGTATGTCCGGTAAATCCGGTACATATCAGAGTCCAGTTCCACCATGGACGGGAATTTTCTCTTTCCGTCCTCTTTCACAACAGCGGCCGCCTTAAAGTCCTCGTAGTTCACGTAAACGGACAGAGCCAGCTTGACGCCTACCCTGTCCGCTTCATAAAACTCACTTCGTTTCACACTTTCTATCCGGGCAAAACACTCGGATTCCTGAACGGTTGTTTCCTGTGCGACTGCATTCTCACGCCTGATGTCTCTGACTAACAGCATAATCACATCATTCATTGCCCTCATGATTCAACCTTCCTTCCTGCAGCTTTGCGGATTTCCGCATAGCTTCTATCTGATACACATAGGCTTCCATATAGGCATCCCTTTTGTCTTCCCGTCCCATTTTTGCCTGGCAGAAGGTTGCCACGGCTTCGGTGACTAACGGATTGGGATTTTCTGCATACACCACAGTATTAGGAATGCCCACCCGGACCATGTCCAGGCAGGCTGTATTGATTTTCCGGTCTATTTCACTTAGCAATGTCTGATTTTGCGCGGCTCTTTCGCTTAGTCTTAAGGCACCAATCGCCGCATCCCTGTATTCTTGGCAGACCATTATGCAGTTGCTGCCAGTGTTACGATAACGAAGCCGCCGTCTACAATTACGTTGCCGCCGGCCATTACCTCGCCCATGATAGTGAGCAGGCCTTCAGCAAATTTATAATCTGCAGAAACTTCCACAGTGTACGGACCAAAAAGACCCAGTTCAAAGTTCTTCGGGTCACCGTAAATCATGGTCTGAATCTTAGCCTTGCCCTGTGTTGCGGTCGAAAGGGAAGTCAGACCGGAATGGATGGCATATCTGGTACTCAGACCGCCGTCTTTGATGATTCCGCAATTCGGATTTGTGGCATCCGGAATGATCTCATACACCGGTTTTTTCTCGTTTGTGCCGCGTACCTTGCCGAATGCTGCAAGGTCCTGTTTTGTCAGGAGCAGTACGGCATTTCCGCCAAGTTCATCGGAACCTCCATACGCAAAAATGATATCGCGTAAGGTGTTAGCATCAATCGTTGCGCTGCTTACGGATAACTCCTTGCAGATAGCTTCCTTTTTGGTGTTTGCCGCAATCTTGATTCCCAAAAAGTCCCCTGCATTTCCGTTCACAATCAGGTTAGATACCTTTCTTCTCAGTGCCTTCAACGCAAGACTTCTCACCTTTTCCGCATATGCCAGCGGGGAAATACGCTTGATATTCTTGGACACGTATGCGGTTGTGCTAATCAGCTTCGGTTCAATCTTTGCCACACGGAATACCGGGTCAGATGCTTCGCCGGCGCTTCCATCGGTTCTGTCGCTTGCTGTAGATTCCGTTTTCACGTACGGTTCCTCATAGGCTGCAGCGCCGGTTAAGTCTACCACGGACACCTGATCCACGATTGTCGGTACTGTTTCCATGGTATCTTTGATTTCGGAACCCGTCTTGGTAGGCTTTGCCAGCGTATCTGTAGCAATGGTGGTAGCTCTTTCCTGTACCAGTGCGCTTCTGACTTCCTCCGCCGGAATCTGCATTGTTCCGGACTCCATGATTTTCTTTGCTCTTTCCTCCGGATCCTCTGCAGGAGGTGCGTTAGGGCCTGCCACCGGAGCTGCAAGTCTGCTCCTTAATTCCTCTTCTTTCACAAATCTTGCTTCATCCGCTTCGATATTGCGGATCTCGGCTTCGATTTCCGCCATTCTTTCTTCCGTTACGGGTGTTTCTGTGTTGTTGAGCTCCGCAAGCAGGGCGCTCTTTCTTTCCTGCAATTTTTTCAGTTTCTCATTCATCTTTCTTTTCCTCCATTTTGGTTGATAATTTTAATACTGCCACCAGTCTGCGCCGTTCCAGATCAGCCGCCGCTTCACGTTGTCTTTTCTCCTGAGCATCCGCCTCCAGGATAAAGTTCTTTCGGGCTTCGATTGATGTATCATCGTATGCGGGGATATCCACGGCAGACACGTCGTACAATTTTCTGACCTTTCGTACCGTCCACATATGATTTTCTTTGTCGTATGCTTCCTCCCGGATGGTAAAGCGGAAGCTCATGCGGTCTACATATCCGCCGCTTATTTCGTCGTACATTTTACGGCCCTCTTCTGTTCCGTCCAATCTTGCCCGGATGAACAGCCCATCCTCTCTGACTTCCAGCTGCAGGGTTTTGTTCCTTGTTCGCGCCATAACCTTGCCGCCATGATTATAGTTAAAAATGACGTCCGACATATCGCATTCCTCAAATGCCCTGTCGTCAATCTGCTCCTTATACTCTGTTCCGTCAATTATGAAAAGAACCGTAGGGCTGTTAAACCTTACGGCATATCCTTCCACCCACAATTCCTTTGTCTGACCGTTTTCGTCCTCCAGGCTTCGTGCCTGTACCCGAAACTCACGGTCAATCCACTTTTTCCTCTGCTCCATTCCCATCTGTTTCTTCTCCCTTCTGATATTTTGACTGGTCTTTTGCTTTTACGAAGTTCAGGGAGACCTGCCTGTCGTCCCCGTCTGCCACCGGTGCAAATCCTAACAGCTCCCGCCTTTCGTTTGTGGTGAGCTCGCCGGTTTCTTTCGTCGCTTCCAGCACCCTGACCCTTGTTTCAATGGATGAACCCATTAAAATACCGCCTGATATAATCAGACGGTTTCCGCATTCTATTTCATGCTTGGAAAAATATGCCGTGGTAAATGCTTCGGCCAGCATCTGCCAGATAGGCTCTATCTTTCCCTCGTACCATGCCATTCCTTCCTGTTCGGTATAGGTGTTTTGCACAATCTTTTCCGATGTACGCAGGTAGGAAAAAATTCGGTTGTTGATTTCCTTCATCTGGGTACTGTTCGCTGCCCACGGTGTCAGGTTTAACTCCTTGAAGTCCTCCATGGAATCCACGGATATAATGCCGCCGTTTTGCGCCGCATTTTCAAATCTTTTGGCAAATTGTTCCTGGTTCTTTTCGACATCTACTGGATCCAGCATGCTCTTTTTATTCTTTACCATGCCGCGGATTTTGTTTGCCACCGTGAGTGCATTGATAAACCCTTCATCCGATGCTTTGGACATATCCAGCACTTTGTAAATGGGGTCGTTACCGTCACCGGATGCCAGCCGGTCATTGTAAAATTTGCGAATCACCACACAATCCTTCAAGTCAAACGGATGCTCCTGCCCTTCCTGGTCCGTCACCACTATGGCAATGCCGCCGCCCGTTATTTCCCTGAATTCATAACTTGTAAAATCTACCGGATACACCGCTTCCGGCTGTAAGCCATCCCACCGTATGTATGCCACAGCCGTTGTCTTGGTCTCCAGTGCTGCTACCATACGGTATTTGAACTCCGTTGCCGTCATGACGTTGTTCGGCCGGATGTTCAGCAGCCTCACCATCTTGTCATTTTCAAACGTTTTCTCCACTTTCCCGAACTGGTTCAGCTTTACCGCCTTGAACTGTCCTTTTGATGCATGTGTGGCTATGGCATCCACGGTGGCCCGGAACGTATCGTGGTACCAGGCTTCCTTGTCAAACGGCGCCGATGTGTTCTGGTACCCAAAGAAACTGCTCCATTTAACTTTGATTTTCTTGAAAAACTTATCAAAAAGTCCCATTTTTCTCCTTTCTACTTCACATATTTGAGGTATTCCTCTTCATGATTTTTATAACACGTAAACGCGTTGAGTAGGGACACCGTACCGTCTATCCTGCGTGCTGCCGTAACCTTAACCGGCTGCACACTTTCAATACCGTCTTTGTTTAGTGATTTCTTTCCGGTATTTGATAGACACCACCGGAGCATGGGATTGTTTTGGTACCAGATGCGGTGCTCCTCGAACAGTCCCGCCATTTCCTTAAACGGGTATGTCCATGTAAACGGACCCTGTCTGATTTTTTCCATCTCAAATCCGTAATCCTCCATCTCTTCTCTCCAGTATCCGGAAAGAGCCGCATCATATCCAATCCACAATGGCCGGATGTTGTATTCCCGCACCATATGCACAAACCATTCCGTCACTGCATGGAAATCCACGGTTGCTCCCTCACTGGTCTGCAGCCATCCGTCTTTGCTCCACTTGTCATACGGGGCTTCGCTCTTATCTTTTATCTCTTCCCTTTTCACCTTGGACTCCGGAAGAAAGTATTTTTGCAAAATAAAAAACCGGTTGTCCTCCGGTTTCCTGATAAGAAGCGTCGCACAGGTAAGGTCTGTTGTGCTTGATAAATCGCATCCACCTATGGCATAGGAGTTTTTCAAAAACTCCATGTCCACCATACCCTCATTGACTATCATGTTGTAAGGCAGCCATATATCGGCTGAGTTTTCCGGCATATTGAAGTCTTTTGTAAGCAGTGTCGGAAGTATTGTCGGGTCTCTTTTGGCTTTTTCTACCAGTGCTGCCAGCTTCTTTTTGTCCTTTATGGTCCCCAGTCCGGGATTTGCTTTATACCATGCTGCCGGTATCTTCCATTCCTCCCGGTCGTCCAGTTCATAGAGCAGTGGTAACAGCTCATAGTCCTCGAAGCCCGGAGACCACATGGCTACATTGCTGGCATAATCGTATATGGTATCATACAGCCCTTCCCGGACGAATCCGTTTGTGCTTATCAGCCAGGCAAGCGGCTGCTCCCTGGCTGTCACCGACTGAATCATGACATCGTACAGTTTTCTGGTCTTCTGTTCGTGAAACTCATCCAGCGAAAAAAACTGTGTATTGAGACCATCCATGGTTGACGTGTCCGACGCAAGCCCTTTGATAAAACTCATGCTATCCGGAATGAATATGTCCGACTGCCGCTTTTTGGATACCCCCATAAGTGCTTTTGACTGGATACGCATGTTCACGCATTCGTCAAAGATGATCTTCGCCTGGTCTTTTTTGTTTGCCGTGCAATAAATTTCTGCACCTTTCTCGCCATCGTTCAGCGCCATGTCCCATTCCACGGCTGCCGTCTCTGTAGACTTCCCGTTTTTTCTTCCCCGGATATCGTCCACTTCCCGGAAGCGCCGCAGGTTGGTATCCTTGGCCACCCAGCCGAAAACCATCTGCATTTTTGCTTTTTGGAACAGCTCGAACTGTATCAGGCTGCCGCCCACTTTACCTTTAGAATGGCGGCAGAATTTTTCCATAAATCCAATGTGATGCTGGCCTCTTTCCGGGTCGAAGTAATACGGAAAATCTGCCGGCGGGCTGTCCATCCATGCACACTCCCGTTCATATACGGCTCTGATCTTACTGCATGTAACAATGTCGCCCGACTGCATTCCGGCCAGATATTCTTTGGGCCAGTTTGGCGTCAACGCTTAAAGCTCTGCACATACGCCATCAGTGCCTCTGCGCTGTCGTCGTCCACTTCCTGGATGGATACGCCACCATTTTCATTGCACAACTTAATTGTTTTCGGTAGCATGTCCACCAGCTGCTTTGTCACTTTGGTGTATGTGTTCACCATTTTGTCATACGCTTCGACCGCCGCTGACTTTTTTAGTCCCTTCTGGTTCTCGCCGTTCTGATACCGTTCCACCGGTCCGTCCCTGGCTATGATTTTTCGTAGTTCGTCCAGTGTGACAGCCATAAAAGCGGCATCATCTATCAGACTTTCGCACGTACTTTGCGTTTTTTTGTCCATATTTTCCAGAATAATGCTCAACTTTTTCTTCTCTTTGAGGATCAGGCTTTTTCGCTTCTTTTCTGTATAAATCTGCTCAAATTCCACTTTTTATACCTCCTTACCCCCACCCCTTACGCGCGATTTTTCCGGAGGGTTACATCGATGGGACGCTCTCGGTCTGCGACCCCTCCCAAACTTCGCCCTACCCCCGGGGGGGTTCTATCGGATAACCGTTACTATCAAACACAATGTTTGGTAAATCAACCTGCCCTTTCCGTCTGTGCTCTGCTTTGGTAATGCGCTTATGACATTCCGAGCACACCGACATAAGGTTTGAAGGATTGAGTGCTATCATTGGATTGTGTACGTTGTCCTCAGTAAGCTCTTTCTTATGATGCACTTCCGTAGCAAGCGCATGGCATCCGGCACACTGGCATAAATATCTGTCGCGTTTCAAAATGTATTCTCTTTCCTGCTTCCATGCCTTTGAATTGTAGAATGCTTTCGCCCATCCCTGTGCCATTCCTGCTGCCTCCAGTGCATACAAAAAGGGCAATACGTTTGAACGTATCGCCCTTATCTCAACTTATCACGCTACTATATTACCACAGGTACGCATGCGAAATCATGCCATTTTGAAAATTTTTTTAATTTTTTTTCAAACCAAGAATGCCGACTAATGCTTCCTGAAGAACCCGTGACAGATTTAAGTCCGCTTTTTCTGCTTCATAATCCATCCAACCAGGAATAGTCACATTCTTCCGTACCGCCTTGTTTTCTGTTTTTCTTCTATACTCGCTAAAGTCAATGTCTACCATGGACACAGTTGTTTCACCTGCTTCCGCAAACACTCCTTTAGTCGCATCTATATCTTTCATTTCTCTTGGTTCCGGTACCTTCCGTTTTTCATCCTCCCAAAGGACACCTCTTTGTCCGATGGCATCCCGTGCCATACTTATGGCATCCGCCATTCCGTATCCTTCTGTGGTGATATCGAAGTCCGGGACTTCCACCAACACAGTGTTTTTTTCATCCTTCAATTCCGTAAAAATTGTAGGGTATGCTCCTTTCATATCTTTCTCTCCTTTTCTTTCTCCTATTCGATTTATTGAAATCAAAAGGATTTTGGGGATTTTACAATCCCCATTTCCTTATGATGTGTTTTGCCAGAAGCTCATTTATTTCTTTATGTCGAGGAACTTGTTCTTCATCATCTCCTCTTTGGTATATGTCGTGGTCCCCACCATGTCTTACCAGTCTAAAACCTGCTTTTTCGAGCTTCTTTACTAAATCTCTTTGTTTCATTCTTACCTCCTTTCTAATTTATATTATACACACTCTATACTTATTTGTCAACTAAAAGTGTGTATTTTATACTTATTTTTTATTCAAAATACCTTTTCTATGAGTACGGGTCTTCGTTCGTAAAGGTCGGAAATATTCCGATACAGTGCCCGGTTGAACTCCTGCATCATTCCTACTACCTTCTGGTACTCTTCCATGCTCTGATACCTATTATACATCTGCAGCATGCACTCCATTCCCGCTATCTGTCTCCTTACTTCCTGTAGTCCCTTCTGTGCCGTTTCATTAACAGGAATGTCTACCACCTCCCTGCCGTTCGGGCTCCTGGTCTCACATGCCTGCTGCCTTGTCTGGTTCGCACGGAAGTAAAAGTCTACCAGATAGTCGTATACTTCCCATGCTTTATCCGTATTCAGGCTCTTAGCGTGGAGCAGTGCTCCCTTCTCTGTCCAGAGATACAGCTTACATGTCCTTTTGGAAACTACTTCGAAATTTTCGAAGCGGTTCTTGAACTGTTTCAATTCCTCTCCGGTTAAGAGGATATAATGCTTTCCCTCTACAAATCTCCTTCTGTTGTTTATAAAGTTTTGCTGGATTTTGATGTCCTCCGTTTCATAAGCTTCTGCAATCTGCTTTGTTGTTAATACTCTTTGTCCTTTTACCTCGATAGTCTGCAACTTATCCATCTTTTATTTACCTCCTTTTTACATACATTGTGTATGTGTCGTGTTGTTTTGCATTGTAGTACACTTTGTATGTAATGTCAATATTTTTTTTAGGAGATGAATTATGTTTAATAAAAGACTGCGTGAAGTTCGTATGAAAAGAAAATATACCCAGCAAGCCATGGCTGACCTACTGGGTATCACTGTTAATGCCTATCAGAAATATGAGCAGGCAGAGCGTTCTCCTTCGTTGGACTGCCTTGTTTCTATTGCTGATATACTCAATGTTTCCGTAGACTATTTACTTTGTCGTGATGCCTTTATGAAATCTCACGGAGTTTCCTTTGATGAATATTAAATAAGTCCTCCAGTGCATCCCATATATCAAAATCACCTGTCCTTGTTCCCTGCTCTATTTTTTGATAATACACAAGGCTTATGTTCAGCTTATCCGCTACTTGCTGTTGTGTCATGCCTGCTGCCTTTCTGGCTTCCTTCAGGTTTTTTCTTTCTCCCATTCCTTACCTCTCCTATCTGTTTCACAAGTATGTCTTGAATTTCAAGACATGCTCCTGAAATCTTATCTCCTGCTTTACACGAACCGTCCGGAAATTCCGGACAGTTCGTAAAGTACCTTGGGAACTACTTCGAAATTTTCTAAGTAGTTCTACATCCCTCTTTTACAATCTCGATTGCTCTCTCCAGTCCTCTGTTGAAGAAATCATCATAGATTTCATCCAAGCAAGGACATATCTCATGCACATACTCGGCAAAATCTGTATATGAAAGCTCTCTTTCCTCTCTCAACTGCTCCATAACTTTGTCCACATCAAATGCTACAGGTTCTTCGTCCACAATTTCGCAAAATCTTTCGTACTCATCCTGGCTATTTACAGATTCACTTATCCTGTCTCTCAGGCTCTGCGCATCAATCAACTTTTTCATTTACTTTACCTCTCCTATATATTTTCCGACCTGGTATACCATTTTGAATACAATACGTTTCATCTGGCGCTCGCTGTATCGGGTTCCTGTTATCTGCAAGTATGGAACCGGCTTCTTACCGTCGCCCGTCCAGTACCGTTCTCTGATAACCTTCTGCTCCTCCGGACGGAGATTGTTGTAACAAAACTCCACCGCTTCTATCTCCTGCTTGTTTCGGTATGCATAGGCGGACGTCATTTTCAATGCTTTCGCTTCGGTCACTGACTGCGGTTTGTTTTCCTCTTCCTTGGCATCCCGGAATATATTTGTTTCCGGTGGCTGCTGGGTCATGATAACCTCTTCCAGATATTCATCATACTTCCGCTTCGTTTTTGGGTACCGCCGTATGATTGTTTCGATAATTCTCCACGCATCCCTTTCCACGTTATCCCTCCTCTTTTACCTTTTCCTTGTACCTGCCGTCCTTGGTGTAGTTGATATACACCGGCTTCGTCCGTCCTACCCGCATGGCTGCTGCCGGAACGTTCTTCTGCATCCCGGAATATACCTTCTCCTTACTCGGTGTCTGCTCCGCTATCATGTCTTCCTCCTGCCAGCTCATCGGCTCTTTTTTTCCACTTTGTGACTTCTCTACACTTTTCTTCATATAACCTGTCCATCTCCTCTATCTGTTCCGGTGTAAGACCTGTGTTCTCGTAATCTCTCAATTTTGCCAGTGCTCCATACACCTTTTGTGCTGTCTGCTCTTTAATGACCGCCCCTTTGCTTAAATGTTTCCTCTTTACGCCTTTCAGCGCCCAGTTTCCGCAGTTATCCGTTTCTATCAATCTGCTGTTTTCCTTCATTTTCAATCCTCCAAAAATACAAACCCGTCCGGGATGCCTGCTGCCAGCTTTTGGCATACCTGCTGCCGCTCGGACTCATCCAGTACGTTCTTTCCGAATATCTCCCGGAAGTTCAGCGCCGGATATGCCTTTTCAAATGCCCTCTGGGCATCCTTTTCCAGTAGCCGGCGGATGGCATCGTTTCGGTGGACTGCTTCCGGTCCACCATCGTAGGTATGGTGATTTATACACAGATAAACTTTCAAGCCGTATTTCTCCGAAAGTCTCCGGTTCTTTCCGCCATACATCACATGATGTTCTTCCAGGTTCCCGTGCCGGCTGTAGTTATGATGCAGTTTCATGCACAGGTAGCAGGTTTTATCCTCTTTACTGTGCATGATTGACTTGCTCATCGTGACTCCATGGTCTTTTTACTGGATGTCACCGTTTCCACCACGATTGTGCCTTTATTGGTGCGGCGTAATGTACCTTTGACTCCGTTTCCGGTGTCAACCGTTACCTTTGCCACATCCTCGTTTTCTATATAGACCAGCGCCTCTTTCATAATTGCTTCGGTTTCCGGGAAGTCCTCCCGGAACAGGCGGATGATGTTTTCCTCCGCTGTTCTCTTGGCTTTTACCTTTTCCTGTGCCGCCTTTGCTTCCTCGCAGGAACATTTTTCCGTTGCCCACTTATCAAGCTGCTCCTGATTTGCCATTCCTGATGTGTGTAAAATCATGGTCTGTCCGCAGTACATGCAGGTTCCTGTCTGTTTTGCTACGCCTTCCGGCATCTCCCTACTCTGTTCTGTAGTGCTCATCTGCTCCACGCTCCTCTCCCATTTCTTCCAGCTGTTCCACCACTGCTGCCAGATGCTCCATATTGGTCTTGACTTTGCTCATCTCCTCTTTGTCAATCAGCAGTTTTTTATACATCTTCATAGTGTGTGCCACTTTTAATGCCAGTTCCTCGGCTTCCTCCTGCAGCTTGTAGTAGGGGTCTTCCACTATGTTTCCGTCCTGCTGCTCCGGTTCCCGTTCTGTTTCCACGGTTTCGCTTTCGCTGCTCTCTGCATCTGTGGCAGGTTCCTCTTCCTGCTCTGTCTCTGTATCAACTTCCGCGGGCTCGGTGTCCTCTGTCTCCTCCTGCTTTTCCGTTTTGGGTGGCTCGTTTTTGTGCGACGTCGCACAGGCTCCCGCTTCTGTCTTTTCGGGCTTTTCCGGTGTTTTCGGCTCTTCCTTTACCGGCTCCACAGCCTCCAACATGGGCCCGTAAAAATTCGTCCATGTATCCGGACCGTAAGAGTCCCGGTAAATGGACTCTACTTCCTCCAGGAATGCCTCCCATGTCAGCTTCTTGGTTTCTTTGGTTGTCACGGTCTTATAGGCTACGCCTCTGTCTGCATCATACAGAAACATATATATGATGCCTTTGTTGAATGCGCCGTACTCGGACGGATTTATCAGCTCTACCTGCTGCTTCCGCATCTCCTCCGTGTGTTCCTGTTCCAACTGCATTTTTAGAACCATGTTCAGGATGTCCTTTTTGTCCTGCTGCCGGAAAAACTCAATGATGCACTTCTGAAATGCTGTGTATACTCTTTCTGTCTCTTCCTGCGTCGGTTCTTCTGATGCCTGCTGCCGGTTAAAATTCTTAAAGTCCATTATATCGGACACCGTGCTCTTGTCTGTGAGGAGCTGGCAGTCCTCGTCCGATAGGGTAAGCATTTCCTGCAGCTTCGATACTCCGAAATTTTTGTATTCCGGGAGCAGCTCCGTTGAGTTGCCCCCTATGGAAAACTTGGACGTGATTGCCATGAAGCGCTGCGTGGTGGAGCGATGCAGGCCGTATTCCTTCTGGGCAAATTCGTAAATGTCTGCTGCCCCGTCCTGCCTGTAGCTTTCCTGCTCTTCAATCTCTTTCAGCCGGTAGCCTATGTAGACAAAGTTCTCCGCCGTTTCATTCAGTTTTTTTCTGATATCGTCTTTCATTGCCTGCCACTGCCATAATGTTATCTGTCCTTCCATTCCTTTTCTCCTTCCTTAGATGGCTGCTACCTTTACCGGTATCCGCACTTTTTCCTGTTTCATTTCCTCTTTTTTCAGCCTTTTTTTGACTTCCATCATCCACTTTCGTGCAAAGTCCTTGGCTTCCTCCGGCGCTTCCCTGTTGTATATAGACCGGAGCTGTTTTAAGGATGCCACATTGGTGATTTCCACCGTACAGTATGACTCATCCGGCCGCTCCTTCCGCCGCATAAATACCACGACTGTTTCACCTTTCACAACCCTGTCGAAATAGCCTCCCACGCAGTTATGGTTCATATGCCCTTCTTTCGTGAAATCCGACTTCTTTTCCGGTACTTTGATGAAAAATTCGTCATCCTCGAACCCATACAGTTCTTTCAGCTTCGGTACCATCTTGGCATATTCTTTATTTTTCTTCCGGACCGCCATATCCTCTATCTTGTTTTTTCTTGCCCTCTGCTCCTCTACTGCCATATCATGTGCCTGACGGAAATGTTTTGGAAACAGTACCATATCATTTCCCATGTTCCACCCGCAGAATGCTGCAGCTTCCAGGTAATCCAGATAATCACCGTAGTCTCTTTTTTCTTCCAGCACGTTTGTGTAATACCGGTACATCCTTGCCGGTGATGCATACTGCAGAATTTCCCTTATACTTCTTTCGTCAAAATATTGCTTGAAAAACTGCAGCTCCGTCCGTGTCATGTGATACCCTAATTCTTCCGTGGCACGCATCAGCCTGATTTCTCTTGCGGATGCATCGTATTTCAATGCTTCCAGCATCAGGTTTTTACTGATGCCCAGTGTCTCCCACGGCTTTTTCCCCGGTTTCAGGGACATCTTCTCCTGCAGAATGTCCAATGCCAGCCGCCGGAACCCCATTTTGATAAAGTATTCCACTTCCGGGCACCGGTACAATGAACGCATCATCCGATACACATTTATAAATGCTCCCGGACTTTTCTTTAACGCCTGTTCTATAGGGATATACCGGATACTGGTTTCCTGCCTCTCCTTTTTCAGATTTTTCCAGTAGATGCGTGCATCTCCAAACTCATAATAGTTGTAATAATATCCGTGCCTGTTTGGTTCATTGGTATACGTGCACCACCGGCTTACTCCTGTGCTTTTATACGGGCCATATTCATAATGTCCGTACCGGTACATGGTGTCGTCGTATATCTCCCTTACCTCTTCCTGAAGATAATATCCCGGCTTCCAGCCGTTCTGCTTTCTTGCTATCAGCAACGCCTTAAATCTTCTCGCCACCCATCCGGAATCGTCTTTCAGTCTCTGAATCAGCGCCACGGTTCTGTTCAGACTTAAATTCTGTGTTCCGTTCCACGGCTTCAATACTGCTTTCTTTTTGCAGGTCTCACATCTGCATTCCTTGTCCCTTTTGGGATTTCTTACCGTAATACTGCTGCCGCACTGCATGCACATGGCTTTCTTCTCCGCTTTTCTGTCCTCTGCATGATAAAAGATGTATCTTTCCGTGTAGAAACCGTATTCTTTTACCCAGTTCTCAAAATCACTCGGGATTTCCGGTACCAGTGCCATGTTTTCATCTATCCCGTCCGTCTCTCTTTTATGTTTCTCCGTCAGCTTTTCCTTTCGGATTTCATCCTGGAACTGTTTTATCAGCGTTTTTACCTCGCACCGTTCCGCGTCCAGATACCGGTTCACCATTTCCGCAGATGTCTTATCTGCATAAAATCCTGTCCGGTACAACATTCCCTCTTCGCTTCCATCGTTGCAGTTTCCCCAGCTATACAGGCTTTCAATGTCCCCACTTCCCCATTTTTCTTCCTGCATTTTGTAAGTGCCCTGTTCTCTTTTGGTCTTGTCCAAAAAAATTTCAAACCGTGGCTCCTGCAGTCCTGCTGCCAGGTCCTTACGCATATACATAGACACCCGAAGAATATTGTCCTGGCACATATCCGCCCGGAAGTATATATATCTTTGATACACGGGAAATCTGTGGTTTGCTTTCCACGTATATTCCGTTCGTTTCCATTCCGGCACATCCTCTTTCACGAGCCGCAGTATCTCTTCCGTGGCCGGAATCGGCGGAAGCTTTTCAAGCATTTTCTTTTTCATCTGCCTTTGCCTCCTTCTTTTCATCTGCAAGGTAATATTCCCGAATAATGGTCTTTGCTCTTCCCATTCCCGGAATACCCAGCTTTACCTTTCCGCTGAAACCTGCTGCCTTCTGGATATCCTTGTCCACGTCCAGCATGTTTTTGTACGACCACCGGAGCAGTGCCCCCATACATCCTTTCAGGCTCTTATCCTTCCGCCGTATGGCTGCTGCCAGCTTCTCGTTGTCCATACACTGGGATTTCAGATATTCTGTCCAGTCTTTCATGATTTCCGCCGGCTTAAGGTCTTGCTCCTCCGTTTCTATCTTTCCAACAGCTGCCATCATGGTGTCGGTCAGTTCTTCAATCTCACCCGATGCATACAGTTCCGCCATTTCCAGCGGTATCCCGTTCTCTTCCGCCAGCTTTTTCAGATTTTCTATATCACCTTCCGCTTTCAATCCTTCTGCGGTTTTATTGATTTCTTCCGCAGAATCCATATTTCCAAACAAATCAAACATTCTTACTCCTTTCCGGCAGGGATTTCTCCCTGCCTCACACTGACATGTTTTCAATTTTTTGTGATACATATTTGAACCATTGCATGGCAAATACCTACTTTTCAGAGGCGGCACTCTTCGCCGCCTTGTCCACTTCCCGGAGCATCCAGTCCCGGTATGTATGCTCCATGGCGATTTCTGCCCGAACCGGCAGCCCATTCAGTCTTTCCGCTATTTCCTGCCACTTTTCGGCATCCTTGATGGGCTCGCCCTTCGCCGTTTTGAAGCCGTTTGCAATCCAGTTATCCATCCAGCTTTCAAATACCGCCTGGATGTAGCCGGAACTGGTACAGATAGTGAGGTTACAACTTTTCAGCCGTTTCACTGCTGCCAGGATACCCATGCACAGGCTCTGATGCTCCGTGGTGTCCGGAATTGCTTTGACTTCCGTCAACGTGACCGGTCCTGCTGCCGCTCGGTATTCCAGAACGTAAGCATAGGCGCCTGTCTGCCGCCGCGGTCCCCGGATGGACGTTTCTATGTATAGCCTTACTTCCTTCAGCACTTATCCTTCCTCCTTTCCCGGCGGGAGCTCCACGATTGTATATTTCTGGTACGGTGTTCCCGTAAATTTGTTAATACCGTTCACAATGGAATCCGGCAGCACATAATATCCCTTGGGTGCTTTCGGCACCGGCTTCCAGTTCACGAAACGCACCTTTTTCTTTCGTTCAACCGGTCGGATCAGGTTGCGGCTGCACATATAGGACAGCTTCTCAATGGTCTGCTCCCTGTCCATCCGCTTCTTGGTTTCCTTGACGATGTACTCCGCCAGTGCCTTGTAGTCCCGATTATCATCCAACGGTGTCATGTGCGGGCGTCCCCGTGTCCAATGCTTCCGGATAATGTCCCAGGTACAGGTCTTCTCATTGTGTTCATTGTTGCAAATCATATGCCAGTGGGTGGCTCCCTGCTTTCCCGTCTCGCAGGTGATGATGTATTTGAACTGCCACCCCTGCTTTTTGAAATCCTTTTGTACCTTGTCCCGGAACGCCCGAATAATCCCCGGTGCCTCTTCCTTTGCCGGACGTTCCTCTTTCCGACATGTGAGCTGCACATGCAGGTCCCCGCCCTTAAAATTCAGCTCCATGGTTCGCCGCAGGTACTGGCACCGCTTCCAGAAGTTCTGTCTTGCCACCTCCTCCGGTGTCGCCTTCCGTTTTTCCTCTCTGGGGACTCCGGGGGCTCCGTACCTTCCGTCCTTATACTTTTCTATTTCCACCTTGTTGTTAATTTCGCACGATTTAACGATATAGATTTCCGCCACCCTCTTTCGCTATGTTTAATATCCTAATCGAGGGTGTAAAAAATGCCCTCGCATTCTGTCTTTTTCTTGCTTTTTGCGGTGGCACATGCTATACTGTATTTAGCATTGATGAGCACAGTATGTGCCACCCTGGACCGTTTCCCGACGGTCCTATTTTTTTGTGTAAAATCGTTTATGTTGGATATATGTCTTTCTCTTTTTCTCCTCTTCCAGCCGTTCCTCTTCGTTCCGGATACACTGTTCCAGCATTCGGATAACCAAATCTTCCTCAAATGCTCCGTCTTTGGCGTCTGCCGGGTCTGCTTCGTAGGGTCTTGTCCCGAACAGCTTCTTTTTAACATCTTCCGGCATATCCAGCTCCGTACACAGGGTGAGCGCCTTGTCATACAGACGTTTGGCGATAATCCATTTCTTTCCGTAGCACGCCGCCCGGAACTCCCCGGCCATATCAAACAGCCGTTTTTCTATCTGTTCCTCTGTTTTCATGGCTTGTCCTTTCCTTTCTCATTCTGCTCATATATCCGGACTCATACGCTGCGGCAATGCCGGCAAGGATGCCTGCTGCCAGAATAACCAGTGCAATCACTATTCCCTGCTGGTCTGTCACTTCCTGCTCCCAGGTGCCTGCCAATCCGGCTACGCCCATCATTACGCAAATAAAACTTATGCATGAAAAAATCCTGTCCATCTTTTTCCTCCTACCGGAAGCACCCTCTGTTCTGCAGCTTGTCAAACTCTGCCGTCTTAATCAGGTACTTGCCGTTCTTCTTGGTTAATACGGAAACCCTGGAGCCGTACTTGCTATGCACCACGCGCCGCAGATAAAACTCCGAGTATCCCATTTCTTTCAGTTCTGATATGCTCATCAGTGGTTTGGGGTATTCCATATCCTGCTCCTTTCTACTGCATGTCATCCAGCATGAGGTACAATTCCGTCAGTGTTTTCCTGGAACTTTCGCTCAAATAAGAATGCTCTGCCAGATACGTGATTACAGCCGTTTTTACTTCCTTTACTTCTGCGTTGTTCTCAAACCGGATACCATCTTTTTCTTTAACCATGCGGATGCTCCTTTCTTGTCCCTGTGCTCTCCATGCGACGCACAGACGGCTTGAATGTCTGTGCGCCAAACTACATACAATAAAGGAGATAATGAGGTACTGCGGCTGTACGCCGCACGGAAAGCACACGGTGTTGATTTTTTTCTATTACTTTCTTATACTCTCCTTACAGGCGCCCGCCAGCGCCAAGTAAAAAAAGTGAGGTTATTATATGGAATTAACAAAAGACTCTAAAAAAATCCTTTTTACACTCTTCAAGGAATTTCGGACCCGTAGAAATTCTGGCATTTCCCGTCGAGATGCTGCCAATTTTCGGTCCGCATCTTTCATTCATTCAAATTACTTTAGTGACTGGCTTCGTGCAGATGTAGAGGATTGCCTTCGTGAACTTGACCGAGCTGGCTTTCTTGATAATGGCTATGCCGACAATACCGTCTATTTTTGTCATCTTTCCGATGCAGGAATTGCTTATCTTGAATCGCTTCCTGCGGATACTCTGACAAATATAATCGATTTTATTGCCAAGTTCGTTCCTCTTATTCCTTTGGGTTGAGTATTACTTCCCAGTCATCGGCCATGAGGTCATTCGCTGTTGGGTTCCAGCATCTGCAGTAGTTGCTCACTCTTCCTTTCTCGTCCATTGTCATAATTGGACATGTATCCAGTGAATTGCCTGGTGCAACTACTGCCATTCTGAATTGCTTAATTCTTTTTTCTATGACAAATTTTCTTCTGCAAATAAAGCCGTTCTGCTCCATTGCCTTCTTTGTTGCTTCCTGTATGTTCATTGCCTTCTCCTTCCTATTTGTTGCAATGCTATGTTGCCTTGTGATATACTTTCTCTACAGGTGCCGCCAGCACCGAGTAAATGAAAGGTGGATTTGCACATGTCAACATTTGAAGCGTCTTTTGATTTTGATGATGCTTTGCTGGACAATGTTTCCGTTGATTGTCCGGTATGCGGTAAGCAGTTCGATATTTCTTTAAGCAATATTGGTTCCTCTGTGACTTGCCCGCACTGTAATGCTTCGGTTGAAATATCAGCCGAGTAACTTCTGACGCAGCTCAATGGATTTCTCCATGTTTTCATTGAGCTGCTGCAAATCCTCATTCATTTTTCTGATTTCCTCTCTGACTTCCTGGAGCTCTTTTTTGAATTCTCTTGCCCCTTCCAGTACAATTCTGCATCTGCAAGTCTTTTCTTCTTTCTTACCAAGTTCCTTGACTTTCTCTTTCTTTATTTCTGCCTGCTGATTTACTTTCATTTTTTCGATATACATTTCTCTTCTCCTTTCTCTTTGTTGCTTCGTTCTGTAGCCTTATGTTATAATCTCCTTACAAGCATCTGCTCACGCCAAGTAATGAAAGGAGATATGGCTATGCCCAAATTGACACCAAATACTGAAAAATTAGCTGATGTACTCTACAAGAGCTACAACCTTAGCAACGGTGACTCTTCCTTTAGTTGCTTTTCCCATCTTGGCATGAATGAAGCTCAGCTTCTTGCATGTTTCGATGAATTGGAAAAATATGGTCTTGCTTTTGTTGATTATGAAGAAGACGGTTTCCCTTTCCTCACAATTCTGCCCAATTTACTTATATACAAAAGCACTGGCAAGCTTCAGGAAATAATCAATGGCTAATTTTTCTTCTCCCTCTCCTGTTGGGCTTTGGAGCATTTTCCCATAGCTCCACTGGAGAGTTTTTTCTATGTTATTCAAAACCAAAATAGAAAAAACTCTATTTCTTCTGTCTCCGCTTCCTATTAACACAGCTTTGTTCTTTTCACATAAGATATTTTTGTCCACAAAGTTCTTTATTTCTTTTATTTTTTCTTCCAAACTAATTTCTTTTGATGTAAATGATAAAGTAACTACTTCCATTTCTTCTCCTCCTTTCTCTTATATATGAATATTTTTCATATCCTTGGGTAAAAAAATTTCTCCTACTGTCACTCCGTAAAGTTCAGCCAACGCTTCCACTTTTCCTATAGCAACCTTTGATATATCTTTTTCCCACGCATTATATGTTTGTAATGATACTCCCAATTTTTCAGCACTTTGTGCCTGTGTCAAATTTTTTCGTGCTCTTAATTCTTTAACTGTGTACTGCTGCATTTTTCTCACCTCCATGTTTGCATCATATATGAATATTTTTCACATGTCAATACATTTTATGAATTTTCTTCATATTTTTTTGAAATTTATTAAAAACATGTTGATTTTATTTCATGTTTGTTTTAATATGTAGACAACATTACGGAGGGTATTGCTTATGTATATAGGTGAAAATATTAGATATTTAAGAACTACCAACAATATTAGCCAGGAAGAACTTGCCGCTGCTCTCGGTTATAAATCTTATACAACTATTACCAAGTGGGAGTCTGGCGTTTCAGAACCAACATTGAAAATGGCAAATCAGATTGCAGCATTCTTCAAGATTTCCGTAAATGATTTGTGTTATAAAAAACTTTCTGCTCCAAGTACAGAAATAACTCATAAAAAAGGTGTGGTTATCAAAGTTTTGGGACGTGTTGCCGCCGGTATTCCTATTGAAGCGGTGGAGGATGTTATAGATACAGAAGAGATTACCGAAGAGATGGCTGCTACTGGTACATATTTCGGACTACAGATAAAAGGTGACTCCATGGTACCGAACATCTGCGACCATGATGTTGTGATTGTCCGCCAGCAGGAGGATGCCGAAACCGGTGATACCGTGATTGCCCTTGTAAACGGTGACGACGCCACCTGCAAACGTTTGAAAAAGTACCATGACGGCATCGAGCTCATCCCGAACAATCCGAGCTTTGAACCTATTTATTTCTCAAATGAAGAAATCCAAAACAAGCCAGTTCGGATAATCGGTAAGGTTGTGGAGCTACGCAGAAAGTTTTAGTGCCATTTTGTTGATGTCAACAAAATGATAATCTGAAAGAAGGTGTGTGTTTTCTTTTTTTACGTGTTCGATGAAGATACTGCTACTACAGTTCCGGTGCAGGTCGATGAACAGGACGTAAGTCCAGAGGAACTTGAATTCTTTGATGGTGTAATCAGAAAGGTATGGCACAAACAGGAAGAAGAATGGTATTTTTCTATAGTAGATGTTTGCCAAATATTGACTGACAGCTCTGACGGGCGGAAATACTGGAATAAGCTTAAGCAACGTCTAATAGCAGAAGGCTTTCAGTTGGTGACAAAATGTCACCAACTGAAAATGAAATCTCCTAAAGATGGCAAAATGTATAAAACAGACTGTGCCACAACAGAGCAGCTGCTTCGTATCATCCAATCTATCCCTTCAAAGAAAGCAGAGCCTTTCAAACAATGGCTTGCTAAAGTTGGTTCTGAACGTCTTGACGAGATGGCAGACCCAGAAAAAGCACTTGACCGTGGAATGTCTTACTATAAAGCCAAAGGATATTCTGATGAATGGATTAAGCAACGCTTGCAGTCAAAGACCATCCGTGATGAGCTGACAGATGAATGGAAACGTGTAGGCATTTCTAATTCCAAAGATTATGCAGCTCTTACCAACATTTTGACGGCTGCCTGGTCCGGAAAAACCGTGCAAGCCTACAAACAATATAAGGGACTTCACAAGGAAAATTTGCGTGATAATATGACAAATATAGAGCTCACGCTTAACCAGCTTGCCGAAGTGTCTGCAACTGCCCTTTCAAAATTGAAAAATCCCACGGATTTGTCCGATAGTAAGCAGATTGCCCGTGATGGCGGTAACGTTGCTAAAACAGCTCGCCTTGAACTGGAAGCCAAGCTTGGGCACACGGTTATTTCTCCCTTAAATGCATCTGCTCCTCTTTCTTTAGATGCAAAAGACAATATTTAAGACTGCAAAGAAAGTTTTAGTACCTTTTTTGATTTATACGTGTAAATATGTATTTTCTATTGACATACGTGCATATACGTGTTAATATGAATGTATGGAAAGGAGAATAAATGAAAAATATTGAGTTGCTAAAGATTTTGAAGAAAAACGGTTGTTCCCTTGTCCGTCATGGAAGTAACCATGATATATGGTACAGCCCCATCACCGGGCAACAGTTCGCTGTTCCAAGACACAAGGACGAAATAAAAACCGGTACTGCAAAATCTATACTAAAGAGTGCGGGGGTTGAATAAAACCCCCTTCACTCGCCTATATATAAATCGAAAGGAGATACTTATTATGTCAACAAAATATGCTTATCCTGCAATTTTTACACCTGAAGAGGATGGTGGTTACTCTGTACGTTTTCCCGATTTGGAAGGCTGCTTTACTTGTGGAGATGATATGCCTGATGCTTTGTTTATGGCGGAGGATGCCCTTGCGCTGGTTCTTTACGGATATGAGAACGATGCACGGACTATTCCTGCTCCGTCCAAAACAGAAGATTTGAACCTTGCCCCCGGTGAATTTGTAAACGCTGTTGCTTGTGATACTTTGGAATATCGCAAACGTTTCAACAGCAAAGCTGTGAAAAAAACACTTACCATTCCTGAATGGCTGAACGAAGCAGCCAGCTCCATGAATATCAATTTTTCACAGGTTCTGCAGGATGCCCTTATTCAAAAAGTGGGGGCCAGATAAATACGTTACTACGGAATAAAAAACTGCCCCGGCTGGAACCGGAGCAGTGAAGCGATATACCGAAACGATACAACGCCCTAAGCAAGCATATTGTATCATTTTCCCCGGTATATCGCAAGTATTCCGGGCATTTTTATGCCCTGAAGGAGGTATTTTATGCCAAGGAAAAACCGCTACAAGCCCCGAAAGGACGGAAGATTTTTTACCCAGGTATGCACGGGGGAATATGACGACTCCGGCCGACCTATTCGGATACCTTTATACGCATCCAGTAGCAAGGAGCTGGAGCAAAAAGTAGATGAACTAAAAGCCAACATCAAAACCGGAAAGTTCGTTATAAAGAAAAAGTACACCCTGGAAACCTATGCCACTAAGTTTGTGGAAGTTTATAAATCTACCCGGGAGTATAACACCCAAAAGACCTATGAGGACATGCTCCGGCTCTACATATTCCCGGCGCTGGGTAATTTGGAATTGCCGGACATCAAACGAACCGACATCCAGGCAATCATCAATGAACACTCCGACCATCCCCGGACCTGTGAGCTGATTAAGATTGTCTTGAAACAGATACTGGACTCTGCCGTTGCCGACCATTTAATCATAGAAAATCCGTGGTTTCGAATAACCATGCCAAAGTATACTCCGCCCAAGCGGCGGATACTGACGTCACTGGAAGAGCAGGCGCTTAATACTGCTGCCTTTGACCCGGAAGAGCACCTTCTGGTGATGCTCTTGTTCGGCTGTGGTCTCCGCCTTGGCGAACTACTGGCACTGCATACGGATGATATAGACCTGCAGGGTGAGGAAGTGATAGTGCGGCATGCATTGATTTTTAAGAATAACCGTGCAGAGCTGAAGGATGCCCCCAAGACTGCCAACGGCTTCCGAAGAATACCTATCCCGGACTTTCTTATCGACGAGGTCCGGTTCTACGTACTTCGTGTCCGGAAACAAGGCGGCACTTATCTTTTCACCTACTCCGGTGAACCCTACAGTAAGTCGCACTTCTACGATGCCTGGGAAGTCATTGTCCGAAAGATGAATGCTGCTGTTGCCACAGATGATATGCCAGAACCAATAACCGGCTTAACATCCAGGGTGTTCCGATATAACTACGCAACTATTTTGTACTACTCTGGAATTACACTAAAGAAAGCTGTAGACCTGATGGGGCACGCCGATGAGAAGATGATATTGAAGGTATATGCCCAACTGGATGAGGAGCGTGAGAACGCAAAGAAAAAGCTGTCCGGCATCCGTCCTGGGATGGTTCGAACAGCTATATAAGAAAAGATTTTATAGGGAGAGCAATCTCCCTATTTTTGACTACACTACTGACTACATACAGGGTTCTGACTACTAACTGACTACATATATTTTGACGTATTTTCAATTATTTTATCACCCGAAATTTTGTGCGACGTCGCACACGGAAACCCGCATAAATACTGGCTTTTCCCACAAAAAAGAGACCTTTCAAAGGTCTCTTTTTTTCGTGAAGCA
>DJEL01000004.1:0-13086 GCA_002432425.1 Lachnospiraceae bacterium UBA5899
CACAATGAAAACAATCAGAGTAGTGGCAGCCGTAATAAAGGCTGTAAATAAAGAGGGCAGCCCCATTATTTTTGCCACACAGAGAGGTTATGGGGAAATGAAGGACGGCTGGGAGTTCCCCGGTGGAAAAATCGAAGAGGGGGAAACTCCGGGGCAGGCATTAAAACGGGAAATCATGGAAGAACTGGATACAGAAATAGCCGTGGGAGATTTTATAGAAACGGTAGAATACGATTACCCTGCGTTTCATCTTTCCATGGACTGCTTCTGGTGTACCATCTTGAAGGGGGACCTTGTCCTGAAGGAGCATGAGGCGGCAAAATGGCTTACTAAGGAGCAGCTTAACGAAGTTGCCTGGCTGCCGGCAGACATTACTTTGGTGGAAAATATAAGGAAGGCACTGTAGACACTATCTATACAGGAAAATCAAAATTGGACACCGCTTATTTTGCAAGGAATACCCTCGGTTACAGCTATTTCTTTATAATGACAGGCATTGGCGGTATCTATTAACAGATTGCAGTTGTTTCTTGCGCAGGATTCCAGTATGGATTTTTTGTGTGTACGGTCGTAGATATATTCTTTCTTGCGGATAAGTTTTGAGGTGTTGTCAAAAGCAAAAACAAAGCGAATAAGTTCCACATCCTGATGCGGCATGTATTTCTCTTTACTTTGCTGAATACCGGCACTTTCGTCTATCCAGGTGCATATGCAATACTTTTCCATGGTAATATTGGCATTAACGGAAATTTTATTGTTGGATACCCAGCCGAGCATATAGACGGTGTTGATGTCAGTAAGAAGAATGTCAACATTATTGAGTTTTGTGGAGCTTAGGGATGGATTGTAATTAAGTGTCAACGGTCCGCTGTTTTTCCAAAATATATCCGTGCTTTTGGTAAAATTCAGAGCTTTTTTATACATTTTGGAATTGGGAGCTATGTGATTTGGAATAATGGATGTGCTTATAGGATTTCTGCCGATGATGTCATTGAAGAGATACTGCGGTCTGTTATAACCATGTGACCGGTATGTGTTGTTTTGAATACCCATCAGATGTGGAAAATTAGCCTTCTCACCAAGGAGAATAAAGCTATTTTCATTATAGGTAATGACAAGATAAAAAGTCTTCAAGTAATTTACATGGAAGAAATCCGCACATAATTGAATATCGGTAAGATTCATATGTGTATTATTTCTCCTTTGAAAAACAGAAGCTCCTGGAATTATCCAAGAGCCTTGTTATCGGCAATCGTTCACGATTATTTTTTTATCAGGGGAGTGCCCGGAACAGCCGATATGTTTCCCTCAGCAAGTGAGCCTGATTTGTTTGTAAAACATATTATACACAATTTTAGAAAAATGTCTACTATAAAATGAAAAATAAAATATGTATACATAATAAACAAGGAAAACACTATAAACCCTACATTAAAAAAGCAATTAGCCATTGATTTCTGCTGCACGGAAGAGGCGGTGGAGAGCAAAGAAAACATATTTACGGAGTATACACCGCTAACAGGAAGAAGGATTTTCAAAGAGGGAGAATGCTTCTTGAAGGCTGCGTGCGTGCAGGAAAAATTCTGGCAACGGGAAAACCGGAAATTATACAATGGATGAGAACACGATATGCCCATGAAAGCGGCGCCTGGTTTATGGATTATGAAAAACTTCGGGAACTGGATGAAAAGCTACGGGAGTTTGGCTGCCGCATCGGG
Source organism: Lachnospiraceae bacterium UBA5899 (assembly GCA_002432425.1). Classification (GTDB taxonomy): domain Bacteria; phylum Bacillota; class Clostridia; order Lachnospirales; family Lachnospiraceae; genus Acetatifactor. The sequence continues at coordinate 1,719 of DJEL01000004.1, forward strand.
CAGGCACATCCTTTTTACATTGCAGAGAAGAAAACGGAGGTAAATACGGAAAGCTTTGTTATCCAAAAATTCGTTGGGGAAGAAATCGAACAATTCCGCGGAGATGACCGTCTGAGAGAGGCATTCCTTTTTGAAGGGATACCCAAGGACGAAATAGGAATAGCCGCTTACAAAGACGGTGAACTTCTGGGGATGGCGGGGGCAACCAGCGACAGCGACCGGATGTGGCAGATTGGCATAAATGTGATGCCGAAGGCAGAAGGAATGGGCATCGGCTCCATGTTAGTAACGCTGCTTAAAAATGAAATTCTGGATTTGGAAAGGTTGCCGTTTTACGGAACTGCCATGTCCCATATAGCTTCCCAGAAAGTAGCGCTGAAGGCTGGATTTTATCCGGCATGGGCGGAGCTATACGGTGAAAAAAACGAAGGAGCAGTATAACAATGACAAAATATTATACCGCAATTATTTTCTTAAACATTTTTGCCATGATTGTTATTCAGGTATGTATTAAGAAGAGCAATACCCTGACGGAAGGCAGGAAGAAGCTGTTCTGTAAGCTGTTTAATGCTATTATTATTGCGGCGGCCTGTGAATGGCTGGGCAATTACCTGCAGGGAACAGGCAGCGCCATACGGACACTGCATATTATGGTGAAGGCTGTGGAATTTTCCGTGGCGCCGGCAATCGGTTTCTTTACCGCCATGATTATAGAAAGACGGCATACAAAGGCAATTTACATTTTTCTGGGAATACATGCTGCACTGGAATGGCTGTCCGGTCTGGGCGGGTTCATTTATCGTGTGGATGAATTCAGCCATTACAGCCATGGAGAATTTTACTTCCTATATATATTGGCATATCTGCTGTCCATCGCTTACGGTGTGTATGTAGTCCTGAAAAATGTAAAAAAGTACCAGTACAATGGGATTGGATATTTTCTGTTAATTGTGGTATTTATGCTTACCGGTATTGTGATACAGTTGTATGACAGCAGCTTAAAAGTCGATTATGTGACGGTGGGTATTGCTTCTATGATGTTGTATATTTTCACATTGGAAATGATTACCCAGACGGACGAACTGACGGAGCTGATTAACCGGAGAGGCTATGAAAACTATATTTCCCATATTGAAGAAAAGTGTGTTATTCTTTTCTTTGATGTGGACAATTTTAAGACTATAAACGATACCTACGGTCATGCGCTGGGAGACAAGGTCCTGAGTGATGTGGGAAGAGCCATAAAAATGCAGTATGCGAAATATGGAAAATGCTTTCGGTTCGGCGGGGATGAATTCTGTGCGGTTCTTACGAAGAATACAAATCAGATAGAGAAAATGAACGAAGATTTCTTAAAAACGGTGGCGGGGCTTCGGGAGAAAGAAAGCAGAATGCCTTCTGTTTCCATCGGGTATGCTGATTTTAATCCCGACAGCCAGAATATCAAGGATGCCATAGAGGAAACGGACAAGATGATGTACCGTTTTAAGGAAAAATATAAGCAACAAATATAGAAAAATAAACAGCAAATATAGCAAACCTTATGACGTAGGGAAAAAGTAAGGAAAGCAAAGCGAGGGCAGAATTTTGGAAGAAACAAATCACAAGCGCCGCGTGCGCTACGCAGGAAAATATCCGAAAAAATTTGAAGAAAAATACAAGGAACACAGTCCGGAGAAATATGCGGATACGGTGGCGAAGGTCATCGAAAAAGGTTCCACACCGGCGGGCATGCATATTCCTATTATGGTGCAGGAAATCCTTGATTTCTTAGAAATAAAACCGGGGCAGCAGGGGCTTGACTGTACCCTGGGGTACGGCGGCCATACCCGAAAAATGCTGGAGCAATTAGGGGGACAGGGCAGACTGATTTCCCTGGATGTGGACCCGATTGAGTCGGAGAAGACCGTAAAAAGACTGCGGGAAGCCGGATTTTCGGAAGACAACTTCGGTTTCAGGCTGATAAATTTTGCCAATATTGACAAGGTGGCGGAGGAGTGCGGAAAATTCGATTTTGTACTGGCGGATCTGGGCGTTTCCTCCATGCAGATTGATGACCCGAAGCGTGGTTTTTCCTATAAAACAGAGGGACCATTAGACCTGCGGCTTGACCCCACTCACGGGGACAGTGCGGCGGAGCGGCTGCATCAGATTACCCAGAAGGAATTTGCGGGTATGCTTATGGAAAATTCGGATGAACCCTTTGCGGAAGAAATTGCGGCTAAGGTTTTTTTCAAGATGAAAACCGGAGCACCCATGAACACCACAACGGAACTTCGGCAGGCGGTAGAAGAGGCGCTCCTTAAAATTCCTGCAAAAAATTTCCCCGGAGAAGACAGGACGGAAGCGGTAAAAAAATCCTGCGCCCGTACATTTCAGGCGCTGCGTATCGATGTAAACAGCGAGTTTGAAGTACTTTACAGCTTTTTGGAAAAATTGCCGGGCATCTTAAACCCGGGAGGCAGGGTTGCCGTTTTAACCTTCCATTCCGGAGAAGACCGTCTGGTGAAAAAAGCGTTTAAGGAAGGAAAGAAAGCCGGTATTTATGCGGAAATTTCGGAAGAAGTAACCAGACCCTCAGCGGAGGAATGCCGGAGAAATCCGAGGGCAAAATCCACGAAGCTCAGATGGGCAATTTTAGCTTGACAGATGATATAAAAATAGATATATTGATAACGGTGTTATGAAACACTGCTATTAAAAAGGCTGTCTCCGGTGCAAGGGTGCAGCCTTATAAAAAGATTTACAGTTAGCATAAACTAACCAATGAGCCAGGGAATACTGGCCTTAAAAAGGGAAAAGGTTAGATGATGCTGACCGATAAGCCGGGAAACACCGACCTTAAAAAAGAAAAAAGGTTAGATGATACTAACCGATAAGCCGGGAAAATCCCGGCCTTAAAAAGAAAAGACGGTTAGGAAATGCTAACTAAAGAAAGAGAGGAGAACAAGATGAGTAACTCAACAAAATTAAAAGGAAAAGACTTGATCAACATAGGTATTTATGCGGCGATTTACTGTGTCATTATGACTGCGGTAGCCATGCTTGGATTCATTCCCATTATGATGCCCATGCTCTGTGTGCTGGTGCCTTTAATCGGCGGTATTCCGATGATGCTGTTTATGACAAAGGTAAATAAGTTCGGTATGATTACCATTTATTCTGTGATTGTCGGCCTGTTCTTATGGATTACCGGTATGGGATACTGGCCGTTTTTATTTGGTATCGTGTTCGGTGTGCTGGCAGATTTGATTGCTAAATCCGGCAATTACAAGAGCAGCAAAAAGACCATTTTAAGTTATATGGTATTCTGTTTGGTTACTTTCGGAAACTTTGTGCCGCTGTTTATTGATGCGGAAGCTTACTTTGTAACCCGTCAGAGCTTCGGCGAAGAATACATAACCACACTTTCCGCTATCATGAGCCAGACCTGGCTGATTCCGGCAATGATTGCTGCATGTCTGGTATGCGGAGCTCTTGGCGCGCTGCTGGGTAAGGCTCTGTTAAAGAAACATTTCGTAAAGGCGGGAATTGCATAATGCAGACACTTCGCTTACAGCCGGGACTGAAAAGAGAGGGATTGCATTTTGACCCGAGGACAAAATTGTTTCTGCTTCTTACAGTGGCGATTTTTGTTCTGGGAGGAGCAGGGGGCGATATGGCGGACATATTGCAGCCCTGCTTTTGTGCCATTCCGTTTCTTCTTTTTCTTGCGGCAAAAAAATGGAAAAAAGCTTTCACTTATATGATTTTATACACGGCGGCGTATCTTACGTTTCTGTATTTCGGACCGAGAACCACCGGTATTGTCAATTTTCTTTTACTTGCCACCTGCGGTATTTTATCCCGTTTTATGCCGAGCGTCATGCTGGGCGCCTACCTGATGCAGACAACCACGGTCAGTGAGTTTATGGCTGCTATGAGCAGACTTCATGTAACGGAAAAAATAACCATTCCGTTGTCCGTTATGTTCCGTTTTTTCCCCACGGTGGGAGATGAATTTGCCTCCATCAACGCGGCAATGCGTATGCGGGATATCCGGATTGGCGGAAAAAATATCGGCAAAATGCTGGAGTACCGGATTGTTCCGCTGATGGTATGTTCCGCAAAAATCGGAGAAGAGCTGAATGCGGCTGCCCTGACCAGAGGACTTGGCGGAGAGGTAAAGCGTACCAATGTCTGCCACATCGGTCTGCATGTGCAGGATTATATTCTACTTCTTTTGTGCCTTGTGCCCTATGTGCTCTGGGTGGTGGAAAAATTCGTGTGACACGGAGAGAAAAGTTATGGTTGAAATTTCAAATGTCAATTTTCAATATGAAAATGCAGAACAGGGCGCACTTCACAATGTGTCCCTGCAGATAAAACCGGGCGAATGTGTGCTTCTGTGCGGCGAGTCCGGCTGTGGGAAAACTACGATTACCCGTCTGATTAACGGACTTATCCCCCATTTTTATGAGGGAAACTTAAGCGGAGAAGTAAAGGTAGAGGGTCTGTCCATAAAGGAGGAAGAACTCTACACCATAGCCGGAAAGGTGGGCAGTGTGTTCCAAAATCCCAGAAGCCAGTTCTTTTGTCTGGATACCACCAGCGAGCTGGCATTCGGCTGTGAAAACATGGGACTCCCGGTAGAAGAAATCGAGAAGCGGATGGCGGGCGTTACGGAAGCGTTAAAGCTGCAGAAACTTCTGGCGCGTAATATTTTTGAACTGTCGGGCGGCGAAAAACAACGCATTGCCTGTGCGTCGGTTTCCGCCATGCTGCCGGAGGTATTTGTGCTGGATGAACCGACATCCAACCTGGATATGGATGCCATTGAGGAGTTAAAACATACCCTGCAGTTGTGGAAGGCACAGGGCAAAACCATTGTCATAGCGGAACACAGGCTGTACTGGCTGAAAGAGGTCTGCGACCGTGTTATCTGCTTAATAGAGGGCAGAATTGTATTTGATATTCCGATGAAAGAATTTGCCGCCTTTTCCGAGGAAAAGATGCACGAATTCGGACTGCGGGGTATGGCCATGCAGAGGCTTAAGCTGCCGGAGAAGGTGGGAGAGAATGATTTTCTGAAGCTGTTGAACTACCGCCTCAGCTTTGATAAAAAAGAAGTGCTGCATATGGCGGATGAGGAAATCCCAACCGGAAGCATCATTGCAGTGACCGGTCACAACGGTGCCGGAAAATCCACATTTTTGCGCTGTCTGTGCGGGCTGGAGAAAAAGTTTAAGGGGCGCACCCTGTACCGCGGAAAAGAACTGGACAGAAAGAAAATGCTGAAAGAATGCTATATGGTTATGCAGGATGTCAACCACCAGCTTTTCTGTGAAACGGTGAACGACGAAATCCGCCTCGGCATGGTGGAGGAACGGGAAGAGGATGTGCAGAAGGTGCTGGAAAAGCTGGACCTTTCGCAGGTGGCGGAAAGACACCCTATGTCCCTTTCCGGCGGTCAGAAACAGAGAGTGGCGATTGCTTCTTCTATTCTGGCGGATAAATCCATTCTCATTTTTGATGAACCTACCAGCGGACTGGATTACAAGCATATGGAGCAGACGGCAGCGCTTTTCCGGGAACTGAAGGATGAAAACCGGACGTTGTTTATCATTACCCACGATCCGGAGCTGATTGTACGCTGCTGCACCCACATCCTGCATCTGGAGCAGGGAGAAGTGGAGGAACTGTATCCGCTGGACAGAGCACATGAGCAGAACTTTTTAAGACAATTTTCCTATTAGAGGAAACCTTTACAGAAAATCGTCATGTTCCATTGAACAAAATTCCATACAGAAGACAAATTCCCAGACTGTGGCAAGAAGCAGCCTGGGAATTTTCTTGGAAATGCCGGATTTCGTAGACAGTATGCGGAAAAACTTATATAATGAAGCGTACGGCACTTAAAAATGCCGGAAACAGGCGGTTATTGCTGCATATATTACGGAAAGGTTTGGGGTTATTTATATGGAAAACAGAGAGAGACTGGGAAGCAGACTGGGATTTATCATGCTTTCGGCAGGATGTGCAATCGGATGCGGAAATGTGTGGAAATTTCCCTGGATGTGCGGGCAGAACGGAGGCGGCAGCTTTATGCTGATTTATTTATGCTGCCTGATTTTGCTGGGACTTCCCTGCATGACAATGGAATTTGCGGTGGGACGTGCGGCACAGACCAGTCCTCTTTATATGTATGAAAAACTGCCGAAAAACGGGAAAAAGTGGAAGTTTTTAGGGCTTGTCTGCCTGATTGGAAACATTGCGCTGATTGCCTTTTATTCCGTGGTCTCCGGCTGGATTATTTATTATTTTGTCAAATTTGCCACCGGGCACAATGAGGATTTCGGCTTTGAGAAGATGATTGCGTCTCCGTCCGTCAATGTCATTTACCTGCTTGTAACGGTAGTTATCGCCTATGTGATTTTGAGCTTTCATCTGCAGGGCGGTCTGGAGCGGATTACCAAGTACATGATGTCGGCGCTGATTGTGCTGATGCTTGTACTGGCAATTCACAGCCTGACCTTAAGCGGTGCAGCGGAGGGCATGAAATTCTATCTGGTGCCGGATTTCTCCAAAATAACCGGTTCTGTTGTGGTGGGAGCCATGAACCAGGCGTTTTTCACCCTGTCCGTCGGAATGGGCGGTATGGCGATTTTCGGCAGCTATATCGGCAAGGACCGCTCCCTGATGGGCGAGTCCGTCAACATTATTTTCTTAGATACGTTTGTGGCTGTGATAGCGGGAATTATTATGTTTCCGGCGTGCTTCACGTACGGGCTGGAAGTAAATGCCGGTCCGAGCCTGTTATTCGATACCATGGCAAGTGTGTTTAACCATATGCAGGGAGGCAGATGGTGGGGCATGCTGTTCTTTCTGTTCATGGTATTTGCCGCTATGTCCACTGTCTTAGGTGTGTGCGAAAATATTTTAGCCATGGTGCGGGAGCTGACCGGCTGGTCGCGCCCCAAGGGGTGTATCATCTGCGGCATCGGCACGTTTCTGATAGCACTTACCACGGCGCTCGGCTACAGTGTGCTGAAATTCCAGCCCTTTGCGGAAGGGACAGCGTGGCTGGATTTCTGGGATTTCATTGTTTCCACCAACGCCATGCCCATCGGTTCTCTGATTTTGGCTCTGTTCTGCTGTTATAAATTCGGCTGGGGCTGGGACGCCTTTTTCAAGGAAGCCAACACCGGAAAAGGGCTCAAGGTAAAAGCCTGGATGAAGCCGGTTTTCAAATATTTTGTTCCTGCCATGATTTTATTCATTTATGTATACGGCATGATTACCTTTAAGTGGCGCTAAATTCCTGTGGTGCGAACCGGCAGAAACGTGGTATAATAAAACATATTCATGAAAACGGAATTTTTGCAAAAGAAAGGCGGTTACAAAAGATGGTTATTGATTTTAAGAACATAGATGAGCAAGTGCTTCCTGCATTTAAGGGCGGCAAGGGTGAGCTTTGCGTAAAACGGCATGTGGACGAAAAGTGCACCATTATGTATGACAGACTGACACCGGGGTCCTCCATCGGGTTCCATACCCATGAGGGCAACTGTGAGATTATCTATATCTTAAGCGGAAAAGCCGATTTCATTTACGATGAAGGCACGGAGTCCGTGGAAGCCGGCGGCTGTCATTACTGCCCCAAGGGACACGGTCACTCCATGATTAACAATGGTACGGAAGATATTGTTTTCTTCGCAGTGGTACCGGAACAATAAACCGTTGTACGGTGCAGGCGAAAGGGGATATAAATAATATGTCACTGTCAGAGCAGGCTAATAAACATATGGAGCAGCTTTTCCTGTCCCAGGTAAACCGTGAGGACGTAAAGCAGTTCGCAGAGAAAAAATCCATGCCGTACCGGGAGCTGATGTCCTATTACCGGTGTGCGTGTCATCTGTTCCTTCCCTTCCGATATTTATATGCTTTCCGAAACATTTTTGAAGCAGGATGATATTGAACTGATTGCGAAAAAGGACTATATAGAGCATCCGAAGGACAACGGTTACCGCAGTCTGCACTTGATTGTGGAAACGCCGATTTTCCTTCACAACCAGAAAAAACTCATGAAGGTGGAGGTGCAGTTCCGCACCATTTCCATGGACTGGTGGGCGAGCCTGGAGCATAAAATCCGCTACAAAAAAGACTACACCATTACGGAAGAAACCGCCCATGATCTGAAGCAGTGTGCGGAGGTCAGCGCCACTCTGGATGCCCGTATGGAAGCCATCCACAAGAAGGTGGAGAATGTAAAGGATTGATGTTTCTTAATATAAATTCTTAAAAAAGTATTAAAAAAAGCTGTTGACAAATGCTTCTTAAAAGACTATTGTATAGTCAATTCAACAAACAAATGCGAAGAACAGGATATGACTTCCCCTTAACACCGCTTACAGAAAGCCGTAAATTGTGAGAATCGGCAGCAAGGCATGGAGAGGCCCTCACCTGCGAGCTGCTTTTATGAAAGACACACCATTCTGTGAGGAACGGCAAAGTTTTTATCAGCCGTAAAAAGAATGCTTGATGTATCGTGTCCAGTAGTGAAAGCCGGTATCCACCGTTAAAGGGACATGTCCTCTGACAGATAGAATGTTCAGGTGGCAGGAGAGAGGTCGGGCAACCGGCAAACAAAGTGGTAACGCGGAAGTAATGTAAATGATAAACCTTCGTCTTTGTACAGAAATCCATGGGATGATGTATGGGACGGAGGTTTTTTTATTTTATAAAGAAAAGAGGAGAAGTAATTATGAACACACTTGTAATCGTATTGATCGCAGCAGTTGTTTTGGTAGCAGCGTATGTATTTTACGGACGCTGGCTGGCAAACAAATGGGGTATTGATCCGAAAGCAGAAACACCCGCTGTCAAATTCAAAGACGGCAAAGACTATGTACCTACAAACGGATGGACCGTTTTCAGCCATCAGTTTTCATCTATCGCAGGCGCAGGACCTGTCACCGGTGCCATTCAGGCAGCAGCCTTCGGCTGGTTACCTGTTCTGCTCTGGATTTTAATCGGCGGCGTATTCTTCGGCGCCGTTACCGACTTCGGTGCCCTGTATGCATCTGTTAAGAACGAAGGCAAGTCCATGGGTATGCTGATTGAAAAATACATCGGCAAATTCGGACGTAAGATTTTCCTTCTGTTCTGCTGGTTATTTACTTTGATTGTTACCGCAGCATTTGCCGACATGGTAGCCGGAACCTTTAACTCCTACACCGTTGTAGACGGCGTTTCCCGGTTATCCGATGCCGCAACCACCAACGGCGCAGCCGGTATGGTTTCCATCATGTTCATGGTATTCGCTGTTGTATTTGGTTTATTGCAGAAGAAATTCAGCCTTTCCGGCTGGAAAGAAGCGGTGCTCGGCATTCTTTGCATCATTGCATCCTTTGCCATCGGTATGAACTTCCCGTTAATCTTCAACAAAGATACCTGGAGCTACATCACCTTTGTTTATATTTTCTTCGCAGCCGTACTTCCCATGTGGCTCTTAAAACAGCCCCGTGACTATATGACGACTTTCATGTTTATCTGCATGATTGCCGGTGCGGTTGTCGGACTTTTCGTAGCACATCCTACGATGAACCTTCCTGTATTTACAGGCTTTACCAATGATAAATTAGGAACTCTGTTCCCCATCCTGTTTGTAACCGTTGCCTGCGGTGCCGTTTCCGGTTTCCACAGCCTGGTTTCCTCAGGTACTTCGTCAAAGACCATTGAGAATGAAAAGGATATGTTAAAGGTCGGCTACGGCGCCATGGTTCTGGAAAGCTTACTGGCTGTACTTGCTCTTTGTGTTGCCGGTGCGGCAGCCGCTGCAGACGGAACCGCAGCAGTAGGTACTCCGTTCCAGATTTTCAGCCGCGGTGTTGCAGGCTTCTTTGAAATGTTTGGTGTGCCCGAATACGCAGCAACTGTATTCATGACCATGTGTGTATCCGCTCTGGCCCTTACCAGCCTGGATGCTGTTGCACGTATCGGCCGTATGAGTTTCCAGGAACTCTTCAGTGTAGACGATATGGAGCATGCCGCTCTCTGGAGAAAGCTTTTCTGCAATACCTATTTTTCCACCATCGTTACCCTGCTTTGCGGTTATGTGCTGACCAAAATCGGCTATGCAAACATCTGGCCGCTGTTCGGCTCCGCCAACCAGTTATTAAGCGCTCTGGTACTGATTACCCTCTGCGTATTCTTAAAGGTAACCGGCCGCAGCAACAAGATGTTGTTCCCGCCCCTTATCATTATGCTTTGTGTAACCTTTACCGCTCTGGTACAGCGTCTCATCGCTATGGTTAAGGCCATCCAGAACGCCGCAGCCGTTACCATTCCCGCAGGCGAAACCACCTGGGGCAAGGTATTCATTGCCAACGGCTTACAGTTAATCATCGCTGCCCTGCTTATCGTTCTTGGTCTTATCATTGTCGTAAACTCCACCAAGAGCTACGCCAAGAGCAAAAAGAACTCCGAAAAGGCAGCTTAAAATCAAAATCAGGCAGAATAATAGCCTGACAGACTCAGCTTTCTTGTAATCAATATAGAGGTAAAACCCCGGTTTCATTTCAAATGATGCCGGGGTTTTGTTTTGTCGTGGATTAGGGTGTTAAGGGTATCAATTTTCTAATATTGTTTTTCTCATTTTTCTTCCATGGACGCGAGGATACTTGTCATAGTGCAGGCAGCAGCCTGACTGGCAGGCCTCGCGTCTTTTTTAACATTCATCAATAGCGTTTCAATATAAAATCGTACCCTATCGGGTGCAAAAATAAGCATATATTTCACATTTACACCCGATAGAGTATAAAACAACACAAAACATTTTATTTTATACCTTATAGGGTATAAAATGAATAATAAATACTGAGAATAAGGAAATAATAGCAATGAACAGGATAGCACAATTTGTAAAGGAACATAGAAAGGCAGCAGGGCTTACTCAGGAGGAGTTTGCCATGCGGTCCGGTCTGGGACTCCGGTTTGCGAGAGAATTGGAACAAGGCAAGGAAACGGTTCGGATGGATAAGACGGGTATTGCTACGGTGCCGCATGCGCTTATGCCGTTACAGGATGAATTGGCTTATATTACCAGGCGGGTGGACAGAATCTGGGGAAAAAATGGAGTCGCCATGCTGGCAATGGAGGATTTCTGCCAGTTAGACCTCAGACTTACACAGGATAAATATAAAGGTTCTTATGAGTGATGTGCTAAAATTATTGATAAATATTCTTCCACCAAAGGGCTCGACAGAGCGGAAATGTTTATGCGCCTGGTATTTTCTTTTATGGTGGGCAGCGCCTCCATTTTCATATCATCATCCACAAGAAGATGAATGTGTTCCAGATCGGCGCGGGCAAACCGGTTGTCGGAAAT
>DJEL01000004.1:13181-13462 GCA_002432425.1 Lachnospiraceae bacterium UBA5899
ACCGATCTGCGATTTTCCCTCGCGATATACTTCTGAAAGGTTGGAATGTCCTCCGGGTAGAGCAGGTCGGAGAGGAACCGCAGCCAGACAACCGGCTTTTCCGCCTGGGGATTGCAGTCGATGGGAAACCGGCTGCGCACGATCTCAGACCGTCCTGCAAGAAAACTGCCGTCGATGCGGAGCGTCCCGTTCTGCACATGAATTTCATCTGGTTTTGGCGGAAAGCTCTCCATGTGAGCTACCAGCTTCATGCTCTCTACGATGTTGGAAATGGTGCGTGG
>DJEL01000018.1 GCA_002432425.1 Lachnospiraceae bacterium UBA5899
CCTGGAGAGGGATTTTGTGCCGTCTACCACGCGGTAATTAAAGCAGGAAGTATTGTTATCCGCCATGGAAGCGGTATCATCGCCGTTGTAGTTCTCAATCAGGGTGACTTTTTCTATCTGGTATTCCGATGCATATAAATCATAAAAGATTTCCACCAGGTCTTCCGCAATGGAATTGTGGCAAATCAGTTCTCCTTCTGCAAGATTTCCGTCAAAATCGTAGTGAATAATGTGAACATATCTCAAATCTGCATAAGAAATGTCATTTTGTTCCTCTACATTCAGAGTATCTTCGGATGATTCCGAAGGCAGTGCCGGGTAAGAAACACCGGTAATATAGGAAATCAGGTCGCTTGAGAGTGGTTCGTAGTAAAATCCTTCCTTATAAGAAACACGTTCCGGGGAAGGAGAGCCGTTATAATGCAGGGACGAAGCTGTCTGCTCATCGGTGGGAGATACAGTCTCCTCCGGAATAATTTCGTTTTCCCCCGTCTGTGTACCGTTATCGGACAAATCATCCGCTGTATCCTCACGGGAAGCGCTGCCGTCTGCTGAGTCTTTTTCCGCAGAAGGTGTTTCCGCAAAAAGTGTTTCTGCGGCGCTTAAGCTTTCCTGCCTTGCCTGTTCATAGTCGAGCAGGGTGTCGTTTCTGCCGCCCCATTTTCGGGACAGAACGGAAAAGACCGCAATCACAAGCAGCAGAATAAGGGAATATTTTAGAATTTCTTTTATGGGTAAAGGAGTTTTTTTCATATGATAAAATGCCTTTCCTGTATTTTGAAAATTATTATAGCCTTTTTTTACAAGAAAGACAAATTTTAGAAAGATTTTACGGAATTATACTTTGAATACATTTTTCTATGGTTGTATTTCGGGGATTTTCATAGTAAAATGTAAGCTACGAATGTGCAGATTTGCGAAAATGCGGCAAAGAAGCACAGGAAGTTTTGGAAAGGCAATCATATAAAATATGGGTATCATTAAAACAGAAGATCTCGTATATGAATATATTCGGCGTGATGAGGATGGAAATGTAGAAGGAATTAACCGGGCGGTGGATGATGTTTCCCTGGATATTAAGCAGGGGGATTTTATCGCCATTCTGGGACACAACGGTTCCGGCAAGTCTACGCTTGCCAAGCACATGAATGCCATTCTCTGTCCTACGGAGGGAACGGTTTTTGTAGACGGCATGGATACGAAAAACGAGGATGATGTCTGGAATATTCGTCAGACGGCGGGCATGGTGTTCCAGAACCCGGACAACCAGATTATCGGTCAGGTTGTGGAAGAGGACGTAGGATTCGGACCGGAAAACATGGGTGTGCCCACGAAAGAAATCTGGGAGCGCGTGGAGGAAAGTCTGAAGGCGGTGGGCATGTATGAATTCCGCAAGTATTCCCCCAATAAGCTTTCCGGCGGACAGAAGCAGCGTATTTCCATTGCGGGTGTGCTTGCCATGCATCCCAAGTGTATTGTATTGGACGAGCCTACCGCCATGCTGGATCCCAACGGCCGCAAGGACATTATCCGGGCAGTGCGGGCACTCAATGACGTGGAAGGCATCACCATTATTCTGATTACACATTACATGGAAGAAATTATTCATGCGGATAAGGTATTTGTCATGGACGGCGGCAAAATTGCCATGCAGGGAACACCGAGAGAAATTTTTTCGCAGGTGGAAAGGCTGCAGGAGCTTCGTCTGGGTGTACCGCAGGCAACACTTCTTGCCTATGAGCTGCAGAAAAAAAACGTACCACTGCCGGACGGCATTTTAAGCAGGGAAGAATTTGTGGAAGAAATTAAGAAACTGAGGGAACAAAAATGTCATTGATACTGGATCATGTAAGTCATGTATACGGAGACGATACCGCGCTTGCCGTAAAGGCGCTGGACGATGTCTGTCTGGAAATTCCCGACGGACAGTTTATCGGTCTGATCGGACATACCGGCTCCGGCAAATCCACGCTGGTGCAGCATCTGAACGGTTTAATCAAGGCAACTTCCGGTCATATTTATTTTAACGGAAAAGATATAGACGATGATGATTTTCAGAAAAAAGAGCTGCGGAGTAAGGTGGGACTGGTATTCCAGTACCCGGAGCACCAGCTTTTTGAGGCGGATGTTTTTTCGGATGTCTGCTTTGGACCGAAAAATCTGGGGCTGACAAAAAAAGAAGTGGAGCTGCGTGCTTATGAGGCGCTGAAAAAAGTAGGTCTGCCGGACGATTTATTTTATCAGTCACCGTTTGAACTTTCCGGCGGTCAGAAAAGAAGAGTTGCCATAGCGGGTGTGCTTGCCATGAAGCCGGAGGTACTGATTTTGGACGAGCCAACGGCGGGACTGGACCCCAAGGGCAGGACGGAAATTCTGGAACAGATTTCCGAACTCCGCAGGGAAAGTGGTATTACCATCCTGCTGGTATCACACAGTATGGAAGATGTGGCGGAATATGTAGAACGGATTTTAGTCATGAACAAGGGAAAACTGGTCTATGATGATAAGCCAAGAGAAGTTTTCAAACATTATAAAGAGCTCGAGCAGATAGGGCTTGCGGCACCGCAGGTTACTTACATCATGCATGAGCTGAAAGAAATCGGAATGGACGTGGACGTAGATGCCACTACCATAGAGGAAGCGGCAGAGTCGATAAAAAAGGCTCTGTAGAGAAAGGCATTGTATCTATGTTAAGAGATATTACGCTGGGACAATATTACCAGACAGATTCCTGTATACACAGACTGGACCCGCGTGTAAAGCTGGCCGGTACTGTACTGTTTATCATATCCCTGTTTTTCTTTGACAATATCTGGGGATATGCATGCGCCGCTATTTTTCTGGCGGTTGTTATCAAATTATCCAAAGTACCTTTTAAATTTATGATAAAGGGTATGAAATCCATTATTTTCCTACTGATGCTTACCGTGGTGTTCAACCTGTTTTTAACACCCGGCGAGGTGGTATTTTCCGTATGGAAAATTTCCGTTACAAAAGAAGGTATCCGTATTGCGGTCTTTATGGCAATCCGTCTTACCATGCTGATTATCGGTTCGTCCATTATGACGCTGACGACCACACCAAACAACCTGACGGACGGTATGGAAAAATCCCTGGGATTTTTAAAAGTCATCAAACTGCCGGTGCATGAGGTGGCGATGATGATGTCCATTGCCCTGCGGTTTATCCCCATATTATTGGAAGAAACAGATAAAATCATGAAGGCGCAGATTGCCCGCGGCGCGGATTTTGAAAGCGGCAATCTGATAAAACGTGCCAAAGCCATGGTTCCTCTTTTAGTGCCCCTTTTTATTTCCGCATTCCGCCGTGCCAACGACCTGGCAATGGCAATGGAAGCAAGGTGCTACCGGGGCGGGGAAGGCCGTACCAAGATGAAGCCCCTTATTTATAAGAAGAGAGACGCTATCGGTTATACGGTTCTGCTGGCGTACTTTGCTATAAGTATTGCAGTTGGGAAGTTCTTGTTTTAAGGATGGACACAAAATACATTTTGCAGAAAATCTTAAATGAGCCGAATTTGAAAAAACAGAATGGAATTGCAGGAAAAAATTTCATGAAAAAAAGAATTATGCTGACGGTGGCATATGACGGCACAAATTACTGCGGATTTCAGGTGCAGCCGAATTGTCCCACCATTGAGGGAGAATTGAATAAACATTTGTCGGCGCTACTTGGGACGGACATTCAGGTAATCGGAGCCAGCCGGACGGACGCGGGCGTGCATGCGCTCTGCAATGCGGCGGTGTTTGATGCCGATACCGGAATACCGGCAGAAAAGTTTGCCTATGCCCTGAATCAGAGACTGCCGGAGGATATCCGCATCCAGGCGTCAAGAGAAGTGCCGGCGGATTTTCATCCCCGTCACACGGACACACGGAAAACCTATGAATACCGCATTGTAAGCAGGGAGTTTCCACTGCCCACAAAACGGCTCTATTCATATTTTACCTATCATAAATTAGATGTGAAAAAAATGCAGCAGGCAGCAGCGTACCTTGTAGGGGAGCATGATTTTAAGAGCTTCTGTGCGGTGGCAGCCGTTGTGGAAACCACAGTCAGAACCGTTTACGACGTGACGGTGGAAGAGCAGGGAGAAGAAATCGTAATCCGTGTCTGCGGAAACGGCTTCCTTTATAATATGGTGCGCATTATAGCCGGTACCCTGATGGAAGTCGGAAAGGGAAAATGGGAACCCGAAAAGATAAAGGAAATCCTTGCGGCATGCGACCGGA
This sequence comes from Lachnospiraceae bacterium UBA5899, assembly GCA_002432425.1. GTDB lineage: Bacteria > Bacillota > Clostridia > Lachnospirales > Lachnospiraceae > Acetatifactor. The sequence goes on from DJEL01000018.1 coordinate 4,254, forward strand.
AGGCAGCAGGTCCGACAGCCCCCGCATGCGGGCTCCTGCTTACAAAATATGAATTTTTGGAACTCAAAAATATATCTTTTAAAGCTTGACAGTGAACGGCAGATAGCATATAATATATCACTGTGGCAGTGTGTGAGCTATGAAGCCAAAGCCCCGGCAACATAGGGAAGCATTGCATCGAAACTGTTTGGAAGGATTTTATCAGGTGGCCGGACATCTGCCGGGTAAGATTGCTGAAAAACAAAAGAACAGCAGTACTATTTATGGAGGAAATATCATGAAAACATTTATGGCTAATCCGGCTACAATCGATAGAAAATGGTATGTAGTAGACGCTACTGACATGACATTAGGTCGTCTGGCATCAGAAGTTGCCAAGGTTCTCAGAGGAAAGAACAAACCCGAATTTACTCCTCATGTAGATACCGGAGACAATGTAATCGTAATCAACGCAGAAAAGATTTCCGTAACCGGAAAGAAACTGGATCAGAAAGTATATTATCGTCACTCTGAATATGTTGGCGGCTTAAAAGAAACCACATTAAGAGAAATGTTAGCTAAGAAACCTGAGCAGGTAATTGAACTTGCTGTTAAGGGTATGCTTCCCAAGGGACCTTTAGGCAGACAGATGTTCACCAAGTTGCATGTATACGCAGGACCTGAGCACAAGCATGAAGCTCAGAAGCCCGAAGTATTGACATTCTAATAGGACTGGAAGGAGGAAATAAAAAATGGCTAAAGCAGCAAGATACTACGGAACAGGTAGAAGAAAGAAATCCATCGCAAGAGTATATGTAATGCCCGGTACAGGCAAGATTACCATAAATAAGAGAGATATCGACGAGTACTTCGGTTTAGAGACACTGAAGGTTATCGTTCGTCAGCCCCTTGTAGCTACTGACAATGCAGACAAGTTCGATGTACTTGTAAACGTTCGCGGCGGCGGTACATCCGGTCAGGCAGGCGCAATCCGTCACGGTATTGCAAGAGCACTCTGCCAGGCAGATGCAGACTTCAGACCCGTACTGAAGAAGGCAGGCTTCTTAACTCGTGATCCTCGTATGAAAGAACGTAAGAAGTACGGCTTAAAGGCAGCTCGTAGAGCTCCGCAGTTCAGCAAGCGATAATCGACTGCTCAGACTATATCAAAATGGTTCAAAAACCCCGGAAAATCAAGGCTTAACAGTCGTAAGGAACTATAAGTCTTGCGGTGGGGCAAAGAACGGTGTGACCGTGAAGGTCACGCCGTTTTTCTGCGTCCAAGGGTAGATTCTGCGATCATGGGTTCTGCCAGTATAGGGATCTCCACCTCGTCCACGAAGTTGAAGATGATCTCCACCTTCTGTCTGCGCTTACCGCCAGACTTGTCCGGTGCGTG
>DJEL01000046.1:0-17898 GCA_002432425.1 Lachnospiraceae bacterium UBA5899
CATCATCCCTACAAACCCGAATTTGGCTTGCCTTTCTTAAAATCAAAAAAATAAATAGTTGACTGCTAATCAACTGCTCATTTCTGTCTGACATATATTCCTTTATTTATTCAGCAATTTCTCTAATTCATCCATTTCCTTGCGGATTTCTTCCTCAATGGCACGGATATTGGCCATAATTTCTGAAGTTGGAGGATATTCGACGGCAACATATTCTACTTCTTTGTACTTATTGATACTGAGGTCATAGCCATTGTCCACAATATCCTTCTTGGGAACCATGAATGATTTGTCTGTGCGCTTTCTTTCAATTTCTTTATCCAGATTCTTAAATCGTTCAATAATGTCAGGTATATCATTATCGGCAATGGGAGTCCGTTTATCATCCAAACTAAATCCATCTGCCGTCATATCATAAAACCATACATGGTCTGTTCCGCCATGCTCTGTTTTTGTGAAAATCAAAATTGCCGTAGACACTCCCGCATAGGGTTTGAACACACCGGACGGCATGGAAATAACAGCCTCTAATCTCTGATTTTCCACAATTTCTTTTCTAATGGCCTTGTGCGCTGTAGAAGAGCCAAACAAAACGCCATCCGGAACTATACATGCACAACGCCCACCAATTTTTAAAATTCGTAAAAACAGAGTTAAAAACAGAAGTTCTGTTTTCTTCGTATTGCACACTTTAAGCAGATCTCCGGACACAGATTCTGCATCAAGACTTCCCTTAAAAGGAGGATTTGCCAATACAAGCGTATATTTATCTTTATCTGCGTTTTGATCTGATAAGCTGTCCCTATATTCAATGCACGGATTATCAATTCCATGTGTCATCATATTCATGGCGCCGATACGGAGCATTGTCCGGTCCATATCGTAACCATAAAACATATGATTCATAAAATGGTCTTTTTTCTGCTTATCGTAGAAAATTTCCGCCTTTTTCTTTTCCTTCAGATATTCCCCGGCAGTAACTAAAAATCCTGATGTTCCGCACGCAGGATCGCAGATTGTTTCATCACTGGAGGGGTCCATCATTTCTACCATCATTCGTATAATATGTCTTGGTGTTCTGAATTGTCCATTGCGTCCCGACTGTGCAATTTTAGAAAGAAGATATTCATACACATCTCCTCTCACATCGGCTGTCTGCACTTCATTCATCATTTCATAAATTTCATCCAATGAATCAACAACCTTAGACAGAACTAATGGGGTTGGCAATTTAAAAATAGCATCATCCATATATTTAGAATAAGCACTGTTCTTATCACTATGTAAAGTTTTGATAAACGGGAATACCCATTCCTGCATGACAGTATACATTCTGTCTGCCGGAAAATCATGAAAAACTGACCATTTAAGCTGTGCCCCGTCAATTGTTCTGTCTCCGACTTTTACCTCTCCAGAGAAAATACTTTGATACGGAAGACCAAGCATAGCACTCTCTTTTGCTCTTATATTGTCAGAATCATCCAAGTCATGTATAAACATCAGATACGTGATTTGTTCAATAACCTCTAAAGGATTTACCAATCCACCGGCGGCAAAAATGTCCCATAATCCATCAATTTTGTTTTTCAGTTCTCCCGTAATCATTAGTTTTCTCTCCGTTCCTTTGTGTTTCAAAATATTAGTTACTCTTTCACTAATAACATTATCTACCTGACATTATATTATTTCAATCGTTTCTTTTCGACAAAGTTCGACTTTTCATGTTTTCGCATATACTGTCCGGTCAATTATTCGTCTAAGCAACCATCCATTACCAAATTCCCTGTAATACACTTCATTAACAGCCTCTATATAACAAATATAAGAAGGATGATTATCCATATCCTGTCTGGATAAATACATATTTTTCTTATCTAAATATGTTTCTCTGACTTCTTCCCAGTAATCCGGTTTTAATGCCCGTTCTTTTTCTTCAATTCCTCTGGTGGAGGGGCCTTGCGCCCAGTAATACCTATCAAACCATACATTCCCCGTCTTTTTATGTATCAACCTATACCAGTTTCCCCCATTATCATCTCTCGTAATGCAAATATCTATGCTGAATGGTGTTTGCTTTCCTTCCTTTAACCTAACTTGCTTGGTGGTAATGGCTGAAGTTGAATCGTCGCAATTCTTCCACCCATTATATTCCAGTACCTCATTGAATGCTTCCATAACTATATTCTTTAATTCCTGCCCATCCCGGATAACATCTATATCGTCTGCATGGTCAATCCACAAATTAAAGTCATAATCTATGGCTTCTCTTTCATTTTGCGTAACCAGGCCTCTTTTCTTGCTGCCTACAACCGACATTCTGGAATAAATTCCATAATGCTTCAGGTTCTGCACTAATTGGTTGACTATATCAGCGCATATACGATAGGATTCTTTCAAGAAAACTTTGTCTTTCACATAATGATACATAATATTCTCCTTTCAAATCCCACACCTTCCAGATAGCTTTACTGCTAAATCATTGTAGAATACCAGAATCTTTGTTGTATTGCAAGAACTTTTTTATTACATGTTACGGCACAATCTTCCCACTCTTAATTAATTCCTGAATTTCCATGCTTTCAGCATTTAGGCTTCCCATAACAAGACGCAGATAATCTCGCAAAATAATCATATCCTGTCTGTCCAAGACAGTGATAAACCGATTTGCCGTTAATCCATCATCCCATAGATGCACTTCCCATTCCATACTTATATCCGCAATCTCCTGCTTAGGCATAACAGATATTCCACTTTCTCCTTCCTGAGCATAACATTTTGGATAAAAAACAAATTCGAAATCCGGTTCTGTCAGTTCCATTCTCTCCGTCTTTTTTATTTTACCGGAAAGTAATGCATTTATATTATTTTCCAACTCTTCTATTTCACATGCTAAAAGCACGGGATCCCAACTCTTTGAATAGTCAATGCAGTTAAAAAAAGTAAAGTGATTTCTCCCCCTCATAATATTTTCTCCTCCGCTCTCACGCACGCCTTCTTTCCCGAAAAAGCAATGCCGTATTGCAAGATTTCCGTCACTCCCTGTGCCATCATATCCGCATCATACTGCTTGTCGTTTATCTGCTTCAACGCTGCATCCGCAAGCCTGCTTAATTGTTCTTCCGTACAATCTTTTCCTGCCTTCAGTTCTATCAGAATACCCGGCAGCAACTTGTTAAGCGGCAGCATTTGGATATCAAAACGACCGTTTCCTGCCTCTCGATTGGATATAAGACGATACTGATTATTAAGCATTGCGCAAAGCCCCAGAATCAGTCCATGATAAAATGTTTCATTTGCTGCATCATGAAAGCTGACCGTCTGGAGTAAAAATTTTTCAAGCAGTTCTTTCAGCTTGGAAATATCCATAGTATAAATTGCTGTCTGGATGGCACTTGCCGTTGCCTGCGGAATCATATTTTCAAATTTTGAAAGAATTTCTTTGCTGTATACATAGGAAATTTCTTTATTGGGAAGTGCTACTTCACATATATAATCACCGCCGAAGGTCTGATCGTTCGTTATGGTCTTCAAATAACCGGTTACCAGCAGAAAACTGTAAACTGATGCCGGATTATTCTGAATCTGCGGATAGATTACCCCTGTATCAATATTGGTGACAATGGATTTTCCCTGCAACAGGGATTCCAGTTTCTCATAGGTTTCCATTGTGGCATTATTCAATACTTCGCTGATAATGTCATTACTTCCGGTCGATTGCCAGAAAGCCCGTGGAACACATTCATTATTAAAATACCCAATAACGGACCATGGATTAAAGATCTCGGTCTTTCCGAAACGGTAACCGTCATACCACTCACAAATTTCATCATACTTTTCCGGTACACCGTAATACTCCGCCATTTCCCGTACTTCTTCCGGCGTAAAACCAAAATACTCACTGTAACGATTGTCCAGAATAGAATTTATCTTCAGGTTATTGAGCCCGCTGAAAATGCTTTCTTTTGCCACACGCAGAATGCCTGTCAGAAAGCCATACGACAAATGAGGATTGTCCTTCAGACCACCGGAAAACAGAGCTCTCATAAAGTCAATAACTTGGTCATAATACCCGCGGACATGTCCTTGCTGAATCGGTGTATCGTATTCGTCAACAATAATAATCGGTGCCACTCCGTAATGTGTATGAAGCATTCTGGATAAATTTAAAAAAGTAAATGCCACATCATTTTCATTCGCTTCTCCGTTCAACATACTTGTAAGGTATTTTTTTTCATAGGCACTTATTTTATCACTATTAAGCAGTTCGCTGTGTCGTTCAATCTCATTTCTGATTATTTTATAAATAAGGTCATAGGCATTTTCCCAGTCGTCACATTTGACATCCTTAAAGGTCACATAAATAACCGGATATTTTCCCTGATAATCTTGATATTCTTTGCCACACCTCCAGATTTTTTTGTCCTTGAAATATACGGAAGTATCCTCCTTGGAACGTTCAAAAAAGACGCGCAGCATATCCATGTTTAATGTTTTGCCAAATCGACGCGGACGGGTAAATAGAGAAACCTGCGGACGTTCATCAATAAAATCCCGAATCAGTAATGTCTTATCCACATAATAATATTCATCGGATGCTTTGCGATAATCAGATATCCCGATAGGCAGTGGCAGCTTCTTACCTGTTAATTTTTCTTCCGTACCGGGAACTCTGTTTCTTCCTTTCAGGCGCTTATCTGCCGGTTTTTCTGTTTCATTCGGAATCAGCCACCGCTTATTGTCTTTATAGGCGCCCGGAATTCTGCCCTCTTTACAAAGAACATTGATTCTTCGTTCTGTAATATTCCATTTCTCAGATGCTTCTCTCGTTGTCATAAACTTTTCCATATAGGGTGCTCCTTGTTTGTTCGGAATAATCGTTTGTCTATATTATACCTATTGTTCCGAACAAAATCAACCTATTGTTCGGAACAATAGGTTGATTTCACTTGCTTACGCAACATATTCTTTTATGGCATCCTCAATTGCCTGATACCGGGACGAATTGAGCACCGACAGCAAAGACTCGTAGGGGTCTTTTTGTGTCCTGTCCGCTGCTATCTTCATGGCATTCTGGGAAAAACCGGACAAAAGGCACAGGCCTTCTTCATTGTCCACCTTGGGAATGGTGTCCGTTCTGCCGCACACATTCCAGAAGATAAGACGCGGCATCCGGTAGCCGTTTTCTTCGTATTTTGCGGCAATTCTTTCAAACAGCCCATCATTTACAGGCTTTCGTCTGGTGGGGGACCAACTGTTGTTTCCCACAGCCCAGTCAAACTCCATATCGGAGATGACGAGCACCTGTTTAGGCAGTTCTTCTCTGGGCACCTCCCGACTTTTTGCCATGTCAAGAATCAGGTTAAACACAGCTTCAATGTTGGTGTTTGCCACCTCGTCATGGGCAAACATGATTTCCATTTTGTCCTTCAGGCTGGTGTTGTCCTTCAAGTCGATAAACTGCGGGTGTTCACTGAAGGTAATTGCCTTGTTGTGAAATACCCCTTTTAACTGCTCTGCAAAGTAAATAGCAAGGGAGTTGCAGACCTCAATGGCACTGACAGAACCGCTGCCGGAAGCAAAGGAAAACATGCTGCCGGAGCCATCCGCCACCACAATGGCATCCTCCAGGCCCCAGTCATTAGTGAAGCCGTCGGTCAGGATTTTCTTCCACATTAATTCTGCCAGAAGATCATCCTTCAGCCCCGCCCCGCAGGGAGCGTTTTTCATAAATCGATGTACGATTTCATAGGGCATCAGACCGCCTGCATTCAGTTTTCCTTCTCCTGAAAGAACACTTTCAAGGTATGCTGTCCTTCTTTCCAAGTCATGCCTTGCAAACGCCCTGTCATATTGAAGATTTGCCTTTGCGGGCACCTGTTCATAAGCAATACTCTTCCAATCGGAAGCGGACATTTTCGTTTCCACTACGTTTCCGTAGGCTCTTAACCGGGACAGTGTCTTACGGTATTCTTTCTGCGACATCTTAAAATGGCGGCAGAGTTTTCCCGCATATTCCCTTGTTTTAGCAGAAGATGTGTTGATGCTGGGAAGCCACTTGGCAAGTAAAGAAATAGGTGTGCCGCATTTCATGGCTTCCAAATCTCTTTTTAGCTGCTCCTTATAAAAAGCTGCCACGTCAGCGGCAAGGGGCGTGTCCAACAGTACAAGCGCATCATCAAAGCGTCCGTATTGCGGAATAAAGGGTAGAATTGCCTGCGCAATCTTGGGCTGGGATATGGCGAGATATTTCAATCCGATACGGAAAGTTCTTCTTTCTCCCATTCCTTCCAAAATATCCCTTAAAAAGAACAGCCACTTTACGGCATACTTGGGGGACTCATGAAATGCTTTTATGTACCCTTCGATGATTTCGCTCTCGCTTCGTTTTCTCAAAGAAGAAACCTTGAAATTCAAATCTAACAGTGCTTTTGTTGTGGTTCGGTAGCCCACCGCACCGTTTTCGGTTACGGATGTATTTCCGTAATTTTTAGCAAAACGGACAACATGAGCTTCTGTGGTATCCACTTCCGCAATCTGCTGGTCCATATGTGATTCGTCATACCAAAATGCTCTTTTCATAGTTACCTCCTCATGTTGTCCGTATTTTTCTACCAGACGCAGATAAAATGAAATTTCCCAAGGAAAAAATTTTTCTTCGTGATTTACTGTAATTTGTATTGATTGCTGTACGCGTCTGTCTGTTGTTTATGTCCTTATGATATCCTGTGAAATGCCGGATGTCGAGCAACCGGTGGTTCACTAAGCTGCAACGTTTTTCCCGAACTGGCAGGAAGAAGCCACCGGAGTTTCTTCCACTAAAAGTTCTGACGGATTTACCTGATACAACATTGCCAGCGCTACTAAATTATCCGCCTGTGGAAAGCATTTTCCGTTTTCCCATTTATACACGGCCTGGGTCGATTCAAAGCCCATGTATTCCACAACCTGTTTCACGGAAATCTTCCGCTGCCTGCGGATTTCTTTCATCCGTTCTCCGCTTGCTACAATGTCAAAATGCGGTCTCTCCATATGGTATCTCCTCCTTTTCATGATGCGTTCTGCGAAAACTGACTTCCCTTATGCCGGTATATTTTTTGTGCGTTTTCCTTTTTTGCGCAATTCAACAAGTGCTCTTTCGGCTTTTGGCTCACTGGTATTCTTTGCAACTGCGATATGCTTTTTTCTTCACGCCAGTATGTCCTGCAGTCCATCTTTTTCGGTCATGTGCATGAACTTCTGTAAATCCACCACACTCCGGTTAAACAGCATCAGCATTTGTTTGCCGTCCTTCTGCGGATAGAGTCTGTCGGCATGAAAATGTCCGAACGCCCATCGTTTATAAGAAAGACCTTCCTCTATTTCACCCAGGTATTGCTCCATCCGCTTATCCACCGTCTCCTGGTTAATATAAGGCAAAAACAAATCCCGCGGTTCATAAGATATCGGACAGGTATGGGATATCACCAGGTCAAATTCCAGTTCCTCCGTCTTTATCTTTCTGCCTGTGTTCATTTCTTCCTCCGACAACTGCTCATCCTCAAACCATGCCCAGCCATGGCTTAACCGATACCATTTGTCCACACTGTAAGCTCCCGGAATTGAAAATGTTTTGTAACCGTAAAATTCATATACAGCGGGTCCGTCGGATAAGTATTCTATATGCGGGAATTTCTTTTCCACATAAATTTCGCCGCCGTATTTCTTTTTTGATTCCCATTTTTCCGGGTTCATCTCCATTACCTTCTGCACTCTTGCCTCATGATTTCCCCTGAGGCAGATGTAGGTAAACGGGTACCTGGAAAGTGCCTTCTTAAACCTTGCATCCTGCTGACCCTGCAGAGCATAATTTGCCCCCACATCCCCCAGTAGAATGATATGATTGTTTCCGGCATCCAACTGCAAACGCTCTTTATTCTTTTCGTAAAAATTCCGGATTACCTCCGGTTTGCCGTGAATATCGCCTAACAGGAACCATCTTTCCTTTTCCATAGCGGCCTCCGTTTTCATAAATCTTCTCTCAAGATGTCTTCTTTTATCGTTCTGCTATCATTTTAAGTGAGAATACCCGATTTGTCATTGAACGCATAGTTTAAGGTACATAGCAAAAAACGCAGAGCCTTCTTACAAAGCCCTGCGTTCACATTTCCAGTATAAACTTTTACTTTCCGAGCGGCTTGCCGGTCAGTTTTTCATAGCCTTCGAGATAAATGTCGATGGTCCTCTGTGCCACATCTTCGGGAAGCTTCCAGCCCTTTTCGGGATTGGCTTTCAGCCAGTCGCGGGCAAACTGCTTGTCGAAGGAAGGCTGTCCGTGGCCGGGTTCGTAAACATCGGCAGGCCAGAAACGGGAGCTGTCGGGGGTCAGCATTTCATCGCCCAGTACCACATTGCCGTTTTCATCCAGACCGAATTCAAACTTGGTATCGGCGATAATGATGCCTCTTGTCAGGGCATATTCCGCACACTTCTTGTAAAGAGCAATGGTGTAATCCTTAATCTTGGTTGCGTATTCCTCGCCCTTGCCGGGGAAGTACTTTTCCAGATGGGCAATGCTCTGCTCGAAAGAAATATTTTCATCATGGTCGCCAATCTCGGCTTTGGTAGAAGGGGTGTAAATGGGTTCAGGCAGCTTGTCGGACTCCTTTAAGCCTTCGGGAAGCTTGATACCGCAAACGGTTCCGTTTTCCTTGTAGCTTGCCCAGCCGCTGCCGGTGATGTAGCCGCGGACAATGCATTCGATAGGAAGCATCTGCAGCTTTCGGCACATCATGCTGTTTCCGTCAAATTTCTCCTGCTGGAAAAATTCCGGCATATCCTTTACATCCACAGAAATCATATGGTTGGGAATAATGTCCTCGGTCATGTCAAACCAGAACTTGGACATCTGTGTCAGCACGGTTCCCTTTTTGGAAATGATATTGTCCAGAATTACGTCGAAACAACTGATACGGTCGGTTGCTACCATAATCAGGCTGTCTCCGTTGTCATAAATCTCGCGTACTTTACCTTCTTTGATTGGCTTTAATTCCTGCATGTTTTTTCTCCTTATATTTGAGTGATATTATAATAAACACTTCCATATATGTGTGTATCACTTTTTATGGTCGGTTGTCAAGGTGTAACCCCAAATCCTTTTGTCCGCTTCTTTGCTTTCTCGCCGAAAAATACAACCCATCCGTAATAAAATACCGCTTATGTATCTTGTGTTCTCGTTCCCGGCGGTACTGTTTTTCGGCATCACTGCACCGGGCGTTTTACTCTGCATGTAACGGGGGCTTCCGGCTTTTTAAGTTCCACTTTGGTTGCATACGGCAGGGTAACCTGCCATTCTTTGCCCAAAAGTTCTTTGCAGAAGCTATGGGGCTTGCCCGTGGTGAAAACGTACAGCTCGGATTTCGCCCGGGTTGCCCCCACATAAAACAGACGCCGTTCCTCTTCGTAGGTTTCCCGTTCTTCTCTTGATGCCTTCTCCGGATTTTTTAACATCTGCGCCGGCAGAATGCCGTCCGTCACATCCATCAGATACACCGTGTCATACTCCAGTCCCTTGCTGGCATGTATGGTGGACAAAATAAAATTACAGCTATAGTCCGTTTCTTTCTGCATAAGGATATCCTGCAGTTCCCGCAGTCTTTGCAGAAGTCCCGCCATGGAGTCTTCCCGGCTTCCCAAAATCTGCAGAATTTCTATCTTATCGGCTTTCAGCCCGCATCGTTCCAGATATTCCTGATACCCCATGTAATACAAAATCCTCTTCACGGCTTTGTCGCCCCGTTCCGTCAGAAGCTGCTGCATGTGCATGCGCGTATTCTGCACACTGCTCATGGTATAATCGCTCAGCCCATGGTAACGCACTGCCGCATTCCACACGGAAATGTCCTGTGTTTCGCTGATTCTGGCTATCTGCAGGGCGTCCTCTTTCCGGATGTAGGTATTGATTTTGTAGTAGACCTGTAAAAAGGTTTCGGCGTCCTTCGGATGCATGGCAAGCTTCATGATATTCAGCACATCCAGCACCGTGCGGTGAGTAAAAAAGGAGATTTCCGCGTTGCGCATGCGGTAAGGAATTTCCTTCCGCTCCAGCAAATCAATCAGAGGAAGGGCGCACTCATGGTCCCGGTAAAGCACCGCCACAGTGTGGGAAGCGCCGGCGGCGGCGCAGTTTTCCGCCACGGCTGCCAGGTAGCGGTACTGGTCGTCCCTGGTTTTCACCGCTATCTCTTTTACTACTTCCTCTCCGTCCTTTGTTGCCCGCATGTGCTTTTTGTGGCGAAGCGTGTTTTTCTGGATAAAGGTATCGGCAGCCTTTACGATGCCGGCTCCGGAGCGGAAGTTTTCTTCCATTAAAAGCACCTTGGCGCCGGGGTGGTTTTTCTCAAAGGAAAGCAGTGCCTCCGGGTACGCCGCGCGGAAGCCGTAAATGCTCTGGTCCTCATCTCCCACCATAAACAGATTTTCCGTCCTGGATGCAAGCAGGGCTATGATGGCATGCTGGATTTTGGAAGTGTCCTGCGCCTCGTCCACGCACAGGTACGGAAATTTATCCTGATACAGGCTAAGAAGCTCCGGAAACCGCTGCAGCATGGTGTAGGCATACACCATCTGGTCGTCGTAGTCCATCAGCTTCTGCTCCCGGAGCCAGCTATTGTATTCTTTATAAATAGCGGAGATTTTCATATCGGCGGTTTTGTCCAGTTCCCGGATTTCCGATTCCGTGAGCATGCTGTTTTTGATGTAGGTAATCAGTGTCCGTACCGTCTGCAAATCGCTTTCCGTGGCATATGTCCGTTCCGTCTTCTGGTAGATTTTCGCTAATGTGTCCGCAATGACTTTTTCATCGTTCAGAAGGGCAAAGGGCGTCCTGCCCGTTTTTCTGCCGTAAGTATGTATGATGCCGGCACAGATGCCGTTAATGGTCTTGAAGGTCAGCCTGTCTGCCATATCCGTTCCGAACAGGGAGGCAAAGCGGGCTGCCATGTCCTCGGTCGCCGCCACCGTATAGGTCCCCGTCAGAATTTTTTCCGGAGCAATGCCCTTTGCGTAAATCATATAGCCGAGGCGGGTCACCAGCACCGTGGTTTTGCCGGAGCCGGGCACAGCAAGAAGCAGTACCGGGCCTTCCACACTCTGTACTGCTTCCTTCTGCTGTTCATTTAATTTTTGCGGAAATTTTCTTTCAAATTCCTGCCATTCCATGTATATTTTCCTTCCAGCGAAGCGACGCAGGTACCTTTACTCGGCTTCCATAAAATACATCCGGGATGCAAAATCAGGGAAGAAGCGCACCTCTCCGTTGTAACCCGTGCCGCCGAACGCCTGCTTCAGTTTTACTCCATTATACATGAGAACGTCTCCGCACGCCACCAAATCTTCCGTTTCCCCGTCCATTTTTACAAATCGGGCAATCATATTGTGGGCGAAGGAATCCTGCCGGATGTGAATGGGGGACATGGTGTTGACCAGGTCGCCGAATTCCTTCACATTTATAGAAAGCTTCCGGTTAGAAAAGTGGTAGAAAAGCTCCGGTGCAAGCCCCTTTGCCCGGTAACAGCCGTACTGCGTATTGGGCTGCACCAGTTTTTGCAGATAAAAGCCCGCTGCCCGCTTTCGGTCCTCCGTAACTATCGTCCATTCGGTAATATTTCCTTCCGTACCTGCCAGCACACTGCCCTCGCAGGTACCGTCCGTAAAGCTTCTGCCCCTGTAAAGCTGTCCGAATTGCAGCACATCCCGCCATTCCTTATAAAGAGCAATCTGAACCTTCACCGCCTCAAATTCTTCCTTTTTCATATCGCAGAAATTGCATTCATACCCGCAGATGCCGAAGGCTGCCGTCTGGAAACGGGTTTCTAACGGAGTCGTGCGGAGCGTCTGATGATTGGGGCAGGAAGAAACATGGGCGCTGATAACGGAAGGGGGATAACCGTAGCTGTAACCGGTCTGGATTTCCGCCCGGCACAAGGCATCCGTATTGTCGCTTGCCCAGATTTGCGGAAAATAACACAGGATGCCCGGGTCAAAACGGTTGCCGCCCGCCGCGCAGCCCTCAAATAAAATATGGGGGAACTTTTCCGTCAGTTCCTTCATGCAGCGGTACAGACCGATGACATACCGGTGCGCCGCTTCTCCCTGTCTGTCCGCCGGAAGCTCTCGGGAATAATAATCCGTAAAAATCCGGTTCATATCCCATTTCACATAGGCAATGGGCGCCGAAGAAAACAGGCTGCTCATGCTTTCTATGATAAAATCCTGCACATCCTTACGTCCCACATCCAGAAGCCTCTGGTTTCTCCCCTCGGAATGGTCCTTGCCCGGTATCTCCATCGCCCATTCCGGGTGCTGCCGGTACAGCTCACTGTCCGTGCTGACCATTTCCGGCTCCACCCAGATGCCGAAGGAAAGTCCCATATCGTTTATCTTCCGGCAGATGCCCTTTATGCCGCCGGGCAGTTTTTTCGTGTTCACCTGCCAGTCGCCGAGGGAGGATTTGTCGTTGTCACGGTGTCCAAACCAGCCGTCATCCATGACAAAAAGCTCAATTCCGGCTTCCTTGCCCGCCTTTGCCAGCGACAGCAGTTTTCTTTCGTTGATGTCAAAATAGCAGGCTTCCCAACTGTTAAGCAGCACCGGACGCTCCTTTTTCTTCCATTCGCCCCGGACAATATACTCCCGGATAAAACGGTGCATATTCCGGCTCATGCCGTTATACCCTTCGGGCGAATAGGTCATGAAGGCTTCCGGCGCCTCCAGCTCCTCTCCCTGCGTAAGCTGCCAACTGAAATTCCGTGGGTTAATGCCCGTTACCAGTCTTGTTTTTCCGTAACCGTTCACTTCCAGGGATTCATAATGGTTGCCGCTGTACACCAGATGAAAGCCGTAGCAGTCCCCGTCATCCTCGCCGGTCCGCTCCTTTCCCAGCATTACAAACGGATTGGCTCTGCCGGAGGATGTCCCGGTGTAGGACTCATTCACAAACCTGCCCGCCCTGACCGGCACCGCATATTTCCGCATTTCTCTTGCCCATGCGCCGTGAAAAGTGGTAAACACAAAATCATTCGCAGGAAAATCCACCTGGCAGCTCATAAGCCGCCTTACCTGCACCTTCTCCGTGCCGGGCTGCCGCAGTCTGCTGCGCCTGCAAATCACATCGCATTCACTGTAAATGTCATAGAAAAGTTCCAGAAGAAGCGTGCTGTTTTTGTCCTTCATGCGGATAACAAGATGCTCCGCGTTTTCTTCGTCCAGCGCATTCGGAAGAGTGGAAAACATCTCTTTTTTCTCTGTTTTTTCAAAGGACTCGTACACGAAATCCGAAGAAAAACTGCCGTCCTCATACACGATTTCCGCAAACGGCTCCCGGATGTCGCCCTTACCGCCGAAAGAAACCTCCAGACACATATCCTCCGGGCTGAAATTTTCATGCTCCCTGTCGTACACGCAGCTGTTCCCGGGCTGGAACGCATGCTGCTCCCGAAGCGGCCGAATGCTGTCCCGCAAAGGGGACCGCAGGGTTATTTTTCTACCATAATACAGATGCTCCAGTTGTCCCGTAGGAAGCAGGGCAAACGCATAGGTGGTGTGTTCTGTGTGTAATAAAAAGATACCGTCTTCTGTCTGTATCATACGGAAGTCTTCCTTTCCTGCAGCTTCGCTTCTATTTCCGCCGTCTTTTCTTCGTTCAGAATGTAATGCTTTTTGAATACCACCAGACCCACAAGCAGCACGGCAATGGGAATTAACGTCATGCACATGCGCAGTCCCATGCGGTAGGACGGTGCGATTGCCGTCAGCACTTCCGCCGTTTCATCCTTTTTAATATGGAATACTTCAATGACAATGGAAGCTGCCAGCGCTGCCACGCCGGACGCTAATTTTACCACGAAGGTCTGCATGGAAAAGATAACCGATTCGTCCCGGCGGTTATTTTTCAGTTCCCCGTAGTCCACGGTGTTTGCCAGAAATACCGTTACAATGACGTTCAGCATGCCGATAGCGGACATAATGAGGAACGCCGGAATCAGCAACAGGTACACATTTGTACTGCCGGTGAACGTGATAAGCAGCAGGACGAGGTATCCCGCAAACGCCATGGAAAAGCTCACATAGAAAATTTTCATGGTGCTTAAAAATTTTCTGAGAACCGGGAAAAGTATCATCATCGCCAGTATCTGGAACGCCCCGCCGAAGGTATTGAACAGGGTGTAGTTGCTCCCCCATTGCGCCGGGCTGAAATCATACTTAAAGAAATAAATCACCAGGTTGGAGGTAATATACAGAGCCATGTTAATCATGACGATTGCCACTACCATGGTCATTGCCTGGTCATTCCGAAACAGCGCCTTGAACATATCCTTTACCGTTGCCGTTTGCATGTCAACGGAGGATTTTTCCTTGATGGCAATGCAGGTAATGGTGGTAAACAGGACAAACAGAACCGCAATAATCAGGGCAAAATACCGATAACCCAGACGTTCCACCTCAGTTGCCGTGCTGCCGCCCGCCAGATTTCCCAGCGCCGATACACTGAGCACGGTAACAATGGTAATCAGGGCGGAGCCGACTCCTGCGCAGGAACGTGCCAGCGCCGACAGGTTTTCCCTCTCTTTTCCGCTCCTCGTAAAGGCGGGAATCATGGACCAGTAGGGAATGTCCATCATGGTGTAGGTAACGCCCCACAAAATATAAGTTGCCGCCGCATAAGCCACAAGTCCGCCGCCGTTCAATGCGGGAGGCGCCGCGAACATCAGGTAAAGCACAACGGCATTCGCCAGTGTTCCCACAAACAGCCACGGACGGAATTTGCCCCATTTCGTCTTGGTTTTTGCCACGATAATTCCCATGATGGGGTCGTTGAACGCATCAAAAATACGGGCAATAAACAGGATAACGCCCATCGCCACCGCGCTGACGCCCATAATGTCCTGATAGTAATAAAGCACGTAGGAAGCGGACAGCATATACACCATGTCTTTTCCCACTGCCCCAATCCCGTAAGCAAACTTTTCTTTTCCGCTGAGTCCCTTCTTTTCTTCCATAAATAACCCTTCCCTTTCCTTGAACTGAATGCAGGCATCACCTGCTTCTTTGCCCTGCCGATGACTTCCGGTATTTTTACCGGCTTTCTTTTTGTTTCATGGCAAGTTCCACCGCTTTGTAAGCGCCGTCATACAGACCGGCATTTTTATTTACCATAATGTTTTCGCACATATCCGTAAGCAGCCCCTCATCCTGCAAAAACAAATCCAGCATCTGTATGGTATGGGGAATATCCCGGCATTCGAGTGTGCCGTCCCCCACTTCCGCCGAATGAATAGCGCCCCACATTTCATGCTTGCCGACTCTTCGGATAAACAGCTTCGGCACCGGATAAAATGCCAGTTCGCTGGGCTTTGTCACCAAAACATCACAGCTTCTCATAAGCAGGTTGGTACAATAAACCGCTTCAAAAATGTTTTGATGATAAAATCCGTGAATACCGGTAATTTCGGTTTTTCCTTCTAATGCATCCTCCGCAAAGCGCTCCGTTTCCTGCCAGTTGTCAAAATGCTCTGCGGACAGCTCTCCCATCTGCGGAATTTCTTTTAACAACGCATCCCATACGTTTTTATAATCACCCACGTTGACGTAGAGCGCCGCCTGCCCCTTTTCGATAAAGGGCAGCAGATAACGGATAATCGCCGCAAAAATTTCTTTCTGGGCACCCGCTCCGCCAATGGTCAAAAGAAACCGTATGGGCTTCTTCTGCTTTCTTCTTTCTATTCTTGCCCCGCAGTCCTTTTCAATATTGCTTACCAGCTCATGGTCAATATAATGTCCCGTATAAACGAGGCTGTCCGCCGGCATGGGCTTATTTACCTTTTTGCCGTTCATACCGTTTAATATCCGGTAACCCATGTAGGAATTGTGGCACTGGATGGTGTGGATGCTGCCCTCCGACAGATGCAGCGCCATGGGCCAGTTGTCGGGAATGGCGTTCACCACGTACTGCATACCGGCATGGACGGCTGCCTGGGACGGCCATACATGTGTGCCGATAACCGGAATGTCCTTGGGAATGTTCCGAAACACCGGTGCCATCAGCTCTGCATTTTTCTGGTCCGCCGCATTGTAGGACAACGCCCGGAAACCTTCGTAATTCATGGGTTCCCATACCAGTTTGTTAAAAATAGGGTTCTTCGACAAACGGGAACCAAGGGAATACAAATCGTTCTGCGCGCTGATGACCTTGGTGCAGGTGGTTTCCCCATAGGAATTCAAATCCATCCAGTAGGGGGTATATCCCATTGCCTTTGCTGCGGATGCCATTGCCATGGAAATGCGGTAATGCCCGAATCCCATGCGGATATTGGCTACGATGATTCCTTTTTCCCTGTCAAACTCCTCGCTGGCGGATTTGTTTTCGGGATTATAATGGGCGTTCGTCGTAAGTTCCCCGATAAGAAGGTTCTGTACGCCCAGCAAATCACCGATGTAGGGATTTTTTTCAATCCTTACCCGGTAGTCCCTCTGCGCATCGTCCCCGAATTTCTTCCTGTATTTCTTCTGGGAACGTACTGCTTTTTTATAAACCTTTTCCGGCATTTCGTTGCCGAAGATAACCTTTGCCCTGTCGCTCATGTTCTGCCTCCTTACTATAAATGTGCTTCTGTGCCGTGATGCCTCACTTGACGGTGATGCCGTCCATCAGGATAGCAACTACCTCATTCAGCGCCTCCTGATAGGAAATGCCGCTCTGTATCAGGATGTCCCGTTGGAAAAACTGCTCCAGTGTCGCCTCCATCATGGTTTTCAGCACCGGAATTTTCACATTTCGGATTTTTCCTTCCGCAATTCCCTGTTCTATCAGGGAAATCGTGCTTTCCCAGCCGCTCTCCAGACGCTTCTGCACCTTTTTATACACCTTGGGATATTTGTCCTTAAGCTGGTAAAGCTGCCCCAGGTCCAAATCCTTATACCCTTCCGGGAGCACACCCAGGATGCTCCTTATCTTTTCTACTGTGTCCAGAGAAGTATCTTCCAATACCTTCTGTTCACTTTCTTTAATAGAACCAAAGCAGTAATCCACCATTTCCGAAATCAGCGAATTTTTGTCCTGAAACACGGTATAAATGGTCTTTTTGCTCATTCCGAGGAGCGCTGCGATATCGTCCATGGTGAACTTCAGCCCTTTCTTATGAAAAGCCTGTATGGTTCCCTCCAAAATGGTATCTCTCAGTTCTGTATTTGCCATATTTTCCCCTTCATCCCTTTCGGAAACTATTTTTATTGTTTTAGTTTCCTAATTGTATCATTGTACAAAAATAAAAACAAGAAACTATTTTTACAAAAATAGTTTCTTGTTTTTGTGAATAATGCGGAACCCTTGCTGTCCGTTATGATTATTCGGCTTCCTTCTGCATTTCCGCCGCGATTTCGTCCTCAGTAGCCGCCATCGCCTGCAGGGTCAGGGTAAGCAGTTTTTCCAAATCCCAGCCCAACTGCTCTGCGCCGCGTTCAATTACTTCCCGGGAACAGCCTGCTGCAAAGCCTTTACTCTTGTATTTCTTTTTTAAGGATTTCAATTCCATGTCCTTGGTGCTCTTGGACGGGCGCATCAGAGCAGCCGCCCAGATAAGTCCGGTCAGCTCGTCCGCCGCAAAAAGCACTTTTTCCATCTCATGCTCCGGCGCTACGGAAAGCGTGGTGCCGCAGCCTACGGTAATGCCGTAACCATGGGAAACCACACCGTGAATAATGTCCTCTCCCACGCCGTGGCTTCTGAGCAGTTCCGGCGCCTTCAGGCAGTGCTCCTCCGGGTACAGTTCAAAATCCACGTCATGAAGCAGTCCCACGATGCCCCAGTGCTCCGCTTCCTCACCGTATCCCAGCTCCTTTGCATACCATTTCATGACTGCTTCC
>DJEL01000046.1:17945-91233 GCA_002432425.1 Lachnospiraceae bacterium UBA5899
CCGTCAGCGCATGCTGGATATGAAACGGGTCCTTGTTATACTCTTTCAAAATAGAAAATGCTTCTTCTCTCGTAATGTCAGCCATATGTGTTTCCTCCTGTTTCTTCTATATAAAAATTGCCTGTTTACTGCGGATTACTGTTCCAGCATCCTTTACCTGCTTTCCGCAGCTCTCTTTTATTACAACTTACAGCACCTGCAGTTTTTCCCAGACCGCATCCGCCAGCGCCCGGTGTCCTTGAGCATCCATGTGCTCTCTGTCAGCCGAAGAAGGCTCCGCCACATCCGATGCCGCCAGAAATTCATAGCCATACAGCTTTGCCAGTCTTCCATACTCCGTTTTCAACTCCTTGGAAACCTCCACGGACGTCCTGTTAAATTCCGGGTCGTATTCTTTTTCCCACACGCCCTCGCCCAGATAAATAGGGGACAAAAGCAGCACGGGAAGGGATGCGTCATAACTCTTTATCTGTTTCAGCAATATTTCCATTCCTTTTCCAATCACATGGGAAGAGGCATTGTAAACCGTTTTGCAGTCATTGGTGCCCAGCATCAGCACCACCGCATCTACGGGGTAATGGGTTTCCAAAAGCGGCAGGAGAAAATTGCTTCCCTTTCTGCCCATGCGGACACTGTCCTCAAAAACCGTGGTTCTTCCCACCAGACCTTCTTCAATAATGCGGTATCCGTCGCCTTTTGCTTTTTCCTGCAGAAGTCCCGTCCACCGTACATCCTCCGGAAAACGGCTGCCGTCCGCCGGATTGTAACCATATGTATTGGAATCGCCGAAACAAAGTATATTCTTCATAGAGTATGCCCTCTCTGCACTTATTTTTGTTAAGAAAAATCATACTCTCCATATCCTACCATGTCAATAGGTGTTGTCTGATTATGCACCGTCCGGCTTATTGTTTCTTTCTATTAACCGTTATAGGTATTTCCTAATCCTTTTATAAAAGCTTTGCAAACACGGAGGCAAACAGCACCGTCAAAATACCGGAAACCGCAATGGCAAGGCTGCTCATGGCACCTTCCACCTCGCCGATTTCCATGGCTTTTGCCGTACCAATCGCGTGGGCAGCGCTGCCGAAGGCAAGTCCCTTGGAAATGGGTTCTTTGATGCGGAAAATCTTACAAATCATTTCGCCCAACATATTGCCCAGTACGCCCGTAACGATAATCACCGCCACCGTAATGGTCACATAACCGCCAAGTTCTTCCGACACGCCCATACCGATTGCCGTGGTAATGGATTTGGGAAGCAGGGTCACGTATTCCTCATGGGAAAGTCCCAGAAGCAGGGACAGCACCAGCACCGTCACCAGACTTGTCAGCGCACCGGACAGAAGTCCTATCACAACCGCCTTGCAGTTTTTCCGTAAAAGCTCCCACTGTTCGTACAAGGGAATGGCAAGGCAGACCGTTGCCGGTGTCAGCAGATATCCTAAAAACTGCGCACTTTCGTTGTAGGTTTCATAATCCACTTTTCCCACAACCAGCACTGCGATGGACACAAGAATGGAAATGAGAAACGGATTAAAAATCCCCAGCTTGCATTTTTTCCTTAAGAACATACCGAGCAGGTATGCCAGCAGGCTTAACGTAACGCCCGCAAACATAGAATTTTCAAAAAAACTATTCATGGCTCTCCCCTTTCTTTCTGTCCCTGCGGATAACCCACTGCGACAAAAGTCCCGTTACCGCCATAACCGTAACAATCGTTACCACCGTAATAATGCAGACCGGCACAAGCACGGGTTGCAAAATTCCCCAGCTTTCCATAAGACCCACGCCCGCCGGGATAAACATGACCGGCATAATTTCGATTAAAAATTTACCGGCATCCTTCACATCCTCCAATTTTACCAGACCTGTTTTCAGGCAGATAAACAAAATGACCATGCCGTAAATGCTTGCCGGAATGGGCAGCGACAGCACATATTTAAGCAGTTCCCCTATAAGGGAAACCGCCAGAATAATCAGAAACTGTTTCACATATTTCATTTTCTTTCTATGTCTTTTTTGCGTAAAAAAAGACCGCTCCTTTGCATCCTAAATCTTTGGCGCCGAAGCGCCATTCCCTATTTTAGTCACTTTCCCTCTTTTGTCAATTCTGATTTTCCGCCGGTCTCCGCGAGTCCGCGGTTCCGGTCGTCAAGCCTGCTTCCGGTCTCCGCCATCTGCCTCCGGTAGGCTTTCGGGGAGACGCCGGTCATTTTTTTGAACTGCCGGTTAAAATTGGACAGATTGTTGTAGCCGCATCCGGTTGCGATTTCTGCGACATTTTCCGTGGTATCCGTAAGTGCCGCACAGGCTGCCTGAATGCGCAGGTGAATGAGATATTCAATGGCGCTGCAGCCTACCACCTTCTGAAAAGTATTCATAAAGTGACTCACACTGATGGCGCATATGCCCGCAAGGTACTCCACACTGATGGCTTCTTCATAATGAAATGTCATATATTCCAGTGCCGGACGAATTAACTCCGAGCTGCTGCTTTGTTGTCCTCTTTCCGATATGTTTTCCTTTTTTTCAAAAAAATAAAGCAGTGCAAACAA
The DNA here is from genome assembly GCA_002432425.1 of Lachnospiraceae bacterium UBA5899. Taxonomy (GTDB): domain Bacteria; phylum Bacillota; class Clostridia; order Lachnospirales; family Lachnospiraceae; genus Acetatifactor. The sequence goes on from DJEL01000046.1 coordinate 20,504, forward strand.
CCGGCTTTTCAAAAATAAATCATGGTAGGCATCGTTACATTCCGCCTGGACAATCAATTCTTCCGCCAGTTCTTTCACCTTCGGATAATCGGCATCTTCCCTTTCATACTTAGGCTTCACCTGCAGCTGCCCGTTTCTGAGCGGCTTTATATAGGAAAGACTGCTTCGGTCGTTCTGTTCCGCTCCCACCATATTCGCGTGAAAAACAAAAGCGCGGTACTTCAGTCCTTCCTCTTTATTGGGGTACGCCGCATGCAGCATGTTGGGCGGAATAAGCACCACGTCCCCGCTTTCCACCGGAAAATGCATATCACCGCAGATAAATTCGCCCTTTCCTTCCGTCACCACATCCAGCTCCAGTTCACTGTGCCAGTGCATGGGCACCGTGGGAAACGCCTCCGGAAGCCGGCAGTTATACAAACTGTAAGGCACGGTTACCGAGCTGTGATGCCGCTGTTCCATCAATTCTTTTTGTTCCGTCAACTTATTTCTTACCATTGGTTACTCCATCTCTTTGCCGTCTGCGTTGCAAATCGCTTTAATCTTTCGTATATTCGTAGAATAGTATCAGTTATTTGTAATATAGGAATTGAATTTCCTTATTTTCTCAAGTATGATACCATTATAAAATATAAAACGCAACTATGTAAATGCGGAAGAAAAACTTCCCATTTACCGTATTTTTATCATGCAAGGAGGGTTACATAATGAGATTTGTAAACGAAGGCAATGCACTTGTCTGCTACCACAACGGCGAGATGCTTCGTATCGAAGCATGGGGCAAAGATGCTCTGCGTGTCCGTTCCACCATGCAGCACAAACTGCAGAACACAGACTGGGCGTTAAGCGAAGCACCGTCTGTAAAAGAGGCTGTGGTTACCATTGAAGAGGAAGACCACTGGGTAGGCGACGGCACTATTGACAAGCGCCAGTTTGCCACCATTACCAACGGCAAAATCAAGGCTGTGGTAAACTTTGTCGGCATTATCAGTTTTTATAAGGACGGCGAACTTATTTTACGTGAATATTTCCGTATGTATGACGGCACCATTTCCAAGGAAAGCCGCTGCTTAAAGGTAATCAACCGTGAATGGAAGGGCGTTACCTGCGGCACCGAATACACCCTGAACGTGAAATTTGAAAGCAACAAGAAGGAAAAGATTTTCGGTATGGGTCAGTATCAGCAGCAGGATATGGACTTAAAGGGCTGCGTTCTGGAACTGGCACAGCGCAACTCCCAGATTTCCGTACCTTTTGCCGTTTCTTCCTTAGGCTATGGTTTCCTTTGGAACAACCCGGCAGTTGGCCGCGTTACTTTCGGTAAAAACTACACCGAATGGATTGCCAACTCCACAAAGGAAATGGATTACTGGATTACCGCTGCCGACACGCCGAAGCAGATTTTGGCAAACTACACGGATGTGACCGGTCATGCCGACATGTTCCCGGAAGACCTGATGGGCTTATGGCAGTGCAAACTGCGTTATCGTACCCAGGACGAGGTACTGACCGTAGCACGCCAATATCAGAAGGAAGGCATTCACATTGACCAGATTGTCATCGACTTCTTCCACTGGACCGTACAGGGCGACTGGAAATTCGACAAGACCTACTGGCCCGACCCCAAAGCAATGGTAGACGAACTGCATTCCATGGGCATCAAGGTTATCGTTTCCGTATGGCCTTCCGTTGACAGAAGAAGTGAAAACTTCTGGCCTATGCTGGAAAAGGGTCTTTTAATCCGCACCGAAAGAGGCGCCCTTCAGACCTACGATTACGAAGGCGACTGTGTGGAAATCGACGTATTCAACCCGGAAACCCGTAAATATGTATGGGAAGTATGTAAGAGAAATTATTATGATTTCGGCATCGACGCTTTCTGGCTGGACAACTCCGAACCGGACTACGGCGTATACGATTTCGACCACTACCGCTACTGCGACGGTCCTGCCATGTCCTTAAGCAACATGTACCCACAGCTTTACAGCCGTGTCTTCTATGATGAAATGAGCAAAGAAGGAAAGCCTGTTGTCAATCTGCTCCGTTGTGCATGGGCGGGCTCCCAGAAATACGGCAACGTGGTATGGTCCGGCGACGTACCCAGTACCTTTGAAGCTTTTGAAGACCAGCTTCAGTGCGGCTTAAATATGGGTCTTGCCGGTATTCCCTGGTGGACTACCGATGTAGGCGGTTTCATGACCGATGATGTAAATGACCCTGATTTCCGTCAGCTTCTTATCCGCTGGTACCAGTTCGCCGTATACTCAGCAGTTCTTCGTATGCACGGCGACAGAGGACCTTACAACATTCCGCCTCTTGACACCAGAGATTTCGGCGGCGGCTATCTGCACACCGGCCAGCCCAATGAGCTTTGGAGCTATGGCGAAGACAATTACAAGATTATGAAGAGCTACTATGATATCCGTATTGCTATGCATGACTATATCAAGCATCTTTACGAAGAAGCACACACCAACGGTTCTCCTTTAATCCGTACCATGTTCTATGAGTTCCCCGCAGATGAAAAATGCTGGAACTTACAGGACCAGTACATGTTTGGTGAGAAGTATCTGGTAGCGCCTATTCTCCACTTAAATCAGTTTGAACGTGAGGTTTACCTTCCGGAAGGCGACTGGAAGCTGACTTCCACCGGCGAAACCTACAAGGGCGGTCAGACCGTTACCGTGGATGCACCCATCGAGTACATGCCGGTATTTGAAAGACTGTAAGAGGGTTTGCCCGGCTGTATAATAGCCATCAACAAATGAAATATTCATCTTGAATGTGTGATTACGCGGATTTGAACTAAGAGCCTGTTTTACACGTAAATATTTTCGTTGTTTTACGTGGATTTGGCTTCATGTATCCATTTTCCGCGTAATCTTTTTTTCTGTCTTACGCGGATTTTTGATGGTATACCCGCTTTACACGTAAATATTTTTGTCGCTCTACGCGGATTTGAATTGAAAAGTCTGCTTTCCGCGTAATGCCTATGTCATATATAATTTTTACAAAACTCTGCACCACAAAAAGAGCCATCCCCGGTATATTCTATTAAGATTACCCGGGAACGGCTCTTTTTTATACTGCCGGATGCTGTGAACAACCCTGTTATAAGATTGATAAACACATCATCCCCGCAGGAATGCTGAAATTCCTGCGATTAGTGTAGCTTATTCTTTATTTCATTGTCAATCTTTTCCACGAATTCATCCAGAGGAAGTACGGTGGTGTCGGCGGAGCCGTGCAGTCTGTAGGCAACGGTCTTGCTTTCCTGCTCCTTGAAACCAAGTACGATTAAGTAAGGCACTTTTTCAACCTGACCTTCACGCATACGGTAGCCAAGCTTCTCGGCTCTGTCATCCAGTTCTACTCTTACATTCTTATCTTCCAGTGCCTTGACAACTTCCTGTGCGTAAGCATTCAGGGTGTCGTCATCGGACTTAACCGGCATAACTCTTACCTGAACGGGTGCTAACCAGGTAGGCAGGTTGCCCTTGGTTTCCTCCAGGATATATGCCATAAATCTGTCAAGGGAGCCTAAGATTGCTCTGTGCAGAACAACGGGAGTCTTCTTTTCGCCGTCTTTATCAATGTAGGTCAGTTCAAATTTAGCTGGCAGACAGAAGTCAAGCTGGCAGGTGGAAAGGGTGTATTCATTACCTACAGCAGGCTTTACGTTTACATCTAACTTCGGACCGTAGAATGCAGCCTCGCCGATTTCTTCGGTGTAAGGAATGCCTAAGTCGTTCATAACCTTACGAAGTGCGTTTTCTGCCTTATCCCACATCTCATCGTCATCATGATATTTTTCTTTGTTTGCCGGGTCTCTTAAGGAAAGAACACAGCGGTAATCGGTAATGCCAAAATCCTTGTAGGTGCTGAAAATCAAATCCACAACCTTGGTAAATTCATCCTCAATCTGCTCCGGTGTTACAAACAGGTGGGCATCATTCTGGCAGAAATGTCTGCCTCTTTCAATACCCTTCAAGGTACCGCTGGACTCATAACGGAAGTCATGGGCAATTTCACCGATACGGATGGGCAGGTCTTTATAGGAATGCATTCTGTGTGCATAAATCATCATATGATGAGGGCAGTTCATGGGTCTTAATACAAAGGACTCGCCGTCCACTTCCATTGCGGGGAACATGTTTTCCTTGTAATGATCCCAGTGACCGGAGGTCTTGTAAAGATTTACGGTGCCGACGCAGGGAGTCATAACATGAAGATAACCTAACTTTCTTTCCTTGTCGCGGATGTAGGTTTCCAGTTCCTGCCAGATGGTGTAACCCTTCGGTAAAAACATGGGAAGACCACGGCCTACCAGGTCGTCTACCATAAACAGGTTCATGTCCTTGCCAATCTTTCTGTGGTCTCTTTCCTTGGCTTCTTCCAGAAGCTTGATGTGCGCTTCCAGCTCTTCTGCGGTAGGGAAGCATACACCGTAAATTCTCTGCAGCACCTTGTTCTTGGCATCGCCCTTCCAGTATGCACCGGAATGTCTGATGAGCTTGAAGTTGCGGCAAAGCTTTACATTATCTACATGAGGTCCGCGGCAGAGGTCGGTAAAATCGCCCTGCTCATAGCAGGTGATGTGACCGTCTTCCAGACCGTCGATTAAGTCCAGCTTATACTCGTCATCCTTAAACATTTCCTTGGCTTCTTCCTTGGAAATCTCCTTGCGGATAATCTTTTTGCCGGTCTTGGCAATCTTCTTCATTTCCTGCTCAATTCTGGGAATGTCTTCGTCACGGATCACGTCATCGCCCAGGTCTACATCATAGTAGAAACCTTCTGCTACAACAGGTCCTACCCAGAATTTTGCCTGAGGATACAGATGCTTGATTGCCTGTGCCATTAAATGGGCGCAGGAATGGTTTAAAGTTGCAAGCTGTTCGTCTTCTTTAAAGTTTACCATTGTTTTTCTCCTTTTTTTCGGGAAGCCGGTGACATATTCAAAAACTATACAGAATAAAATTATGCCGGATAATTTTCAAAATAAAAAGCACCCCTGGGTATTGCTACCTAAGGGTGCATTATGCACGGTTCCACCTTGATTTTCACTCTTTGCCTGTAACGCGGCTATACGGTAACGCTTACGACTGCTTTCCTGATGCATACACCTACTCATGCAGGTTTTACATGCTTACGGTGTCTGTCACGGCTATGCAGCTCTCGCGTACAGCTTCGGAATGGTTTTCCTGTATCTTCTCCAAAGCCGCTTCCACCTTTGCGGCTCTCTCTGTGTGGCACCGGGTACAGTACTCTTTCCTTCATTGCTTTTCTCATATGGCTTATTGTACCACGCACTTATTTTTTTCACAACTGCTTTTATGGAATTTTTGTTTCCAATTTTTATTTTTTACGACTTTATGCCTGCGTTTCTTCTTTCTTTTCCAAAATCTTCATGAACTCGTTGCCAGTAATGGTTTCTTTTTCATAAAGGTACTGGGCAAGCTCGTCTAATTTCCTGCGGTTTGCTTTTAAGATGCCGATGGCTTTTTCATGCTGCTGTTTTACCAGCTCCACAACCTTCTTGTCGATTTCCTTCTGGGTATCGGCAGAGCAGGAAAGAGAAGTGTCGCCGCCAAGGTACTGGTTCGTCACAGTTTCCATGGCTACCATGTCAAAGTCTTCGCACATGCCGTAGCGGGTAATCATGGCGCGGGCTAACTTGGTTGCCTGCTCAATATCGTTGGAAGCGCCGGTGGTAATCTCGTTAAAAATAACTTCCTCTGCGGCACGCCCGCCGGTAAGGGTGGCAATCTTATTTTCCAGCTCTTCCTTGGTCATCAGGTTCTTATCCTGCTGCTCCACCTGCATGGTGTAGCCGAGGGCGCCGGAGGTACGGGGAATAATGGTAATTTTCTGTACCGGAGCGGAATGGGTCTGCAGGGCAGCCACGAGGGCATGTCCGATTTCATGGTAGGAAACCACCAATTTCTCATGGTTTGACAGTACGGCATTCCGTTTCTGGTAACCGGCAATGACCACTTCAATGCTTTCTTCCAAATCGGCTTCGGTCACAATGACGCGGCCGTTTCTCACGGCACGGAGGGCTGCTTCGTTAATAATATTGGCAAGCTCCGCACCGGAGGCGCCGGATGCCATTCTGGCAATGGTGTGGAAATCCACATCTTCGCCCACTTTAATCTTTCTGGCATGAACTTTCAGAATGGCTTCCCTGCCTGCCAAATCGGGCAGTTCCACGGGAACTCTTCTGTCGAAACGTCCCGGACGGGTCAGCGCCGGGTCAAGGGACTCGGGACGGTTGGTTGCCGCTAAAATAATAACGCCGTTGTTGCCTTCAAAGCCGTCCATTTCGGTAAGAAGCTGGTTTAAGGTCTGCTCTCTTTCGTCGTTGCCGCCAATCTGACCGTCACGCTTTTTACCGATGGCATCTATTTCATCAATGAATACGATACAGGGAGCTTTTTCCTTTGCCTGGCTGAACAGATCACGCACCTTGGCAGCGCCCATACCGACGAACATTTCCACAAATTCCGAACCGGACATGGAGAAGAACGGGACGCCCGCTTCACCGGCTACCGCCTTTGCCAGCATGGTTTTACCGGTTCCGGGAGGACCCACCAGCAGAATACCTTTCGGCATGGAAGCCCCGGCTTCGGTATATTTTTTCGTGTTATGCAGATAATCTACGATTTCCTTTAAATTGTCCTTGGCTTCGTCCTCGCCTGCCACATCGTCAAAGTGAATGCCTTCCGTGGACTGCACATAAATCTTGGCATTACTCTTGCCCAAGCCGAAGGACATGGCATTTTTGCCGCCTGCATGCTCGATAAGCTTTCGTCCCATAATCTGCCCAATGATAATAAACACTATAATAGGCAGGAAAACGGTTAATAAGCCGCTTAAAAGGGGTGAGGTTTTCGTTTCAATATTTTTGGAGAACGTGGCTCCCGCCTCGTAAAGTCTCTCTGTCAGATTTGGGTCATCCATGGCGCCCGTTTTGTAAATCTGGGTTTCCGCCTTGTCCGTAAACACAATCTGGGAATCGGAAATTTCCACTTCCCCGATGTTTTTGTTCTCCGTCATGTTCATGAAGGTGCCGTAATCGACTTCCTTTACACGGTTTTCCATAATCATGGGAGTGACAAACATATTGAACAGGAAAAGTACCAGTAAAACAATTCCGTAATAATAAAGTAACGGTTTCTTGGGTGATTTGACTTCTTTCATGTCATTTCCTCTCTTTTTGCCTGCTTTGCGCATACATTCTTCTTATGTATTATGAGACATGCAAAATTTGTTATTCATATTTCTGTTCTCTATACTATAGCATATATCATACGGAATAACGATTAAAAAAATATAAATTATTTAAGAAATTTAAAAAACAGGACTGAGTTACCCCAGCCCTGTGATGCATACTTCTACAGTGCGGAATCTTCCTGCACAATATCTTTTTTCTTAATCAGGCGGCTCTTGTACTCTTCTTTTACTTCGTACTTGCTGACACCCTGTAAAATCCGGATTTTCTCGCCGGTGGCATCGTCCTGCAGATAAAAATCAAAGGTCTTTTTGTCTGCATAGTTTACCATGTGCGGTGTAAAATGCACGTTGGAAGGTGCCTGCGCCAGAAGCTGTTTGATTTCCTTTTTCTGCTCCTTGTCTGCCTTGAAGCCGTTCATGCAGACCGGGCATACGGAATAATAGTCCGTTCCCATGGGAATTAAGGGGATATAGTCAAAGTGCCCCCATTTGGAATCTCTGATAATTTCTCTCGGATAGGTGTGTCCGCAGTTGCAGGCTACCGGCTGACCGTAACATCCCTTGTTTTTTCTGAAATGCTGTACTCCATAATAAAAAATCATAACTTCTCTCCTTTTCTCCCTCCCGGAAATGTTTTAACCCATATAGAAGAAATGTACCATATTTTGGCACGCTTTGCAATTCCCGCAGCTTTGCTTTATAATAAAGAATATCTGATTATCCGTAAGGAGGACATTTTATGAGTAGCTGTGTAAAAGAACCCAAGTGGCTTGACAATGCTGTTTTTTATGAAATTTATCCCCAGTCTTTTAACGATACCAATGCCGATGGTATCGGCGATATTCCCGGCATCATCGAAAAGCTGGACTACATTAAGGATTTAGGCTGTACCGCTCTCTGGCTCAACCCCTGTTTCCTTTCTCCCTTCGGCGACGCCGGTTATGACGTGGAGGATTATTATACGGTAGCACCCCGTTACGGCACCAACGCCGACCTGGTGCGTCTTTTTAAGGAAGCGCATGAAAGGGATATGCATGTGATTTTAGACCTTGTACCCGGTCATACCGCCGTTACCTGCAAGTGGTTCAGGGAGTCCATGAAAGCGGAGAAAAACGCTTATACCGACCGTTATGTCTGGACGGACAACATCTGGGAAACGCCGGAAAGCATGGGCTGCATCCGCGGTATTTCCGACCGTGACGGCTCCTGCGTCGTAAACTTTTTCTCCCATCAGCCGGCGTTAAACTACGGTTTCTACCGCCCCGACCCGGACAAAAAGTGGCAGCAGCCCATGGATGCCGAGGGTCCTATGGCTACCCGGGAGGAGCTTAAGAATATCATGCGTTTCTGGCTGGGTCTCGGCTGTGACGGTTTCCGTGTGGACATGGCTGGTTCCTTAGTGAAAAACGATGAGGACAGCAAGGGCACCATTTCCCTCTGGCAGGACATCCGCACTTTCCTTGACAAAGAATTTCCGGCTGCCGCCATGGTAAGCGAATGGGGCGAACCGGACAAGAGCCTTATCGGCGGTTTCCATATGGACTTCCTGCTGCATTTCGGTCCTTCCCACTACAACGATTTGTTCCGTTGTGAAGAGACTTATTTTTCCTCCCGCGGAAAAGGCAGCGCCAAAGAATTTGTGGCAAAATACAAAGAAAATTATGAAAAGACAAACGGCAGGGGGCTTATCTGCATTCCTTCCGGCAACCATGATATGGACCGTCTGGCAAGAAGTCTTTCTCCCGAAGAAATGAAGATAGCGTTTGCTTTCCTGCTTTCCATGCCCGGTGCACCGTTTATTTATTACGGCGATGAAATCGGTCTGCGTTATGTGGAAGGACTTACTTCCGTAGAAGGCGGCTACGACAGAACCGGTTCCCGTTCTCCCATGCAATGGGACAAAACGCCCAATGCCGGCTTTTCCTCCGCTCCCGCCGAAAAGCTTTATATCAAGCAGGATGATGTCCCGGACAGACCCGATGCGGCAAGCCAGTGTGCGGATGAAACCTCCCTGCGCAGTGAGGTAAAACGGCTCATTGCCCTGCGTATGGCGCATTCCGCCCTGCAGAGCAAGGGAACCGTTTCCTTCCTTGCCGACAATTATCCCCTTGCTTACGTGCGAAGCAGCGAAGAGGAAAGCATTCTGGTGATTATCAATCCCTCTGCAACACCGGCGGTTCTGTCCGCAGAGGAGCTGTGCGCCCTAAATAAAGAACTGCTTTACACCGTCGGCGGCACGATAAAAGAAACCGCCGACCACACTTTACAGGTGGACGGCGGCACCGCAGCTTTTATTTCTCTTACAAAATAAGGGTGGCTTTCTCTGTTACAGGGAAGCCTTCAGGATTGCCAGAATGTCCTCTTCCTTAAGCGGCGCCCAGGCATTTTCCAGACCCTCATTTTCGGCAATGTGATGTGCCATTTCGGAAAGTCTGGACTCGTCGATGCCCACTTCCTTTAAGTGCATGGGAATGCCCATGGACTCAAACAGACTGTAGGTTTTATCGATGGTCTTTTCCGCAATTTCAAAATCGGGCAGGGATGCATCAATACCGAAAATATGCTCGCCGAAGCTGACAAAACGCTCCATGGTCTTTTCGTTTAAGATGTATTTCATCCATCTGGGTGTGAGGATTGCAAGACCCTCGCCGTGGGTAATGTCGTAATATGCACTCAGGGCGTGCTCCATACCGTGAAGCGGCCAGCCGGAAGGGCTGTTGCCTATTGCCAGAATACCGTTGCAGGCAAGGGAGCAATCCGCCATCAGCTCTGCTCTGGCATCGTAATTGTCCGGCTCTTCCAGAGCAACTTTTACATTTTCTATAAGGCTCTTGATAACGGTTTCGCACATGCCGTCGGAAAGGGTGGTGTGCACGCCGCAGAAATACTGCTCCATCACATGGTTGATGGCATCGGCGGTACCTGCTGCCGTCTGCTTTTTCGATACGGAGAAGGTGTATTCCGGGTCTAAAATGGAAACTCTGGGATAGAGCAAATCATCCATATAGCCAATCTTGTCGTTGGTTTCCGTGCGGGAAATAACACAGCCGGGGTCGTATTCGGAACCGGTTGCCGCCAGTGTCAGGATGTCCACAAGGGGAAGGGCTTCTTTTGCCTTTACCTGATAGGTAATCAAATCCCAGGGGTCTCCTTCATAGCATGCGCCCGCGCAGATTGCCTTAGAGCAGTCCAGCACGCTGCCGCCGCCCACAGCCAGCACCACATCAATTTTATGTTCTTTGCAAAGTCTGACGCCTTCCAGCACACTGGGGTCATACTTGGGGTTGGGTGCAATGCCGGACAGTTCGTATACTTCAAAGCCTTCCAGCAGTTTTTTCACCTCGTCGTAGAGTCCCATTTTTTTAATGCTGCCGCCACCGTAAGTCAGAAGCACTTTCGTGCCGTAGGGTTTTAATGCCTCCGGAAGTTTTTTTACCGCATCTTTTCCGAAAATCAGTTTAGTCGGTGTACAGTACGTGAAATTTTCCATAGTTTTTCCTCTCTTTCTTTGAAACATTTTTGCAGTTAGCATTTGCCGTTTTCTTCCTCTTTATCCCAGACAAGTTTGCCGGTCTTTACCGCCACCTCGTAACGGGATATTTTGTAATTCAGTTTGTCGAGCATCCGGTCAATCTGTGCCTTCTGTTCCAAAAGATTTTCCCGCTGTTCCTGCAAAAGCTGCAATCTTGCCGGAATGGTGCTGTCGCCTTCCTGAAACAGCCTGACATATTCTATCATGGCTTCAATGGGAACGCCCGCACTCCGCATGCAGACCGCCAGTTCCACCCAGCCGAGGTCCTCCGGGCCGTAATCCCGGATGCCGCCCGATGTTCGTTTTACCGGCGGAATCATGCCCACCCTCTCGTAATATCTAAGCGTATCGCCGGAGAGTCCGTATTTTTCACTTACTTCTTTGATTGTCATGCCTCACACCTCACTTATCTGTTTGCCGGTGCATTTTCCGTTTATTGCGCCCGCCTATTTCTGCTTTTCCTGTCCTTATTGTAATCCTTGGAGTCCACTCCAAGTCAAGATTTTTTTACTGCCATTAAAAAATGTAAAAGTAAATTTCGCATGCCCGGTTTTATCTTTGCCGCAGACGGAAAAAAACTCCCGCACAGCAGGCTCTCCCTGCGTACAGAAGCTTTTTCTCCTTTTGTCTGTAGAATTCCCTTTCCTACACATAATGTCTTATTGTTTACACTTGCAACAAGACTCGGTGCCGTAATCATTGTTCCGAAATACAAAAGTCATCCCCAAAAATTCTGTTTTTCTCGATTAGCGGCCTCCCCCGATATAGAATTAGCCGAAAGGTGCTAAGTAGTTGTCTTTTTTGTCCGGTCCGTCATGACCGCATCAAATCCCGCTTCCGCTTCCCTTACCGTTTCCTTGATAATCCGTTCGGCAATGGGTTTGATGTCCATATGTAACACAAAATCCGTAAGCTGCTCCCTTGTTTCATCCGGTACTTTGTACAACAGGCAGTTGCAATACAGAAAGCGCCAGATTTTCTGTTCCATGGTAAAATACAAATCGCATTTTTTTGCCATAAAGCCCCGCATCATGCCCGCGGATGCGATTTCCATTTCGTAGAAATCCTTGAGTCCGCATTCCGGCACATATCTCTGGAAAATCTGCCTCCACTTTTCTGCTGTTTCCTTATAGATAAACTCCATGGTGGACGGCAGCGAATATGCCATGGTATACACTTCCCGGATAGGCTCGGACAGCTCCGCGATGTAAAGCTGCAGTACCGTCTGCACCACATAGGTGTGCAGCGGGTCTTCGTCTTTTTTAAGAACCTTTGCCGTGGCTGCAAACTGGCTGGCAAACATCCTCTTGGTCAGTTCCAAAAGCAGCGCTTCCTTATTTTCAAAGGCGGCAAAGAACGAAGAGGGCGCCATGCCCGCTTTTCTGGCAATGGCTGCTGTCGTTGTCTTTTCATATCCGTTTTCGAGGAATAACTTCACAGCCGCCAGGAGCATTTTGTTTCTTCGTGTTAATCCTTTTTGCTGTAATCCCCTTGGCATCGTGTTCCTCCGTAAGTGTATTCGCAAGTCTACTATTGACTATAGTCAATAATAGCACACTTTTTTATTGTCAACAATGACCTATTTTATTTTTTGATACCAAAAGTATTGATTATTTATCATATTTTTCAAAAAAAGACCCCTTCACCGGATTTTATCCGGGAAAGGGGCATGAAAAATCTGTCGTTCTGTCCTTTCTGCTTGCTTTATCAATTCCATTATCTTTCCGGTTGCATGGCGGCTTCAAAACCTTCTTCCGCACTTTTCACCGTTTTTTTGATAATTTCCTCCGCAATGGGTTTCAAATCCAGCTTGAACACCATCTCTACGATTTCGTTCTGCAGTTCCTCCGGTACCTTATACATGGTAAAACAGCAGGTATAAAACCGTTTCAGCTTCTGCTCCATGGTAAAATACATGTTGCAGCGCTTTGCCATAAAGCCCCGCATCGCTCCTGCGGAAGCAATATCCATTTCGTAAAAATCCTTCAAATCGGCGCCTGGCAGGAAGTCGTGAAACACCGTCTGCCACTTTTCTGCCGTCATCCGGTAGAGGTATTCGGAGGTTTCCGGCAGTGTGTAAGCCATTACATACAATTCCCGCAGCGGCTCCGACATTTCCGTAATATACATCTGCAGCGCCGTTTCCACCGCATAGGTATGCAGCGGGTTCAGCTTATACTGCGCCAGAAGATGCTCCGTCGCCTGAAACTGGCTGCTGAACATTCTTTTAACCAGCGTCAGCAAAAGCTCCTCCTTGCTGTCAAACACCGAGAAGAATGCCGATGCCGGCATCCCCGCTTCTTCCGCTATCGCCGCCGTTGTTGTTTTTTCATATCCGTTTATTAAAAAGAGCTTTACCGCCGCCAACAGCATTTTGTTCCGTTTGGTAAGCCCCTTCTGCTGTAATCCCCTTGGCATGTCATTCCCCCACAATCCTGTTTTCTCTTGCTACTGTTTATGATACCATGTCCCATTTTTTATTGCAAGAAATCCGATATTCATTTCGTTGTTCCCCCGCATTTTCTTTTGCTGGTTTGCTTTCTTCCATGCCTTTTCTTTGCCTGTTTTTGCATTCTCTGCAGTAGTTTTTTACTGTTGCCGCCGTACAGTAGTCTAAATCACAAAGCACCGGCAGAATTTCCGTAAAGCCGTGTTTCCTTGCAAATTCTTCCATGGGGCATTTGGTGAACTTTGCGTTCTTCTTTACACTCTTCCGTACTTTCTACTTTACGTCCTTCTTTACTTTCTTCCTTGTCTTCCTCTTTTTCTGCCGCGTCCGTAGATGACCGTCAGGCGTTTCATCTGTCCGGCAAGCTCCTCCGTAAAGTCGCCTTTTTCCATGCGCCAGGTCCAGTTGCCGCCCAGTGTGGAAGGGGTGTTGATACGCGCCTCCTTGTCCAGACACAGGTAATCCTGCATGGGTATCATACAGAGATTTGCCACACTGCTCATGGCAAGGGCAATGAAATTCCACGAAAGCGTATCCTCGTCCAGCGCCGGAATACGCATATACTCTCTGGCAAACGCCCGGCTCTCCGCACTGATTTCATGATACCAGCCGCGGGTCGTGGTGTTGTCGTGGGTTCCCGTGTATACCACCGAATTCGGAGTATAGGTGTGAGGCAGGTAATTGCTCGGCTCCCTGGGGTCAAAGGCAAACTGCAGCACCTTCATGCCGGGGTAGCCGGAGTCTTTTAAAAGCTCCTTTACGGACTCCGTTAAAAATCCCAGGTCCTCTGCAATGATGGGTAAATCCCCTAACTTTTCTTTCACGGTACGGAACAAATCCATGCCCGGTCCCGGCATCCACTTGCCGAATTCCGCCGTCTTATCCCCATAGGGTATCGCATAATACTCATCAAATCCACGGAAATGGTCAATCCGGACCACATCATATAAGGAAAAACAATGGGCAATGCGTTTCAGCCACCATTCGTATCCGGTCTTTTTATGGTAATCCCAGGCAAACAGCGGATTGCCCCAGAGCTGCCCGGTTGCGGAAAAGGCATCGGGCGGACAGCCTGCCACACCGGTGGGAAGATTGTCTTCCCCTATCTGGAATAATTTCGGGTTTGCCCAGGTATCGGCGCTGTCAAATGCCACATAAATGGGAATGTCGCCGATGATTTCAATGCCCTGTGCGTTGGCATAGGCATGCAGCTTATCCCACTGTTTCCGGAATTCATACTGCTGGAAACGGTAAAAATCCATTTCCGTTTTCAAGGCAGCCTTTGCATCCTCCATGGCTTCCGGTTCTCTGTTCCGGTAAGCATCCGGCCACTCTGCAAAGCTGATGCCGCCCTGTTTGTCCTTGATTGCCATAAAGAGACAGTAATCGGTCAGCCAGTCCTCATTTTCCGTTAAAAATTTTTCATAGGAGGCATCCGGCTTGAACCGGGAAAATGCCTTGCGGAGGAGAGGAAATCTGTGAAAATACAGCCATTCATAATCTATCGGGGAGATGACCGCCTCCGCAGAGGTTTCTTCCTCAACTGTCTCATCGGATGCTCGCTCACCCTGGGCGGCGGGCATGCTCTCTTCGCACTCTTTTTTCGTGAGCAGCCCTTCTTTTATCAGGGTTTCCGGGTCAATAAAATAAGGGTTTCCCGCAAAGGTGGAGAAGGACTGATACGGGGAGTCCCCATAACCGGTCGGACCAAGGGGCAAAATCTGCCACTTGGTCTGTCCGGACTCTTTTAACATATCTACAAATTCATAAGCTTCCTTGGAGAAGCAGCCGATTCCGTACGCTGACGGCAAGGAAAAAACCGGCATTAAAACACCACATTCTCTCATGGTACTCATTCCTTTCACACCTTCCAGATGTCCCTGTTGTATTCGGCAATGGTTCTGTCGGAGGAGAAGTAACCCGCCTTGGCGATGTTTACAATCATCATTTCCGCAAAGGCGCTTCTGTCCTCGTATGCCTTGTAGGCTTTCTCCCTGGCTTCCACGTAGGAGCGGAAGTCAAGCAGGGTCATGAACCAGTCTTTGTTTAAGATTTCTTTCTGAAGACGCATCAGGTTTTCCTCATGACCGATAGCCAGAAGCTCCTTGGATGTCATAAAGTCCACGGCTTCTTTTACCATGGCGTCTTTTTCGTAAATATCCTTTGCCACGTAGTCCGCCTTCTCGTAATGGGCAATGACCTCCTCACTCTTTGCGCCGAAAATAAAGATATTGTCATCTCCCACCAGCTCATGGATTTCCACGTTGGCGCCGTCCTCCGTACCTAAGGTCACGGCTCCGTTTAACATAAACTTCATGTTGCCGGTGCCGGAAGCTTCCTTGGAGGCCAAGGAAATCTGCTCGGAAATATCCGTAGCGGGAATGAGCTTTTCCGCCTTGGTCACGTTGTAATTTTCCACCATGACTACTTTAAGATAAGGACTGACTTCGGGGTCATGGTTTACCAGTTCCTGCAGACATAATATCAGATGAATGATGTCCTTGGCAATCACATAAGCGGGTGCCGCCTTGGCGCCGAAAATCACGGTAATGGGCGTTGTGGGGATTTTGCCCGCCTTGATTTCCAGATATTTGTGAATGACGTACAGGGCGTTCATCTGCTGACGCTTGTATTCATGCAGACGCTTAATCTGGGTATCGAAAATGCTGTCGGGATTTAAGGTGATGCCCTGTGTTTCCTTCAGGTATTCGCACAGCTCCTTCTTGTTTTCCATTTTCACCGCAAGCAGCTTTTCTTTCATCACGGCATCCTTTTTATAGGCAAGTAAATGGGAAAGTTCCTGCGCATCTTTCCGGTAACCGTTGCCGATGCCTGCATCGAGTAATGCCGACAGGCGGGGATTGCAGTGCAGAAGCCACCTGCGGAAGGTAATGCCGTTGGTCTTGTTGTTGAATTTTTCCGGGTAAAGCTCGTAGAAAGCATGCAGTTCGGTCTGCTTTAAGATTTCCGTATGCAGGGAGGCTACACCGTTTACCGAAAAGCCGTAGTGGATATCGATATGCGCCATATGGACCACATCGTTTTTATCGATAATAACCACTTTTTCGTCCGCGTACTTTCTTCTTACCTTGTCGTCTAAAATTTCAATAATGGGCACAAGCTGCGGCACTACCTTCTGTAAATAGGCAATGGGCCACTTTTCCAGTGCTTCCGCTAAAATGGTATGGTTGGTGTAGGCACAGGTTTTCGATACGATTTCAATGGCTTCGTCCATGCCGATGCCTTTTTTCACCAACAGACGGATAAGTTCCGGAATAATCATGGTCGGATGGGTATCGTTAATCTGGATGACCGCATAGTCGTATAAATCATGGAGGTCGGAGCCTTTCTTCACGCACTCGTCTAAAATAAGCTGGGCGCCGCTGCTTACCATGAAATACTGCTGGTAAATGCGGAGCAGTCTGCCCTCTTCGTCGGAGTCATCCGGATAAAGGAACAGGGTCAGATTTTTCGCAATGTCGGTTTTATCAAAGGAAATGCCGTCCTTCACAATGGACTCATCCACGGTATCCACATCAAACAAATGCAGTTTATTGGTCCGGTTTTCATAGCCGGTTACGGCAATGTCATACATTTTTGCCTGCAAAGTCAGGTTTCCGAAGGTAACCGGATAGGAAACACCGGTATCGTTCAGCCAGTTCTTCTTTTCCATCCAGGGATTGGGCATTTCCTTCTGCAGTCCGTCCGCAAATTCCTGTTTGAAAAGTCCCAGATGATAATTTAAGCCGATGCCGTCGCCGGGAAGTCCCAGGCTTGCCATGGAGTCAAGGAAGCAGGCTGCCAGTCTGCCAAGACCGCCGTTTCCCAGAGAAGGTTCCGGTTCGATTTCTTCAATGGCGGCAAGGTTTTTCCCGTTTTCCGCAAGCAGTTCTTTTACCTCGTCATAGATGCCGAGGTTAATCATGTTGTTGGAAAGCAGCTTGCCGATCAGGAATTCGGCGGATACATAGTAAATCTTCTTTTTCCCTGTATCCGCTTCCTTCGCCGAATAGGTTTCTCTTTCCTCCGCCAGCTCCTTTACCACGGTGAGCAGGGCTTCGTAAATTTCTCTGTCCGATGCGTCTTTTACGGATTTACCGAGTTTCATCTGTAATAATGCATGAATTGCCATGGAAAATTCTCCTTATAAATATAAAATCAACCTTTTACCGCACCGGCAGCCACACCCTTGATGATGTATTTCTGTCCTGCCAGATATACGATAATGATGGGGATAATGGTCAGCATGATGCTCGCCATCATGGGACCCATTTCTACCTTTCCGTAGCTGCCGCGGAAATACTGAATCAGCATGGGAATGGTTTTGTACTTCTTGATATCCAGTACCAGAGTTGGGAGCAGGTAATCGTTCCATACCCACATGGCTTCCAGAATACCAACGGAAATCATGGTCGGCGCCAGCATGTGCATATCAATTTTGAAAAAGGTCTGTACCGGATTGCAGCCGTCAATAAGAGCCGCTTCTTCGATTTCCACCGGAATGGATTTTACGAAGCCGCAGAACATGAATACCGCAAGACCTGCGCCAAAGCCAAGGTAAATGATCCAGATGGTCCAAGGGGTATTCAGTTTCAGTCTGTCTGCTGTCTGGGACAGGGTGAACATTACCATCTGGAACGGCACTACCATGGAAAACGCAAACAGGAAGTACATCAGTTTGCTGAAAAAGCTCTTCACACGGGTAATGTACCATGCGCACATGGAACAGAACAGTAAAATTGCCGCAACGGATGTTACCGTAATAAATAAGCTGTAGAAAAGGCTGCTTAAAAAGCCCTTGGATGCAATGGCATCAATGTAGTTGTCAAGTCTCGCAAAGGTTTCTGCCGTAGGGAGTCTGAAAACCGTACCGGTGCTGATTGCGGATTCCTTTTTTAAGGAATTCATTAAAATCATGAAGGCGGGATAAATCCAAAGTAAGGAAAAAACGGAAAGAACTACCGTCCAGATATAATTGCCGATATTTTTCTTTTGTTTCATTACTGCTGCACCTCCTTAGAACGGGTTGCCTTTAACTGGAACAGGGAAATCGCGATAACCAGAATACAGAAGATAACGGCTTTTGCCTGTCCGTATCCCTTCCAGAGCGCACCTGCACGGGCGTAGAAGGTCTGGTAAATATTGAGCGCCATCATTTCTGTGGAGTGATTGGGATCACCGCCTGTTAAGGCTAAGTTCTGGTCAAAGAGCTTAAAGGAATTGGTCAGTGTCAGGAATACACATACGGTAATGGATGACATAACCATGGGGATTTTTACTTTTAGCAACGTCTGCCATTTGTTTGCGCCGTCAATTTCCGCTGCTTCAATCAGGGAATCGGGAACGTTCTGCAGACCCGCGATGTAGATAATCATCATGTAACCGATTTGCTGCCAGCACATCAGAATGATGAGACCCCAGTATCCCGCGGAAGAGTTGAGAGCTAAAAGCGGTTTTTCCACAAGGGTCAGTACGCAGTTAATCAAAATCTGCCAGATATAACCGAGTACGATACCGCCAATCAGGTTCGGCATAAAGAATACGGTTCGGAAAATATTGGTTCCCTTGATCTTCTGGGTCAGAAGAACTGCCAGACCAAAGGCGATAATGTTAATGGTCAGAATGGAAACTGCCGCAAACAATACGGTGAATACAAAGGAACGTCCGAACGAAGCATCCGTCAGCGCTGCTTTGTAATTGGAAAGTCCAACCCACTCTGCATTGTTTACCGTTGTAAACTTACAAAAAGATAAATACAACCCCTGACCAAACGGAACGATAAATCCGATAATAAATGCAATCAATGTGGGAAGAACAAAAATCGGTGCACTTTTCTTTAATGCCTTCTCCATAAGCTACCTCCAAAAAACGGGCAGGCTTTTTCAGGTTCCTGCCCGTTTGCTATAATCTGAATTACTGCTGATTTGCCAACTGATATTCGGTTGCCCATCCGTCTACGAATGCGCTTACGACTGCATCCCAGTTCGCATCGGTTTCGTCTGCTGCGTATGCGGTCAGAGCGGAGCCTACACCGTTCTTCCATTCTTCGGAAGGCATTGTGGTGAAGTTCCATGAAACGGGAGTCTTGCCTTCTGCGGTGTACTCTCTGTCCTGCTGAACGAACAGGTTAGCGGATTCCTTTGCATTCTTGAAAGGAATTACGAAGCCCATGTCGTCTGCCATGCTGGAAGTACCTTCTTCAGAAGTTACACACCAGTAAAGGAAGTCTAAGGTTGCCTGAATGTCTGCGGGGTCTGCATCTTTGTTTACACACCAGTAGTTCTCGGTACCGGTGCAGAGACCCTGGTTTGCTTCATCGCCTACACCAATGTAGATAGGGATCATGGCTAAATCGTCATCGGAGAATTTGCCTTCGCCGACTAAATTGCCGTATTCCCAGGAACCGTTCTGGAAGAAGACTGCCTGCTTGTTTAAGAATTCATTACGGGAGTCATCGCCGGTCTTTGCTGCAAGGTCCTTGCCTGCGCAGGTGCTGTTATTTACATATAAGTCCCAGATTGCACGGTATGCATCCAGATAGGTGCCTTTGATGGCATCGGTGGAGCTGATTCCTTCGTCTTTGTATTCAAAGTAAATAGGAAGGTTTGCTAAGTGCGTCTTAAATCTCCAGTCGGAAGAACCGTCCATACCTGCGGAGGTAAATGCGGAAAATCCGAGTTCGGAAGAACGTGCGGTAATGTCTTCCGCTACTTTCTTAAGATCTGCAAAGGACTTGATGTCATCTACGCTGTAGCCTGCTTCTTTCAGTAAAGTCTTGTTGCAGATAAGTCCGTAAGACTCAATTACATAGGCGATACCGGCAACGGAGTCTCCGTCTTTCAGTGCGTAATCTTCGCTGGTCAGTTCGTTGTATACTGCGGAACCGGAGAGGTCATAGCAGTAATCCTTCCAGTTTGCCAGACCTACGGGGCCGTTTACCTGGAATAAGGTAGGAGCGCCGCTCTTGCCCATTTCACTCATCAGAGTGGTTTCATAGTTGCCGCTTGCTGCGGTAACAACGGTTACCTTGGTACCGGTCTGTTCGGTATAGGTCTTTGCCAGTGCCTGCCACTGCTCATCCTGTTCCGGTTTGAAGTTCAGGTAATATACGGAGCCGTCTGCTGCGCTGCTGTCATCTGTTTTGCTTTCCGTTGCTGCGCCGGTGCTTTCATTATTGCTGCCTGCATTGTCATTGTTTGTTGTTTCGCTGCCGCATCCGGCAAGTGTTCCCATTGCCAGCATGGCTGCCATTCCAAGTGCCATAAAACGTTTGCTGTTTTTCATACTTTTTCTCCCTTTCTTGTTTTACAAGGTGTGCTGTCATGCAGCACGTTTCTTTGTTATGCACTTATCATAGCAGTTATCCTTAAGCGACCATTATCAAATATTCAACCTGATATGCAAAAAATTAAACCTGCCGGCTACCTTTCCGCCTCATACTCCTTTATGCTTTCATCCGCCATTTTCACAAAGCCTTCCGCGTCAATCTTGCCTTCCGCCAAGAGGGGCAGCGCCTCTCCCAGCGTTTCCTCCTGCAGGATGGAATTCCATTTTACCTGATAGTTGGGCACAATCTGCGCCGCGCCGGTGAAGGCTTCCATATAGTCCGACAGTACCTTGGGACTTTCCGCAAAGTCCTGTGTGAAAAAAGCTTCCCGTTCTTCTTTGTTGTAATGGGTGCGGAATTTCAAAAACTCCACCGCCGCTTCCTTTACCTCGTCGCTGTAGGTGGATACCACCGCCCAGCCGAAGGTCTCCGGGGATGCCACCATGGTTTTCCCGGGGAAGGAGGCAAAACGCACTTTGTCCTCCCAGCCGTCCGGTATCTGTTCAATCATCCAGTAACCGTTGGGTATCATGGCTGCCTTGCCGGAAAAGAAATTGGTGTATGCCACATCGTAGTCCGCATGCAGGGCGTCCTCCGTGGTATAGGAAAAAAGTCTCTGCAGGGTTGCCGCCAGCTTGTAACCGCTCTTGTTATCGTAACTTTCCGGCAGCATCTGGCGCATAAAGTCCGCACCCTCCAAGTCCTCCGCCACCGCCGCGGTGGCAATCAGCATGGGCGCCCAGCCGGTGCCTTCCGTATGCAGGGCAAGGGGCGTGATGCCCTTCTCTTTCAGCTTATCACAGCAGGCATAAAACTCCTCCCAGGTGGTGGGGAAGCTTTCTATCCCCGCCTGTGTGAACAGTTCTTCATTATAAAACATGCCGGAGCAGGTAAATGCCGCCGTGCTGATGGGACCTAAATACACCTTTCCGTCCTCGTAGGTGCAGCCCTTTAGGACCGCCGGTTCGATTTCCGCCATCCACGCTTCATCTTCCTCAAGGTAGGGCGTCAAATCGGTAAGCCGTCCCTCTTCCACCATCATCTGGTAAAAAGAAGGCACCGTACACACATCATAGATAATGGCGGGCAGGGTTCCGGTCACGTTCATCCGTTTTAAGTTCTGCCGGTATTCCTCTTCCGTTTCCAGCACCCACTCCACATCCAGATAATATTTTCCTTCGTATGCCTTGTTGAAAGCATCCGCCAGCTCCTGATTGTTCTTCTTGCCCGTGGTGGGGTCAACCGTAAAAATAATGGGAATACGCACCGCTTCCGTGCTTTCCGCTTCGTTTTTATTCTTCTCCGTGCTGCCGCAGCCGGTAAAAAGAGTGCCGAGCAGGCTCATGGTAAGAAGCAGCGCCAACGCTCTTTTTCCGTTTCTATTCTTCTTCATTCTGCTCACCTCCTCCGGGAATGCGGATGATACAGGTGGTGCCGTCTTCCTCCGCCCGGTACAAATACCGCACACCATCCCCGTATTTTAACCGCAGCCTGGTAAGTACATTCACCACGCCGTAGCCGTTTTTCTGATTGGGGAAGCTTTTCTTGGCTTCGGAAACCGGCTTTTCGTTCAGGGCATTGATTTTTTCCGCCATGTCCTCCTCAATGGGCGTACCGTTGTTGTAAACCTCCAGCAGCAAATCACCGCCGTCCCGGTACAGGCGGATGGCAATCACGCCTCCCTCGTATATTTCCCGGAAACCGTACTTGATGGCATTTTCCACAAGCGGCTGTAAAATCAGCTTCAGGACATAGGTTTTCTCCGGTTTCACCTCACAGTCCACCGTGTAGGTAAACAGGTTGTCGTTGCGGATTTCCTGAATTTGCAGGTAGCTTCTGACATTTTCCAGCTCGTCCGCCACCGTCACAATGTCGTCGCCCTTACTTAAGGAAAGACGCAGGTACTTGGAAAGTGCCTGAATCATTTTCATAGTCGTTTCTTCTTTGTTGATACGCGCCAGCATGTAAATGGTGTCCAGTGTGTTATACAGAAAATGCGGGTTAATCTGGCTGATTAACATATTCAGTTCGCTGGTGCGCAGCTCCTTCTGCTGGTCCTTGATTTCCGTCAGAAGATTTTCGATGTTGATGAGCATTTTATTGTAGGAATTTCCAATCTGGTCCAGCTCCGTGTTCGTATGCAGATGCACCTGATGGGAAAAATCGTTGCCATCGAATTCCGTCATCGCCCTGTTAAGTACCTTAATGGGCTTGGTGATTTTGTCGGAGAAATACACACTCAAAACCACCGCAATGGCAATGACCAGAAAATAGATGAAAAACAATACCATCACAATTTTTCCGGTGCCCTTGTTTAACACCTGCTCCGGCACTATGGTAAAGACCGAGAACCCGCTCTGCTTCTGTTTATACAGAAACAGCACGCCCTCCGCCACTCTTTCGCTCTGCAGCACAACACCGGTTTTCTCTTCCGCCGCATAGTCCGCCAGCAGTCTTTTCGTGCTCTCCGTCAGGGAAAAAGAAGCGGGATACCGGGAGGCGCAGATATTGCCGCCGGCATCCATGACGCCCATGGCTGCTTCCTTTGTAAAGGTGTCACCGCCTTCCTTTATACTGTCCAGAAAGCCGTCGTCCATCCGAAGAAACAGATAGCCCGGTTCGTGGGCGTAATCTAAGCTATGCACCTTTCTGCCGATAAAAAGTGCTTCCTTTCCTGTACCGAACAGGGTGTCCTCCGTCACAAACCAGACCGTATCCGCATAGGAATCTCCTAATTTGTCTACAAGCCCGCTTGCTTCAAAATCCGCATATGTAATTTTGGAATAAGAACGGGTATACAGGTTCTGCTTATTGTCCGCATAGCAGTACTCGGATACGTAATCTAAATTAATATACGCAAAATATTTGCTCAGGGAATTGCGTTTCACTTCCTCAAGCGGCTTTGCCTTTAAGCTCTGCTGCACCTGGTCGTTTAAGATACATTCCTCGGTGGCCTTGTCCGCCTTCTGGAACAGATTGTCTAGGGAAATGCCCGTCTTTTCATTTAAGAACGCATACTGGTTCGTCACAATGTTAAGCATATTGCCGCGCATATAAAACCAGACTCCTACGCTGGACAATAAAAGTGCCAGCAGTAAAAGTCCGATGGTATACCTTAAATATTTTTTTTGAAATCCCGATACGCTCTTTTTCTTTCTCATGCGTCAAATTCCTTTTTGTATTCGCTGGGCAGTTTTCCGGTGTACTCCTTAAACAGGTGGGCAAAGTAGGAAGGATTGCTGATTCCTATCTGGTCGCAGAGGCTGCCGATACTTTCCACGTTGTTCTGCAAAAGCTTCTTTGCCTTTTCCATGCGGCATTGCAGCAGATACTTCTTAAAGGACATGTGGAAGGTTTCCTTAAACACCCTGCCGAAGTAAACCGGGTTTAAGTAAATGTGGGTGGCTACGGAAACAATGGACAAATCCTCTTCCTGTAAATGTTCTTCAATGTAAGCCACCGCTGCGTTCATATATTCCCTGCCGCCCTTGATGTCGTGAGCTTTTGCATATTCCTTCCGAAGCTCCACTGCCCGGCACAGGATTTTATAGCAGACATCCACTTCCTTGGAGGTATGCAGGCTCTGCATATTGGAATAATAATTCTGAAACTGTTTCTTTAATTCTTCCGTCATGCCGTAGGAGTCCTCAATCGCCATTTCCGCTTCCAGCATCACGCCGTGCATTTTCTGGCGCTGCATGTCCTCATCGTCCGGCAGGGCGTAAATGAAGCGGATAAAAGCTTCCTTTAAGCTCTTTTCGTCGTTCTTCCGGATAGCGCCGAGAATGGGCAGGGTTTCCTCCGTGTTCTCTTCCTTTGCCGCCTTTCCGCCGAACTCTTCCTTTACGGCAAAGGAACTTCCGCCCGAAGCCGCCGCCAGTTCAAACAATTTCCCCGCCTCTTCGTAGCTTTTCCGGATACCCGTAAGCCCCTTGTAGGGCTTGGATATGGATGCCACTACGGGGCTTTTTAATTCTTCCCTTGCCATCTCTAAGAATGCTTTCAGCTCATGCACCGTGGTATTTTCTTTGGTTTTGACGATAAAGATTTCGGAACCCGTTTCAGAAAGAAAATGCCAGAAAAAATACCGGCTTCCGATTTTCTCCTGTAAAAATTTTTCCAGGGCAAAACGGGAAGCTTCGTACTCCAGCGCATTGGTGATTTTATAAGCAATATCGATATCCGCTTCCACGGTAATAAAGCGTTCTTCTTTTTCCGGCGTCTGACCGACGGTTTCCAGTACCTCTGTCAGTTTTTCAAAGGGAATCTGCTCCTGCAGGTATTTCTGCACCACCACCTGTAGGAAGCTGACGGAATCTTTTTGAACAATCCGTTCCCAGTTTTTAAACTTTTCCGCATTCTTTTTCTGCTCCATACAGGTTTTGTACGCACTCTCCATGGTCTCCTGCAGTTTTTCATCCTCGATGGGCTTTAAAAGATACGCAAACGCTCCCAGCTCGCATGCCTGCTGCGCATAGGAAAAGTCCCGGTAAGCGCTTAATACGATAAACAGACATTCCTGTCCTGTTTTTTTAATTTCTTCCATGACCTGCAGACCGGTAACCTGTTTCATACGGATGTCCGTAAGCACCACGTCCGGCTGCTTTTCCCTGATGACATGGATTGCCTGCTCCCCGCTCTGGGCGGTGCCCACTACCCGGAATCCCATCCTGTCCCATTCATAGGTATTGACCAGTCCTTTTAGCAAAATCGGTTCATCATCTACAATTACAAGTTTTAATAATTCCATACATTTATCCTGCATTCATCGGGTTATGTTTTGTGACATCTTCAGTTTACTTCCAAAATGCAAAAAATCATACTAATTACCATACCTTAAATACAAAAAAATCATACATTTCACATTTTTTGTACGGTTTTCTTATAGACAATGCCAAAATAAATACCTTCCGCAATAGCGGTAATCGTCCAGGAAAAGATGTAGAGAAGGTACAGGGACGGAATGGTGTGGAAATACGCAAATACGGTGTAAATCCAGATGACGCGGAACACGCAGGAGCCCATGACCACGATAATGGTGGGAACCACACTTTTGCCAAGACCTCTGGATGCCGCAATGGTACAGTCCATGAACGGCGCCATCACAAAGGAAAAGCCCATAATACGCAGTCTCTGCATGCCGGCATTTATAACCTCGGTGTTGTTGGCAAACAAAGACAAAAACTGTCTGCCGAACAAAAGCAGCGCACCGCCCGCAAGGGCTGCCACACCGGCTCCGTAAAACAGACTGATAAAATAGCTCTTCTTCATGCGTTCCTTGTTGCCCGCTCCCCTGTTCTGTCCGATGAAGCTGGCGCATGCCGTGTAAAACGCATTCAGGATATTAAAAATAACCGTATCCGCATTGGCTGCCGCCGAGTTGCCGGATACCATGACCGTATCAAAGGAATTGACGCCCATCTGCACAAACAGATTGGCGATGGCAAAAATGGCGTTCTGGATGCCGGTGGGCAGTCCGATTAACAGCACGGCCTTTGCCTCTTCCTTATGCAGCCGTATTTTGCTTACGGACAAATTGCATTCATCCTCCCTGCGCAGCAGGTTGGCAATGATAAGCGCCGCCGATACATACTGGGCAATCACGCTGGCAATGGCAACGCCCGCTGCCGCTAAATGCATCACAATGACAAAAAATAAATTTAAAATAATGTTTAAGATACCGGCAATGGTCAGGTACACTAACGGACGCTTGGTGTCTCCGCCGGCGCTCATGACGCCGTTGCCGAAATTGTAAACCGCCATGCCGGGCAGCCCCAGCGCATAAATCCGCAGATACAGCACTGCCTGTTCCAGCAAATCTTCTTTGGTTTTCATGAGGGTAAGTACCGGCCTTGCCAGTCCAAAACAGAGGATGCAGGCAGCCATACCCACAATGAAGCATAAAATCAGGGAAGTATGAATGGTCTGCTCCACGTTCTTTTTATCCCTGGCTCCCAGACCCAGTGCCACCTGTACGTTGACACCGCTTCCCATACCGATTAAAAATCCCACGAACAACGAAACCAGAAGGGTTGTGGAGCCGACGGCTCCCAGCGCCTTGTAGTCGGCAAATTTACCGACTACCGCCACGTCGCTTAAATTGAACATGACTTCCAAAAGCTGGGAGAACATCAGCGGAACGCTGAATAAAAATATGTTCTTCCACAAGGACCCTTCTACCATGTTAATCGTTGTTTTCTTTTTTCTTTTTGTTTCTTCGCACATGACGACGTCTGCACAACAGTACTGTCACCACGACAACAGCCGCCGCTGCCGCGGCAATGCCGATGATAAGCAGCGTGCTGTCTTTACTGTTTTCTCCTATCTTAAATGTTCCTTCCGCATCTGCCGTAAATTCTATATAGCTGCCGATGACGCGGGAGTCCGTTTTTTCAAAGTTTCCGTTCTTTTCCACTAAAATGTGGCGGTTGTCGCTATCCTCACAGTATACACGTAAGGTAACCTCTCCCTGATACAGGGTGCCCTTCTCGGTATCGTCCTTCGGATTTTCCACCCGGTAGCGGTACACACCGTCTTCCTGCGTCACACTTAAGGAAGCTCCGGGATAAAATTCTCCGGCAGCCATTAAAACAGCCTTTCCGCCCTCCACCGTATCTTCGGAAGCAACGGAGGCAATCCATTCCTTGTATTCCGCTTCCAGAGTGATATTACTGCGGATACCTGCCTCGTCAATTTCGGGCCAGCTTCCGTAATAGCCTTCTTTTTCCGGTACTTCCGGGAGGTCCAAATCGGAAAGCCTGCTGCCATAGGTGCAGTTTATCTTTGCCACCTCTTTGTCATCCGCCGTAAACGTAACCGTGAAGTAGGTAAAGGCATCCGGCACATTTTCCATATTGCTCAACTCTTCGTAGCTGATGGGCTGGGCGCCGTTTTCATAGCCGATGCCGTCCACACCGTCCAGGCCGCCTTCCACGTAATAGTTGCCATACATGGTGCCGTCATCCTTCAGGGAGCCGGCAATACCGCCGCCCGCTTCTCCGCTCATGGAAATGGTGTTGCATGCATAGCTGTAGAAAATATCACAGCCTCTGCCGGTGATACCTCCCACATAGTTTTTACCGGTGATATTACCCATGCTGTAGCAGCTCCGGATGGCGTAATCCGCAGAACCGGCAATGCCGCCTACGTCGCTGCCGCCGGTGCTTTCAATGTCCGCATAGGACTCACAGGAAATAATAGCACCGTAATCCGCTTTTCCCGCAATACCGCCTATGCAGTCCTTTTTACCGGTCACCTTACCGATGTTGCGGCTGTCGCGCACCACCGCCTTCACCGTCTGCTCCACATCAAAGCTTTCCGCGCCGGTAAGCGTGATGTCCTCTTCCGGGTCAAAATCATATTCCGTGGCAATCTGTCCCACGATACCGCCCACGTTGGTGTCGGCTTCCACAGTTCCCCGATTGATGCAGAGGGTGATTTTACCCTTCTGGAAGCTGGATGTATCGTAAAGGGCTTCGTCCTCCACTTCAAATTCCGTGTCCGGGTCGCCCGGTGTCACGTCCTCGTCCGTTGCCGGTTCATCGGAGGTATCTTCTATGGAAATGCCTTCATAGCGGAACAAATCGTCCCGGATTTCGCTGGTAAGATTCCGCAAAACCCTTGCCTGTTCTGTCAGGGCATCCATGTTGTCGCCGGTCGTATCGGAGGATTTTTCCAGTAAATCCGCCAAAGCCTCCAGACTATTTGCAGCAGCATCCAGATTTTTATTGAGTAACTCCAGATTGTTTCTTATGGTGCCTTCCCGGCTCTCTGTGGCATCCGTCATGGTGTCTATATGACCGGAAGCGCTTTCTCCGAATTTCTTTAAGGCTGCTTTGTAGCTTTCCCAGTCATCATTGCCGGAAATATCCGGCCAGGAATCGTTGCCCGAAATGTCGTTCCAGGGATTGTTGCCCGAAATATCATCCCAGGGGTTGTTGCCGGAAATATCGTCCCACGCGTTGTTGCCGGACACGTCGGCAAGGTCATCGTTCAGTTTCCGTATATCGTCGCTGATGCCGCCAAGCTCCTGATTGTAAATATACCAGATGTCCGCCGCTGCCGTGGAAAGCTCTTTTCCGGCGGCATTTGCTCCCTTTAAGCTGTTTGATATCTGCCTGGCAATCCGGGTGGCATCCCTGCTTGTCTTACTGATTTCATCGTAAGTGGTATCCAACAGGTCAATGAATTTATCCGTTTCCCGGTCCAGTTCCTGTAACTTGTCGCTTAAATACTGGATTTCCAGAAAAGGCTCCATCTGGCCGACCATGCCGCCCACGTCCTTACGCCCCAGGACATGTCCGTTATTGGTGCAGCTCTGTATGTAACCCTGATGCAGTCTGCCCACGATGCCGCCGATGTTGTAGCCCACATGCTCATAACCGATGTCGCCGGTATTCACGCAGAAATAAATCTTGCCGCCGGAAATACCCGCAATACCGCCGGTGTCCGTATGGGCTGCCACATTGGAAGTGCTGTTGAGCTTCTCTAAATTGTCCACGGAAAAATCGTCCAGATCATAGGTTACTTCCGTGCTGTAGGTATTGATTTTACCGCTGTTGCCGCAGTTGTTCAGGGTACCGTCGTTGCTGCCGGCAATACCGCCCGCGGAATGGTCTCCCAAAATCACGCCGGCATTCTTGCAACGGCGGATTTCTCCGGTTTCCGCATTGCTTCCGGCAATGCCGCCCACGTTGGTATCGCCGATGACCGTACCGGTAAAGCTGCAGTTCTCCACAAGTCCGTAGTTCACACCCACGATACCGCCTACCTGCTTTGCCGTTCCTCCCGGGGCTACCCGTCCTTCCACGGTCAGTCCTTTCACGATACCGCCGTCCTGCACATAACGGAACAAGCCCTTATCGGAACCTGCGGAGGTAATTTCCAAATTGCTGATATGGTGTCCCGCACCGTCAAAATAACCGCCGAAGACCGGAATGCAGAGCTCCTCCGCACCGGTCAGGCTGATGTTGTCCGTAAGGATAACCAGCTTGTCCCTGGACCATTCGTCCACGCTGCAGTTTGCCGCAAATTCCCGCAGTTCCTCTTCCGTGCCGATTTCTATCTTGGTATATACTTTATCCACCTGCTGTGTGCGGTAGCTGCCGCCCCTGTACTGCTCGTAAGTGGGAACCTCTGCCGCCAGTGACGGAAGCGTGGTCTGTAAAAGAATGAGTGCCGCGCAGACACCTGCCAAAACCTTCTTACTCTTCATGGTCTGTTGCCTCCCCTTCAATCCGTACTAAGTCCCTGGGACGCACCACCGCACCCATTTCACCGTCAATGATACCCTGGAAATCTCCGTCCAGCACACCGTTTACATAGCCTCTGATGTGACCGTTCATGAAGACACGGCCCTTGGCGGGCAGCGCTCTTGTCACATCCCGTTTTAAGGTAAATGCCGTCTTCTGGATGATAATATCACCCACAAGCAGGGTCTGGGGCAGTGCCAGAAGCACCAGTAAAATAGAAGTCAGAGTACCGCGTCCCAGTGCCAGACCGATTGCCGCTACTGCTGCATTGGAGGAAACCCCGCTGATGATAAATCCCGCCGCTACCAGCATGGAACCGCTGGTTACGATGGTGGGGAATGCCTGGTTTAAGGCCTCAATGGCTGCTTCCTTAATATCCATGTAATTCTTCAAATCCATGTACCGGCTGGTAATGACAATCGCATAGTCGATGGTCGCACCCATCTGGATAGCCGATACGACCAGATAACCTAAGAAGTAAACCGGCTCGTTTAAGAGATACGGCAGGGAGAAGTTCATCCAGATACTTCCCTGAATGGTCACAACAAGCAGTACGGGAAGACCTGCCGACTGGAAGGTAAACAGCAGAATAATCATAACGAATACCGCCGTCAGCACGGTAATAATGGCATTGTCCGTTGCAAAAGAGTCGCCCAGATCCTTATCACTGGTGGAATTGCCGACCAGCAGAATGGAGTCTATGTCGTAGTACTGCGCCACGGTATTGCGGATTTCATCCAGCGCCGCTTCCGTTTCGTCGCCTTCCACTGGTACGGAAAGCTCCAGTACAAAACGGGTGTCGTCTTCGCCAAGGAGCTGGTCCTTACCGATTTTTATCTGGGAGTACGCATCCGTCAGCGTTTCCTCCAAGTCATCCGAAAGGGTGATATTTCCCTTTTCCTTCTGGTCATAAATAAACAGGAACATATCAATAAACGGTACCTTGTAGTTGCTTACGCCGTCAATCAGAGCACCGTAATTATCATCGTTCAAAGCGTATGCGGAGTACAGGGTATTGGCAATTTCCACATCCATATCCAGCATTTCCGCAAACTGTCTTGGGGAAAGCTGCTCCGTCAGGGTATAACCGTCCATGGCTTCAATATTGGCAAGTCCCTGACAGGATTTGACATACGGAAGCCTCGACAGGGCATTTAAGGCTCTTGCCTCTTTTTCGTAGTCGCCGTTCGGCACCAGAACCGCAAGCTGGTTGACTTCACCGAATTCCTTGTTTACCATGCTCACCGAGAATTTATTGTCACTCATACGGCTGGCGCTTAAGGAGTTTACGTCAAACGCATACTGCGCTTTGTTGGAAAGGAAAAATGCCACAATAACCGCTGCGATAAGCAGGGGCGGTACAATGTATCGGGTTGCCACACAGAACTTGCCGACTGCCGTAATCTTCGGTACGAAGCTTTTGTGGTGGGTATTGTCGATAGCCTTGGAAAACGTAAGCAGAAGTCCGGGCATCAGGAAGAATACCGCCACCATACTGAAGATAATGGATTTGGCAAGAATAATACCCATATCGTAGCCAATTCTGAATTGCATGAACATCATGGCTACCATACCGGAAACCGTGGTTAGGGAACTGGAGGAAATCTCCGGGATTGCCTTACTTAATGCCACGATAACCGCTTCCCTCGCATCCTTGCTTTCATGCTCTTCCATGAAACGGTGGGCTAAAATAATGGCATAGTCCACCGCCAGACCAAGCTGCAGCACCACAGCAATGGAGTTTGTAACAAAGCTGATGGTGCCGAACCAGAAGTTGGTTCCCTTGTTTAAAATTGCCGCCACAATAAAGGTCGTCAGGTAAACCGGAATTTCCGCATAGGTGGTGGATGTAAACAGAAGCACCGCCACGATAACCACTGCCGCCAGGCACAGAATTAAAATCATATCGTTGTTCAGGTCGGAGGCATCCCTTTCCTCCTGTCCGATATCGGAAGAATAATACACATCGTATTCGGAAAGTTCGGAAAGCAGGTTTTCCAGATTTTCCTTGGTGTTTTCCGAATCCGCATCCTCATCAAACGTCACGGAGTAAAGCGCCTCCATGTCGTGATAGTGGTCCTTCGTATCGTCAAAGTTTAACATGCTGACGCCGGGCAGCTCCTCGATTTTCTCCGAAAGCTTTTCTGCCTCGTCGTAGGTAATGTTGCAGACTAAGATCCGGGCGCTGCCGTAGGTAATAAACTGCTCATCCATCCGGGTAAGACCGCGCCTTGTCTCGGTGGTATCCGGCAGATAGGTCGTCAGGTCGTTGTTTACCTTTACCTTATTCATACACAGCACACTGAATACACACAGTACGATAAATACGAGATAAAATCCCTTCCTTTTATCCACAATCAATGTGGCAATCTTAATCATAAAGGATTCGTCTTTTTTCTCTTTCGCCATATTATAGTTTCCTCCGATGTATTACTTCTTTTTCCACCCCGCATAAAGGACTATGGATTTCGGAGCGCTCCAGTCGGGCTCCGCCGCCCCTTCATCCTTTTCGTAAAATGCCGTTGCATACAGCCGCTCCACACTTTGGAAAGTCTCTGCACCGATGCCGTTTTCCTCTCCTGCTTCCGGTGTTTCAAACCAGCCGGTGAAGGTGTAACCCTCCCGCACGGGAACTGGGTAAGCGCAAAGATAAACCGCTCCGGCGGAGGCAAGCGGCGTTGCCGCATTATAGGTTATGCTTTCCTCTCCTTCGATAAGACCGCCCTGTGCCTGTAAAATCAGGGTATTGGTCATGCTGCTTCCCGTCTGCGTGCCGTCCCCGCTCTCTGCGGTTCTCCACGCCGCATGGATTTCCACTTCCCGGACACCGTCCGCGGGTGCAAAGCATAACAAATCTTCCTCTGTCAGCGTATCCGGCAGAAGCACAAGCTTCGGACCGCCGTCCGCCTTTTTCTTTTTATAATAAGCTGCCCAGCCTAAAAATTCATAGCCGTTCTCTTCCTGTTCCTTGTCATAGGAAGGAAGCGTGTAACTGCCGCCCTCTGTAAAATAACTTTCCGCAAACGTTTCCTCTGCCAGAAGCAGATTGTATTCGCCCAATCCGCTCTGCTGAAAATACTCCTCATCAAAAGAATCGTTGTAAATTAGAATATGTACGGTGCCGTCCGCAAGCGGATACTCCGTCATGCTGTCTACGGCTCCGGTATTACCTGATGCATCGGTGTTGTCCGCCGTGCCGGTGTTATCTGATGCGCCGGTGCCTTCATTCGTTTTTTGTCCCGCCGTGTTTTCCGTAATCTCCGTGCCGTCCGCCGGTATGTCCTTTCCGGGTTCCGTCACCCCAAACAGGACACAGCCCGCCAGCACGAAAGCAGCTGTCATTCCGTACATCCGGCACATGCGCCTGTTCCGCTTTTTCTCCGGTTCGTTTGTCTTTTCCCCGCCGCCCTGCATAAATTCATCGGGAAGGGGCGTGTACTCCGCTCCCGGACTGTTCAGTTCCTCCGGCATGGGATATTCCCATTCTGTTTTTCCCCGTTTCATAGGCCGTCCCCCTGCTTACTCTGTCAATTTTTCCGATGTTCATGGTTTCTCTCATCACCTGTTATGGACATCCACCTGTGGATACGGGCATTCCACGCCCAGTTTGCGGAAGCCGAGCAGCAAATCATGGTTTAAGATACGGTTTGCGGCAAATACGTTTTTCTCGGTAACCGGCGCCACAAAGCGCAGCAGCACATCGGACTCCTCCAGTGCCTGCACGCCCTGATAAACCGGCATGTCCTTAAATACATCCGCATGTTTTTCGTAAATTTCCTTTAAGAGTCCCGGCAGCTTTTCCTCAAATTTCTCCAAATCCGTTTCATACGGAACGGCAATGTCACACACAGACTTGGAAAAGTTGTCCGAACGGTTCAGGATGTTTTTCATCTCGGAATTGTTGATGA
The DNA here is from genome assembly GCA_002432425.1 of Lachnospiraceae bacterium UBA5899. Taxonomy (GTDB): domain Bacteria; phylum Bacillota; class Clostridia; order Lachnospirales; family Lachnospiraceae; genus Acetatifactor. The sequence goes on from DJEL01000046.1 coordinate 54,207, forward strand.
TTTTCACATTGTCGCCGTTGTCCGTAATGCAGGTGGTGCGGATGCCGATGCTGGTTACCACGCCGCGGAAGCCGTTGATTTCCACAATGTCACCCACGTTGTACTGGTTTTCCAAAAGCATAAAGGTACCGGTCACAATATCCGCAATAAGGCTTTCGGCGCTGAAGCCCACAATCAGGGCCAGAATACCGATGCTGGCAATAATGGTGGTAATGTTGACGCCGAGAATGGTAAGCCCGAAACAGATTACCGCAATAAATGCCGCATACTTAATCAGGCTGCAGATTAAAGAAAGAACAGAGCCTGTTCTGTGTTTTTTCGGTTTGACAAGCTGCAGCACAAACAGCAGCAGATTTTCTAAAAGTAAAATGCTTACTGCCATGATAAGCAGCTTCACAAAGGTGGTGCCAAAGGTAAATACCTTTTTTAACTCCTGCGCATCAATCAGCTTTACCCCGAAGCCGATGCCGAGCATCGCTAAAAGCAGCACTGCATACACAATTACTTTTACCAGGTTCTTTTTCTCTTTCATACATTTTCCCCTTTCCTGTTTCTGCCAACATTTTATCTTAGATTTTTTTGTTTGTCCATATAAGAAATGCCAAAAAGCGGCCCTCGCAAAAGGAGCTTTTTGGCATTTTGCATTGTTTTATTTTTCCGCTGCCGGGCTCTCTTTCGTCTTGTATAAATCAGGAAGTTCGTCCAGGGTAATCACGTAATCGTCGTTGTAAATTTCGTTCAAGGTATCGGTGTCATTGTGGTCGGTAATGTACTCCGTGTGCCAGGTCATGAACCACACCCATTTCGCATTTGCCGCAGTAAGCTGTTCCACGGTGGGAATGCGTCCGCATTCGTGGAAACAGATGGGTCTTTCTTCTCCCACCACCGCCTTTACGTTATCATACAGATTGGCATTGGCACCGTCATTGTAGGAGTCCGCACCGGCAATGTCCACATAGGCATCTCCGGGATACCAGTCGGCGTAGCCCTTGCCGTTGCCGGAATAGCCCAGTACCCAGATTAAATTGTCCAGTCCCCAGTAATTGGTGTAGCGGTCGTACATCATGACCCAGAGCTTCTTGAAGTTTTCCGAGCCGCCCTTGCCCCACCAGAACCAGGCGCCGTCAAACTCGTGGAACGGACGCCAGAGCACGGGAATATTTTCTTCCTTAAGCTCCTGCAGGGCTTCGGCTGCCTTGTCCATTCCTTTGATAAGGGTTTCGTATTCCGGAGTGCCTTCGGTAAGTGCTTTGTCCCAGTCGGTAATCGTGGTGTTCATGCACTCGCTCCAGCTTCCCGAGAAATCGGAACCGCAATGCCAGCAGATGGTCACGATACCGCCTCTGTCATACCATTCCTTTGCCCTTCTGTTCACGCCGTCGAAGTCATCGTTCATGTAGTCCAGACCGCGGATGGCGGGATATTTTCCGGTATTGTCGTAAATGTAGTCGAATTCGTACTGTTCGCTGCCCATCCAGGTTGACTCCTGCTGCCCGGATAAAATGGCGTTTCCGTAAGTGTCGCAGATGTAGGTAAACAAAGTCTGCGCCGCCTCGCTGGCATTCGGGTTTGACAAAATAAGTTCCGTCGCCGCACCGCTCTCTGCGGCATTGGTTCCGTTTTCGCCGCCCGGTGCCGCGCAGGCTGCCGTGCCCACGGCAAGAGTCAGGGCGCATAATAAAGCAAGTAATCTTTTTTTCATAATCCGTATTCCTTTCCGGTGTCTTTCATTTGAAGTCACAGATTACTTACAGTATATACCGGACAGGCATCAAAAAGCAAAACTCTTTTTATTCCCGCACATATTTTTCTATGGCGTCCGCTCCTGCAATTCCGCCAGTTCTTCCGACTCCGCTTTTCCGAAGGCAATAAAGACGGGCTTTTCACCTTTTGCCAGAAATTCCCGCAGGGAGTCCGACATCTCGTACTGTGCCGCATGGCGGGCAAATGCCCCGCAGGTGCCGTACATGATTAAATCGGAATCTTTGACCGCTTCCATGGTCTGCTCCATGAAGGCAGGACTTTCTTTTTTCAGCTTCATAAGCCCCTTCATAAAATCCGCCGAGGTCTTGTAATCCGTCACCATGTACTGCATCACATGGTCGGCATCGCCGTCCAGATGCAGATAGGTCACACCCTTTCCTTCTATCAGGGGGCGGAACTTTTCATGAGTTAAAATCCGGAATTCATGCCCTCTCTTTTTCATTTCCATTCCCAGTTCCACCAGAGGGTTTACATCCCCTCTGGTGCCGACTGCTACTGCCGTAACACGCATACTGCTGTCTCCTTTCTCTTACGCGATTGTCCAGTTCTGGCTTTCCATCTGCAATGCAGCCATATGGGAATAAATGCCGTTTGCTGCGGAAAGTTCTTCTGCCGTACCCTCTTCTGCCACAACACCGTCCTTCAGTACCACAATCTTGTCGGCACCGGCAATGGTGCGCATACGGTGGGCAATTACCATAACGGTCTTATCCTTAATCAGACGGGAAAGCGCCGTCTGGATGGCACTTTCGTTTTCCACATCCAGGGAAGCGGTGGCTTCGTCCAGAAGAATAACGGGTGCATCCTTAAGGAAGGCTCTGGCAATGGAGATGCGCTGTCTTTCTCCGCCGGAAAGCTCACATCCGTTTTCTCCAATCATGGAGTGGTATCCTTTGGGAAGTTTTAAGGCAAATTCATCGCAGTTAGCCATTTTTGCCGCTGCCAGGACTTCTTCGTCCGTAGCGCCCCTGCGTCCCAGACGGATGTTTTCCAGAATACTGTTGTTAAACAGGGTAACATCCTGGAACACGATGGAATATAAAGACATCAGGGTTTCCGGCTCCACCTTGGAAACATCCATGCCGCCTACGGTTATCTTGCCGCGGCTGCAGTCATAGAAGCGGGCTGCCAGACGGGAAATCGTGGTTTTACCGCCGCCGGAGGGTCCTACCAGTGCCGTTACCTGACCCTGTTTTGCCGTAAAGGAAACATCCTTTAAGACCACCTCTCCGTCCTGATAGGAAAATCCCACATGGTCGAAGCAGATGCCGCAGCCCTGGTTGCTCAAGGTGTTTGCACCGGTCTGTACGGGGTGATCTAAAATTTCATTCATCCGGTTTACATTGGTACGGGTGCTGATAATGGCTGCCAGATTTTGCAGTACCGACTGCATGGGGTCATACAGTCTGGAAACCACCAGTAAAAACATAAAGAAGGTCAGTACATCCAGCGAACCCTGTATCAGAAGGGAAGCGCCCACCACTGCTGTGGTTCCGATACCTAATTTTAAGATTAGCTGTGCGCAGGTCATGTAGACGGCGGTTAAAAGCTCGCAGTTTGTAACTTCCTTTTCCACATTGTCCACCTTTTTGTCCAGCCCCTTCATGTAAGCGGCTTCCGCATTGTTGGACTTTAAATCCTGCATGGTTTCGATGCATTCCTGAATGCCGTCCGCGCATGCCATTTTGGCATTCATGGCTTTCTGCTGCATACGGTCCGCCAGTTTGGTGGATGAAAACACAATGCCGAAGGAAACGGGCAGCACCCAGAGGGAAGCCAGTGCCATTCTCCAGTCAAAGAAGAACAGGCTGACAGCGATTAACACGGTGGAAAGAATGGCTCCCGCAAACGGCGGTATAAAATGGGAAAATGCCGTTTCGAGGAAGGTACAGTCCGCCATGATGGTGCTGGTAAGGTCTGCCAGGTCTTTCTTTCCGAAGTAGGCAAGGGGAAGCTTCCGAAGCTTTTCCGCCAGCGTCAGTCGGCGGGTTCCGGTTTCCACATACGTGGCAAGGAAGGTGGCATTGTACTGCCAATAGGTAATGCCGAACATCAGTGCCAGGGCAAGCAGACTGCCCACTATGTAAAAGACGGCTCTTTCGTGTGTAATTTCTCCCTTTAACAAATCGCCTACGAAAAAGTAAAGCAGGGAAACGGGCACCATAAAGGAAATATTCTGTACGGCGCAGGCAATGACACCCTTTACCAAATCTTTCGCGCCTCTTTCCGATAACGCAAATCTATGCTGTAATTTTTCTATCATCACGCACTCTCCTTTCCCACTTTCCAGTTTACGGAGGAAATGTAATTCTTCATCATTTCGGCATAAATGCTGCCTTTGTTCTTCAGTTCACTGTCCGTACCGTATTCGGCAATGCTGCCGTCCTTTAAGACATAGAGGCAGTCGGCGGAGGTTACGGTGGACAGACGGTGTGCAATCATGATAACCGTCTTATCCTTTGCCAGCTCCTGAAAGGCTGCCTGTACCCTGACTTCGTTATCCGGGTCGGCAAATGCTGTCGCCTCGTCTAAAATGATAATGGGTGCGTTCTTTAAGATGGCTCTGGCAATGGCAATCCGCTGGCCTTCGCCGCCGGACAGATAAACGCCGTTTGTACCGATGACCGTATGTACGCCGTCCGGCATTTTTTCCACAATGTCCATGCACTGTGCCTGCCGCAAGGCTGTCATGACTTCCTCTTCCGTAGCATCCGGCTTTCCTAATTTGACATTGTCTAAAATGGTTCCTTTTATCAGACGGCTGTTCTGGAATACAAAGGAAACGGTTTCCATCAGTTTTTCCTTACTGATGTCCTTTACATTGACGCCGCCGATTAACACCTCGCCTTCCTTCACGTCGAAGAAACGGCTGATGACATTGGCAAGTGTGGTTTTACCGCCGCCGGAGGGTCCCACAAAGGCTACGGTCTGACCGCCCTTGATGGAAAGGGAAATATCCTTAAGCGCCTGTGTCTTCTCGTCATAGCTGTAGGATACATGACGAAGCTCCACGGAATTGTCCGCAGGATTTTTCGCATTCTGTGTTTCTTTCAGAGGCTCTAAGCTTAAGACATTGTCCATACGCTTCATGGCATCCTCTAAAAGCATGTTGTTTTCACTCTGGAACATGATTTTCGTCATGGTTACCGTAAGGATGGGTGTCAGGATAATGTAGAACAGAATATTCAGAACCAGCGTTGTGCTGATGCCGCCCTTCGTAAACCAGATGCCTGCTGCCAGAATAAACGCGAATATACCGTTAATCAGAATGGTGAGCAGACACATGGGAATACGCATGCTCCTGGTATAGGAAATTGCCCATTCACTGTAACGGTCGATGGATTTTTTGAACTTTTCAAAGGAATAGACGGTCTGTCCGAAGGTCTTTACCACCGGCACGCCGCGCACATATTCCACGGCTTCGTTGGACATGTCTTCCAGTGCATTCTGGTATTCCTGCATCTTTACCTTTAAGGTCGGACCGGTCATGAACACCATCATTACCACAAAGGAAAGTACAATGGGTATCAGGCAGATAAGTCCGAAACGCCAGTCAAACGCAAACAGAAGAACCACCAGTCCCAGCGGAGTCACGTAAGCGCCCACCATATCCGGAAGCTGATGTGCCAGAAAGGTTTCCGTTGCACCGGAACATTCCTGAATGGTCTTTCTGACCTTGCCGCTGCCTTCCTTTTCCAATGTGCCGAGGGGCAGGGTGATGACATGATGCAGCATGGCTTTCCGCAGATTTGCCTGCACACGGAACGCCGCTAAATGGGAGCACATCAGGGCGCCGATGTAAATAACAAGGGACAGCGCCGCAAACAGCACCGCCATCCAGCCGTTATGGATAAGCCCGGCTGCCTTGGAAAAGTCCGGCATAACGGTGAGCACCTCTTTGATGATGCGCCATAAAAAAAAGAAGGGAACCAAAGCGAAAGCTGCGCTGACTCCCGATAAAATCCATGAGGCATATGTGAGGAAACGGAAATTTCCCGCATAGCCCATGAGCTTTGACAGGTTAGATTGTTTTTTCATAAGAAACCTCCTTTTTCAATTAGTTCCTGCTAATTAGTTTATGCTAACCGCAAAATAAAAAGCAATGGGACATCACTGTCCCATGATTTTCGCCCAGCCCGCTTCAAAAAACAGATGGAGTTCTTTTAGATAACTCTCCGCTTCTTTGGGCGGCATATTGTGAATAATCATTTCAAAAAAGCCGTTGAACATCGCCGTCACAATAATGTGCTTTAAGTGCGGAGAAATTTCCGGTGCCGGTCTGCCCAGTTTTGCCAGTGTTTCCAGATAATCGTCCGTGGATTTGATTTCCGCTTCGATAAATTCATCCAGCATACCGGAGAAACGGGTGCCCTCCGACTTGCATAAAATCAGATAAAATTCCTTCTGATGCGCCAGCCCATACTGCAGCATTTCCTTCATGCAGTTCTGGGATATTTTTCCCATACGCTCCGGTTTTTCCTCATCCGGAAGTTTGTAAAATTCCGCAAGCGCATTCTTAAATTTCTCCGTCAGGTATCGGTAATGGGTGCCCACAATGGCTTCAAACAGACCCTCCTTATCCCCGAACCGGGTATAAATGGAGCCCGTGGTGGTGCCTGCCTTGGCGGCAATGTCCCGCAGCGAAGCATCCGTATAGCCTTTTTCCAGAAACTCCGTCATGGCGCAGGATAAAATCTGTTCATATACGCCTTCAATCTGTTTTGCCAGTGCTTCCACCTCCCTTATATAAACCTTGCACACATTTTGCCTGCAGCTTTTTTGCCCGTGACGTTTCATTATTCGTAACAGCGTTATTCATAACACCGTTATGAATATATCACCGGAAGATTTATCTGTCAAGAGGTCTTGTCTTTGTTTTTCAGAATGTTATAATAGACATGCACAAACTGCAAAGAGCGGCACATTCGGTTTTACCGAAATAATGTGCCCTCGGAAAGGCTAAACTATGTGGGCATACGAAAGTGTATTTTATCAGATTTATCCCCTGGGCTTCTGCGGCGCACCCTTTGAAAACGACGGTGTGCTGACGCACAGGATCAAAAAGGTGGAGGACTGGATTCCCCATATGAAAAAATTAGGCATCAATGCCGTCTATTTTTCTCCGGTTTTTGAGTCCGACACCCATGGCTACAACACCCGGGATTACAAGAAAATAGATGTCCGTCTGGGCACCAACGAAGATTTTAAGGAAGTCTGCCATAAGCTCCACGAAAACGGCATCAGGGTTGTTTTAGACGGCGTTTTCAACCATGTGGGCAGGGGCTTTTACCAGTTCCGGGATGTCTTAAAAAACAGGGAGCATTCTCCTTATTTAAATTGGTTCCACATCAATCTCTCCGGCAACGACGCTTACAATGACGGTCTCTGGTACGAAGGCTGGGAGGGCAACTACGACTTAGTCAAGTTGAATTTACAGAACAATGATGTGGTGGAGCACATTTTAGATGCCGTAAACTACTGGATTGATTATTTTGACATCGACGGTCTGCGTCTGGATGTGGCTTACTGTCTGGATGAAAATTTTGTCAGACGCCTGCGCAGCTTCACCGACGGCAAAAAGCAGGATTTCTTCCTTCTCGGCGAAATGCTGCATGGCGATTACAACCGCATGATGAACGATTCCATGCTGCATTCCGTTACCAATTACGAATGCTACAAGGGTCTGTATTCCAGCTTCAACAGCATGAACCTGTTTGAAATCGTCCACTCCCTGCTCCGTCAGTTCGGACCGGAAAACTGGACTCTTTATAAAGGAAAGCATCTTCTCTCCTTCGTGGACAACCACGATGTGACCAGAGTGGCAAGCATTCTGCAGAACGAAAAGCACCTGCCCCTCATTTATGCCCTCTGCTTCGGCATGCCCGGTATCCCCTGCGTATACTATGGCAGCGAATGGGGTGAAAAAGCAAATAAGAGCGAGGGGGACCCGGCTCTGCGTAAGTGTTTTGATGCTCCCGTTTTCAATGAGCTTTCCGAATGGATTTCCAAGCTGGCGGAAGCCAAGAAGAATTCCCGTGCCTTAAATTACGGAGACTTCCGTTCCGTGATTCTGACAAACAGACAGTGTATTTTTGAAAGAAAAACAGACGGCGAGCGCGTGCTGGTTGCCATCAATGCGGACGCTGCTCCCTATACCGCACACTTTGATGCGGGCTGCGGCACTGCAGTGGACCTGATTACCGGAGAGCCCCATGATTTCGGAGGCGGCAGCGAGCTTCCCCCTTACAGCGCTTACTTCTGGAAAATGGAACGGTAAGGAGGATTTATGTCCCAGATTACCAAACGTGCCCTGGAGGCATCCCTTAAGAACCTGCTTTTGCAAAAGCCTTTGAACAAAATTACCATCAACGATATTACCGAGGACTGCGGCATCAACCGCATGACCTTTTACTACCACTTCAAGGATATTTACGATTTGGTGGAATGGGCATGTCTGGAGGATGCCACCAAGGCGCTTGAAGGCAAGAAAACGGCGGAGACCTGGCAGCAGGGATTTTTGCAGATTTTCTATGCGGTCCGCGAAAACAAGCCTTTTATTATGAATGTTTACCACTGTGTGAGCAGAGAACAGGTGGAAAAATACCTGACACCGCTGACCGACAATCTTCTTCTGGGTGTGATTGCCGAGTTTTCCGAAGGCATGGTCGTCCGGGAAGAAGATAAGGAATTTATCGCCCAGGTCTACTCCTATTCCTTCATCGGCATTATGATTGACTGGATTAAAGACGGCATGAAACAGGACCCGGAAACCCTGGTGGAACGGTTTACCCTGGTCATACAGGGCGATATCCGGATGGCGCTGAACCGCTTCCGCAAGGACAAACCTTTATAAAATCATGTTTTTATCAAAACAGGCAGAATGATAAAAATTTTGACAGCTTTTTCCCCATGATTATTTTTTAGTCATGGGGATTTTTCTGTCTATGGTTTTTTCTCCCGAATGCAGGTATAGTAAAACCATCGAAAGGAAAAAATAAATTGATTTTCCTATTCACATGAAACAAAAACCAACAACCATCAACAGGAGGTAATGATTATGTATTACGGAGCAGGAACTTATGAAGCATTTGCACATCCGGAGAAACCGGAAGGCGTTGACAGAAAATCAGCTTATATTATCGGTACCGGTCTTGCCGGACTGGCTGCGGCATTTTATCTCGTAAGAGACGGTCAGATGAAGGGTGAACGTATTCACCTGTTGGAAAAATTAGACCTGGCAGGCGGCAGCTGCGACGGCCGCAAGGATATCACAAAGGGCTTCTATATGAGAGGCGGACGTGAAATGGACAACCATTTTGAATGTATGTGGGATATGTTCCGCGACGTTCCTTCCATCGAGACCCCGGAGGTTTCCGTACTGGATGAGTATTACTGGTTAAACAAGCATGACCCCAACTATTCTCTTTGCCGTGCTTCCGTCAACTGCGGCGAGGATGCTCACACCGACAAGAAGTTCTGTCTGGACAAGGCTTCCGCACTGGCACTTTCCAAATTGTTCATGACACCGGAAAAAGACCTGGAAGACAAGAAGATTTCCGACGTTCTGCCGGACTCTTTCTGGGACACAAACTTCTGGCTTTACTGGCAGACCATGTTCGCTTTCCAGCGTTGGTCAAGCGCTCTCGAAATGAAGCGTTACCTTTGCAGATATGTGCATCATATTGACGGACTGCCCGACTTCAGTGCTCTCCGTTTCACCAAGTACAACCAGTTTGAAAGCATGATTCTTCCTCTGGTAAAATACCTGGAAGCACACGGTGTCCGCATCGAATACGGCATGGATGTAAAGAATGTCATTATTGAAAATGCCGGCGACAAAAAGATTGCTCAGAAGATTATTTATATCAAAGACGGTAAGGAAGAAGAAATCGGTCTGACCGAGGATGATCTGGTATTCATTACCAACGGCTGCTGCACCGATACTTCCTGCTACGGCGACCAGACCCACAAGCCCGACCTTTCCGGCGTAAAGAACGGTGCCGGCGAATCCTGGGACCTCTGGAAGAATATCGCAAAGCAGGCAGTAAATGGCGAATACGGCAATCCTGACAACTTCTGCGACGATTTTGAAGCCACCAACTGGATGAGTGCAACCGTGGAAACTTCCAACGAAGAAATCATTCAGCACATTATCAAAGTTTGTAAGAGAGACCCGAGAGCGGGCAAAGTTACCACCGGCGGTATCGTTACCGTAAAAGACAGCACCGACAACTGGTATCTTTCCTGGACCATTAACCGTCAGCCCCAGTTCAAGGCACAGAATAAGGATTCCGTCTTAATCTGGGTATACGCTCTTTCCACCAACAAGGAAGGCAACTATGTAAAGAAAGCGATGCGCGACTGTACCGGTGAAGAAGTGTGCAAGGAATGGCTCTACCACATCGGTATTCCCACTTCCGAAATCGATGACCTGGCTAAAAACGCCTGCAACACCACGACCTGCTTCATGCCGTTCATCAATGCATTCTTCCAGCCCAGAAAGAAATCCGACCGTCCTCTGGTCGTACCCGAAGGCTCTGTAAACTTCGCTTTCTTAGGCCAGTTTGCCGAAACACCGAGGGACACCATCTTCACCACCGAGTACTCCATCCGTACCGGTATGGAAGCGGTTTACACCCTGCTTAATGTGGACCGTGCCGTTCCCGAAGTATGGGGCAGCCAGTATGATGTCCGTGAACTGCTTCGTGCCTGCTACTACGCTATCGACAAGAAGCCCATTTCCGAAGCTAAGCTTTCCTTCAAGGAAAAGGAAATGTTAAAGGTTGTCTTAAAGAAAGTAAAAGACACCGATATCGAACTTCTGTTAAAGGAAAGCGGACTGATTGAGTAAGCATTCTTCTCTCTCTATATATCACATGATTACCACAAACGGAACTCCCCCGGATAAAAGTCCGGGGGAGTTCTGTTCCTTTTTCCGGTAAAATCACACCCTTGCCGGCTCCCTGCCCGCAAGAATGGCTTCCACATCTTTGATGTCCATGTCCGTTGCCGCCGCTATCTGCTCCGCCGTGAAGCCGTTTTTGTGCATATTTCCTACAAGTCTGGCTTCCGTTTCTGCCGTACCCTTTGCTTTGCCCTTGACCTCTCCTCTGGCTTCGCCAATCGCAATGGCTTTCTCCTCAATTCCTTCACCCAAATTGCACATAACATTCACATCCTTCCCCCTTTGTTCAAATGTTCAAAAGGTATATTATCCGCAAAGTCATTCAGTTGTATCTATAATAACGTAAATTTACAAACTATGCAAGGACAACTCTTTGATTTTTCTGCCAAAAAGTAGTATACTAATAGCACTATTTTGAAATAAAAAGGAAAGGACCGACTCTATGAATGTAAAGATTGTGGCAGACTCCACCTGTGATTTGTCTGCGGATTTGATTGAAAAGTATGACATTACCATTATTCCCCTTTGTATCGTAATGGGAGAAAACAGCTACTTTGACGGCATTGAAACCACACCTGAAGAGATTTACAAATGGGCGGATGCCAACAAAACCACTCCCAAGACGGCTGCCGTCACCATCGACAATGCCACTTCCCTTTTGAAACCTTTCATGGATGAGGGCAGGGAAATTGTCTTTTTCGGCATTTCCACTCAGATGAGCACTACCTGCAATGTAGTTCGCCTGATTGGGGAAGATGCCGGTTATGACAAGCTGCATGTCATCGACTCCCAAAGCCTTTCCACCGGCATCGGCCTGCAGGTTCTTTATGCCGCCAGACTTTCCATGGCGGGAGAAAGCGCTGCCTCCATTGTGGAAAAAGTAGAAAAAAGAAGGTCTGCCGTCAGCGCCAGCTTTGTCATTGATACCCTGACCTACCTGTCCCGCGGCGGCCGCTGCAATTCCGTTACCGCCCTGCTTGCCAATACCTTAAAGCTGAAACCGGAAATTGTGGTAAAGGACGGCGCCATGATTGTGGCAAAAAAATACCGTGGTCAGCTTGGCTCCGTACTTTTGAAATATGTCAAAGACCAGGAAGAAGCGCTGCTTGCCGCCGATAAAAACTGTGTATTCATCACCCATTCCGGCTGCAGCGATGACATTGTAGCGCCTGTAAAGGAATACTTAGAGAGCCTGTCCCATTTTGAAAATATCTATGTTACCAGAGCCGGCGGTGTGGTCAGCAGCCACTGCGGTCCCGGCACCTTAGGCGTTCTGTATTATACGGACGGCGAATAAAGATTAGAATAAATATTAGTTCTTATAAATTGTCAAGGGCGTGTGGATTTTTTTGAGAGAACCCCTCAAATCTTTTCCACACGCCCTTTCTTATTTTCTTAATGCGTTTTGCTTCTCTTAATGCATTTTATTTCTCTTAATGCCGTTCTTAACCCTTATGCAAACGGATTTTCGGTCGGGTATCTTACGCCTGCGGGCTGGTTGTAGTCAAGGTCTTCGATGGGAACACCGATGTACTTGAATACTTCGTACAGAGCTTTACCGAAGTGACCGAATGCCACTGCTCCGTGGTGAGGGAAGTTCTTTTCAATCAGAACGTGACGGTAAAATCTGCCCATTTCCGGAATAGCAAATACGCCGATGCTGCCGAAGGACTTGGTGGCAACCGGAAGTACCTCGCCCTGTGCAATATAAGCGCGGAGCTTGCAGTCTGCGGTGCTCTGCAGACGGTAGAAGGTAATGTCGCCGGGCATGATGTCGCCTTCGAGAGTACCGTTGGTAACTTCTTCGGGCAGGCTTCTTGCCATAATCATCTGGTTCTTCATGTTGCAGAATGCCAGCTTCTTGGAGCAGGTATTGCCGCAGTGGAAGCCCATGAAGGTATCCTTGTGGGTGTAAGGGAACTTGCCTTCGATAGACTCTTTGTACATATCAGCGGGAACGCTGTTGTTGATGTCAAGCAGGGTAACGGCATCCTCGCTGACGCAGGCACCGATAAACTCGCTTAAGCAGCCGTAAATATCCACTTCACAGGATACGGGAATGCCCATACCGGTCAGACGGCTGTTTACATAGCAGGGAACAAAACCGAACTGTGTCTGGAATGCAGGCCAGCATTTTCCGGCAATCGCTACATACTTTCTGTAACCTCTGTGCTGTTCTACCCAGTCAAGAAGGGTCAGTTCGTACTGTGCCAGCTTAGGCAGGATTTCCGGCTTTAAGTTGCCCTTGCCAAGTTCTTCTTCCATTTCCTTTACCTTTGCGGGAATACGCTCGTCACCTGCATGCTTGTTGAATGCTTCAAACAGGTCAAGTTCGGAGTTTTCTTCGATTTCCACACCTAAATTGTAAAGCTGCTTAATGGGTGCGTTGCAGGCTAAGAAGTTAAGCGGTCTGGGACCGAAGCTGATAATCTTTAAATCGGAAAGACCGATGATGGCTCTTGCAATGGGTAAGAAGTCATGCAGCATGTCTGCACATTCTTCTGCCGTGCCAACGGGATATTCGGGAATATAAGCCTTTACGTTGCGGAGCTTTAAGTTGTAGCTGGCATTTAACATACCGCAGTAAGCATCGCCTCTGCCGCCGACTAAATCATTCTGGCTTTCTTCTGCTGCTGCGATGAACATAGCGGGGCCGTCAAAATGCTTTGCCAGTAAGGTCTCGCTGATTTCGGGACCAAAGTTTCCGAGATATACGCACAGAGCGTTGCAGCCTGCTTTTTTGATGTCTTCGAGTGCCTGTACCATATGGATTTCGCTTTCTACGATACAAACCGGGCACTCATACACATTGTCGGTGCCGAACTTTGCGGTATAGGCCTCCATCAGGGCCTTTCTTCTGTTGACTGATAAGCTTTCGGGGAAACAGTCACGGCTGACTGCAACCACACCTACTTTTACTTCGGGAAAATTACTCATTTTTATATCCTCCTTGTTTTCTTGTTCGTTTTCTTGTTTCATTCTCTCATTTTGTTATACTTACAGGCTTAAATTTTCGCCCTTAAGACCTAAGAAAGAGCCTTCGGGAAGTCCGCCTTCCGCATGGCCGATTAACCACTTGTTGACTGCCGTAAGCAGGGCATCTTCATTGGGAGCCTTGCCGTTTTCTACCTTGCCATGGGCTGCTTTTAATTCGTAATTGGTGCCCTTCGGAAGAACAACCGCTACCTGGAAGCCGCCGTCCTCTACATGGCAGGGTGCATAGTGCAGGGTGGTTGCATAGATTTCCACTGCAGTACCTGCGTGTACTAAGAATGCCTCTACCTTGGATGTATCATAGGTAAAATCTGCTTCCACATCCTGTAGGGAACCGAGCATCAGTACCGCGTCCTCTGCAGCAATGTTGATTTCGGAATCTCTGTGATATTCCAGTGCGTTTAACTTTTTGTTGTGACCGTTGCAGTAACCGATCTGAATAGGCATTTCTCCGTAAATAACCTTGGACAGTTCTTCCTTTACAGGCAGCTTTTCCAGACTTTCCACAGAGGGTTCATAAACCACATCTGCGGGAATGGGAGTTTCTTTTAACGCTGCAACAAGCTCTGTCACATCCACATGGCTGATGACGCGGCCGTATTTTCTAAATGCCGCATCCGTAACTTTTTTAATTTCCATCTCTCCACCAAATCCTTTCTTTTTGCAGTGCTGTTTTTATTTTATCACATCAAATACCGGTTTCAGCGCCGGATAAATCTGTCTGAACTGTGCGTATTTTTCGTCGTATTTTGCGGCAATGGCGGGATCCGGTTCAATGGTATCCACTACCTTCACCATCTTTTCGGCAATCTCTTCCACACTGCCGTAAACACCGCAGCCTACCGCTGCCAGCATAGCCGCTCCCAGTGCAGGGCCCTCTTCACTCTCGATTTTGTCAACCTTTAAGTTCAAAATATTGGCAATCATCTTACACCACAACGGACTCTTGGCACCGCCGCCGCAGATTTTGGTGCGGGTAATGGGAATGCCCAGGCTCTTTGCCACCTCCAGGGAGTCCCTCAATGCAAAGGCTACGCCCTCAAGCACTGCCTGTGTCATATCTTCTCTTGTGGTATCCATGGTAATGCCGGTAAACGTGCCTCTGGCATTGGGATTGTTATGCGGAGACCGCTCTCCCATGAGATACGGCAGGAAGAATACATGGTTTTCTCCCAGTTTGTCAATACCTTCCTGTTCCTTTGCATATTCCTTGGTTTTCAGGATTTCATCCATCCACCATTTGTTGCAGGATGCTGCGGAAAGCATGCAGCCCATCAGATGATAGGTGCCGTCCGCATGGTCAAAGGAATGCAGGGCATTATTTTTGTCCACGCCGAACTTCCGGGAGGAAATAAAAATTGTGCCGCTGGTTCCTAAGGAAATATTGCATCGGCCGTCTCCTACGGTGCCGGTACCCACGGCTGCCGCCGCATTGTCGCCCGCTCCGGCAATCACCTTTACCGCAGCCGGAATGCCCAGCTCCTCCGCTACCTCTTTTTTCAGGGTGCCGACCGCTTCATAGCTTTCGTAAACCTTTGCCAGCCACTCGGGCTTCACACTGCAGATTTCGCACATCTCTTTGGACCAGGTCCGGTTCTTTACATCAAAGAGAAGCATGCCGGATGCATCGGAAACATCGGTGCAGTGTACGCCGGACAGCTTGTATGCCAGATAATCCTTCGGCAGCATGATTTTCTTAATTCTTGCAAAATTTTCCGGTTCTTTATTTTTTACCCACAAAATCTTGGGTGCCGTAAATCCGGTAAAGGAAATGTTTGCCGTATATTCGGAAAGCTTTTCCTTACCGATTACATTGTTCAGATAATCGCATTCTTCGTAGGTTCTGCCGTCGTTCCACAAAAGAGCGGGACGGATGACTTCATCGTTTTCGTCCAAAAGCACCAGACCGTGCATCTGTCCGCCGAAGCTGATGCCGGCAACCTCTTCCTTATTTTCATCCTTAAGCAGTTCCTTCAGTCCGTCCATCGACTGTATGTACCAGTCCTCCGGCTTCTGCTCCGACCAGCCGGGATGTGGGAAATACAGAGGATATTCCCGGGAAACCGTCTTCTTGATTTTACCATTTTCGTCCATCAGTAAAAGCTTTACTGCGGAGGTTCCTAAATCCACACCAATAAACAGCATATTCGTATCCTTTCCGGTTTTCATTTGTCTGCCGTATCTGTTTGCAGACTTTCACATCTAAAAAAATTATACCGTATCCGCAGGAGAAAAAACAACCGACTTTTTCTATAAGAAATACCTATAAAATTAGTTACAATTTTGAGAAATCATGATACACTGAACAAAGATTCAGTCTTTGGAAGGAATGAAGATTTTTATGATAAGTGTTTCCGAATATCCCGTGCCTGTCCTGACAGGTGATTTTTCCCATAAAACCATACATGTAAAGGTTCCCGGCTCCAAGAGCATCACCAACCGCGCCCTGCTTCTTGCCATGCTTGCCGACGGAGAAAGCCATCTCACCGGCGCCCAGTTTTCCGAGGATTCTTCTCATTTTTTACAATGTCTTTCGGATTTGTCCTTTGATGTGGCATCCCAGCCCAAGACCGGTGAAGTTTCCGTGCACGGACTTTCCGGCAGGCTGCCCGTAAAGAAAGCCTCCCTGTACGTGGGAAGTGCCGGCACCGCCGCCCGCTTTCTGTCCGCCGTACTCGGTGTGTCGGAGGGCGAGTTCTTTCTGGATGCTTCCGAACAGATGAAAAAAAGACCCATGGCACCGCTGCTTTCCGCCTTACAGTCCGTCGGCTGTGACATTTCCTTTGCGGAAAAAGAGGGTTATTTTCCCTTTACCCTGCATGCCCGCGGATTTCAGAATACGGATCTTACCATTGATATTGACAAAAGCAGCCAGTTTTTAAGTGCTCTTTTAATCGCCGCTCCCCTGGCAAAAGAGGATGTAAAAATCAAAGTGGAGGGTACACACGGTATGGCTTATATCGAAATGACCTGCCGCATGATGGAACAGTTCGGCGTTCGGACAGAGCATCCTTCCCCGGACACTTTCCTTATTAAAGCCGGTCAGACTTACCGGGCACAGGATTATGCCATTGAACCGGACGTTTCCGCCGCCTGCTATTTTTATGCATTGGCTGCCCTGTCCGGCTGCAGTATCATTGTGGACGGCGTACCCGAGCATTCCCTGCAGGGCGATACCGAATTTTTAAGCATCCTAAAAAAAATGGGCTGCCTTGTTACCCGGACAAATGAGGGCATCTGCGTAACCGGACCTTCCGGCAGGCTGCACGGACTCACCGTGGACATGTCCGCCTGCTCCGACCAGGCAATTACCCTTGCCGCCATCGCACCGTTTGCCGACAGTCCCGTTACCATTACCGGCATCGGTCACATCCGCGGACAGGAAAGCGACCGTTTAAGCGCCATTGCCGAAAATCTTACCGCCATGGGTATCCGTTGTGAGGAGAGAGCCGACTCCATAACCATTTATCCCGGAATGCCGAAACCAGCCCATATAAAAACCCATGACGATCATCGACTCGCCATGGGCTTTGCCATTACCGGTTTATTCGCGGAAGGCATTGTCATTGAAAATCCTTCCTGCTGCAAGAAAACCTTTGCAGAATTCTTTGAATGCCTGGAAGAGACTGTGAAAAATCTGCAGAAGTAACATATAACGCGTGTTTTACGCCGTAATCACAGTTCCGTTCTTTCCCTTCAGGGCATCCTTTACATGCTCCATGGAGGTGATAAGAACGCTGCCGCCGGGTACTTTTTCCAGGTAGGAAACGGCTGCTTCAATCTTCGGCAGCATGGTGCCTGCTTCAAATTCGCCGGCTTCCATCATGGCCTTGGCTTCCGCTACGGTCATCTTATCAATCGGTTCCTGATTGTCTTTGCCGAAATTCTTATAAACCTTATCCACACCGGTCAGAATAACCAGCGTATCCGCCTGCAGGTCGGCTGCCAGCTTGCCTGCGATGCTGTCTTTTTCAATAACCGCAGATGCACCCTTTAAGATGTGCTTCTGGGGAATAACGGGAATACCGCCGCCGCCGCATGCAATGACAATCTGGTCTGCATCGGAAAGTGCCTTGATGGCATCAATTTCCACAATATCAATGGGAGAAGGCGCTGCTACCACACGTCTGTAGCCCTTGCCCTCTTCTTCTGCTACATAGTTGCCTTTCTTGATTTCGATTTCCGCATCGTCCCTGGACATATAACGGCCGATTTTCTTGGTCGGTTCATAAAAAGCTTCGTCGTAGGGGTCCACGGTTACCTGTGTTAAAATGGTGCTGACGGTTTTCACAATACCGCGGTCCAAAAGCTCGGCGCGAAGGGAATTCTGGATATCGTAGCCTACATAGCCCTGGCTCATAGCGGAACATACACACATGGGTGCGGGGGTATAATCAATGTAAACACGGCGCAGCTCGGTCATTGCTTTGTGAATCATGCTGACCTGCGGACCGTTGCTGTGGGTAATGGTAAGCTGATAGCCGTCCTCCACCAAATCTGCCAGTGCCTTTGCGGTCTTTTTAACGGCATCCAACTGCTCTAAGGTAGTGGAACCGAGTGCTTCGTGTCCCAGGGAAACAACTGCTTTCTTTTTGCTCATGAGAAAAATCTCCTTTTCTATCGTTTTATTTTATTCTGCGGCACGCTGCTTTTCCAGCTCCGCCCTTTTCTTTCTCTCTTCGGTAATGTCATAGTATTTGTCCGTAATAATGCCGCGGGATACCAGACTGTCGTAGGTCGCCTTCTGCGCCTCCGTCATTTTCATTCCCACGGAAGAATTCAAATCCGTGATGACGCAGCCGGTATAGGCAATCAGCCAGAAAAGCGGGGAATCGTCCTTGGGAATCATCTCCCAGAGCTTCGCTTCCGGTATGCCGGTAACGTTCATCAATGTATGCAGATGTCCTTCCTTCATGGGAAGATAGCCCCCGTCGGGAAGAATTACGCCTTCCTTAAAATCCGCACTTTCCATGCGTCACCTCTTTCTGCTAAAGTGTGTATGGACACGACCTGTCCTGCTCTTTCCAAAACACGGAAAAAATATGTATTCATCATAGCATATTTTTACGTTTTCGGCAATAAAAACAGGGCATCCGTTTCCGGACGCCCCGTATTATCTTAACTGCATGCAAAAATAGGTAAATCTTATTTTATCTTGTTTCTTTCTTTTCCTTTTTAGCCAGAAATACCAGAACACAGGCACTTCCTGCTGCAAGCAGCACGTAAGGAAGTACATGAGTGGTATCGCCGGTGGAAGGGTTGCCGTTTGTAAGCATGGAAGCATCGGAGGTAACGGTAATGGTGGTGCTGACGCTGCCTTCTACGAAATCCATGACAACCGTGTGACTGCCGTCGGACAGGGTATCCAGATAGGATGCCGGGATACCGATGGTAGCATAATAGGTTTCTGCATTGGCTTCTGCAGGAGCTGCCAGATTTACCAGAGCCTGAATAGCATTGCTCTGGGAAGGTAATTCTGAAGCAGCATATGCCGTGCCAAAACCGGAAATAGTATTTTTAACTTCCGCAGAAGGGTTCGGTGCTTCACTGGTTGCCGCAGGCGCTTCACTGGTTGCTGCAGGTGCCTCGCTGGTGGCTGCAGGTGCCTCGCTGGTGGCTGCAGGTGCCTCGCTGGTGGCTGCAGGTGCCTCGCTGGTGGCTGCAGGCGCTTCGCTGGTTACTGCAGGCGCTTCACTGGTGACCGGTGGTGCGCTGGGTACAGCGGTGGTTGCTGCAGGGGCTTCCGTTGTCGGTGTCTTGGTAGACGAAGGCGCCTGTGTTTCCGGTGCCGGAGTAACTACAGGTGCTGTTCCGCCGACTTCAATATCTATCTGTACGGGAGCTTTCTCTCCCATAAGATATACCCCATCCACGCGGATTGCCACGAAATGGTTCTTGGGCGCATCTACCTGAAACGTATACTCCTTGCCGGAGTTACGCAGGTAAATACCGTCCGCACCGGAGGTCAATGACACCGCTGCAGATGCCCATGTGCCGCAAAGCAGGGTAAGGACTGCTACGGATGCCACCGTCCATGAAAATAACTTGGTTTTCTTTTTCTTCATTGTTTTCCCTTTCTGAAAGTATATTTCTATACTTCCTCACACAATAAATATATTTGCATGCATGTAAGACCTTAGTTTTATCCATACATCAGGCAGGAACTTACGGCAAAGCCGATGCTCCAAAGCCCAACCAGCCGTTGTGCCGTCTCCGTATGTCCATTATGAAATGCTTCGCATCTGCCGAATAACGCGGCAGCCGGCACCGGCAGAAATAGCATATAGCGGAAATCCATGCTGCATCCGAAAGGATACCGCAGGTAAAAAAACATCGTGCCAAGCCAGAAAATCCCCGCTGCCAGAAGGCAGCAATTTCTTTCCCTGTCTTTTTCTTTCCATTTTATGTAATGCACCATGGCACAGATACACAAAAGTGCCTGTACGGCGTTAAAAAACAACAGCATTGCGGGTATCCAGCCATAGCAGGTAAACTGAAATTCTCCGAACAGGGAAGACTTCAGGGCATACACGGGAAGATTGTAGTCTGTCCATACATCGGCATAGGGAGTTGCAAACAGGTTCCTGATATCCCAAAGGAACAATCTCTGCCAGACCGACCGGTCCCCCGTATACAATGCGCTGTCCCTGGAAATTTCCAGCACATATGTGAGCGGCTGTTTGAAAAGAAGGTAATTCCGCAGACTGTACCAGAGTCCCAGCGGCAGGCTGATTGTGCCAAAGACCGCATATTTCAGTAAAAGTCCCTTCCACGTTCCGTTTCTGCACGCCTGAAAGAAACTTATCGCAAAAATAACCGCCGTAAACACTGCCAGCGTCGCCATGGATATCTTGGTCATCATGCCAAATCCATAGATAACCGCCAGAAGCAACGTATTTTTCCAGCTCTTTTCTTTGTCCCATTTCAGGGTAAAAAGAAACGCCAGCAGCATAAACATTCCGCAAAGAGAGTCCGGCCCCAGCCTTCCTCCGCTCAGAAAATATACCGGCAAAAAGGCGGCAAGGAGCAAAGCCCGGTACAGTCCCTTTCCCGAAAGTCCGCATTTTCTGAAAACGGCACAGGCAATCAGCAGACTGAAACAGGACGCGGTACAGGAAACCGTCCTTGCCGCATCCACCAGATAATACGCTTCCGAACAGCCCAGAATACCGTTCAGCAGTTTTGAAAACAAGGCTCCCGCAAAATAGTACAAGGGCTGCTGGTAAAACTGCAGATAATTATCCGGGGGAAGCTTCCCCTGTATGGCAAGAAGTATATAAGAAGCATGCCCTCCCGACGACAGGTCAATTTCCCACAAATCATGGGAGCGGATGGTAAGCGGTGTATAAAGCAGGTAAACCACACGCATGAAAATTCCCATGGCAAGAATGAGGCCGGTAATCTGTTCTTCCGTGTAGGTATTCTTCTCCTTTTTCCGCAGGCAGTCCCGCAGCAGAATAACCACACCCGAAAGCTGAAACAAAAGATTGGCATACCGCACATATCGGATGTTTCCCTGTTCCAACTGTAAAACCCTGCTGATAAGATAAGAAAGCAGGACGAAAAACAGAACACCTGTATAAAGCAAAGCTTTTTTGAAAGATGTTTTCATCGTGTCCTCCCTCCTAAGCAATATTCCAGTCAGACAGCACTTCCAGTACCTGATTTACAAAATCCACACGGATGCTCTGCCCCGTAAGCACCGGATAATACAGAACATACAGGGCAATGCCGATGCCGGAAAGAATCAGTATATTTCTTTTTCTGTGCCTGCTTACAGATACGGAGTTTCCAATCATCAGCACTAAAATAAGCGAACTGATAAAATACTGGTAAATAAAAACCGTCCTGTGTACGAAAAGCCATGGCAGAAGCATGACCGCGTAGGCAATGATTAAAAACAGTGCCCTGCGGCAGTGTTTTCTTTTCCACAGATAAAACTGGTGAAGCAGGGCAATAAGCCCGCCTACGGCAAGCAGCGGATTTAAGAAGGTCATTACCACACTGACGGTGCCGTCGTCAAAATACACCCTGCTGTCGGCAAGCGGTTTGCTTCCGTAAAGCCACTGATACCATTCCGAGGAATACGGATGGTCAAACACACAGTTGCTGTGATAGCTAAGCATAAGCTCAGCATTGGCAATCATGTGCCCGAAAAGTCCCTTGTCCGGATAAGCCTTTACAAAGGGCAGATAGGAAAGTGTATAAATGCCGAAGGGTATCACGATAAAACAAAGCACACACCACAGACCTGTTTTCACAAGGAAACTCCTGCGTTCCTTTATTCCCTTTATCCCGCCAATGTGTTCGAGCAGAAAACAGAAAAACAAAACAGCAATGCCTGCTGCCGCATACACTCCCGTCCACTTGGTGGCAACGGCAAGTCCCATGGAAATGCCGCCGGAAAGAAGCCAGAGCCCTTGCTGCCGCATCGATTTGTTTTCCCCAAGCGCCTGTATGTAGCCGTACATGCAGAAAAACATGAGCATCGAAAAAAATGCAACCAGAATATCAATGGTGGCAATACGAGACAATGTCGTATTCATAAATGCCGTCCCCAGAAGCACCGCCGAAAGGCAGGCAATGTCCGTCCTGCAAAACATTTTCCGGGCAAACAGATACATAAGCGGTATCAGCAGTGTTCCAAACAGCGCACACATAAAACGCCAGCCGAAAGGGTTCATGCCAAACAGGGCAATTCCTATGGAAATAATGCTTTTTCCCAGGGGCGGATGCGTGTTTTCATAGATAGAAAGTCCATGCAGAAATTCATAAGCCGTCCTGCCGTGATATACTTCATCAAACATGGTTTCCTCATAATAAGTCGGTTCCCTGACAAACAATTCCTGTTCATCGAAAAGCAGGGGATAATCCGCCGCATTTGCGGGAAGAACCGGCTCTCCCGCATCATCCAGGCAGACGATTTCCATAATCTGTGCCTCATCCTCCATGAGAACCATTCCCAGGGAATCTACCCTACCGTCAATCTCTACATTATTCCAGCAAAAGGCACTCTCCACCACATAACGGCTCTTTACAATTTCCCAGGTATCGGTATTCCTGTCATATACCGAAAACGAAATTTCCCGCTTTCCCTTATAGCCCAGATAAACGGAAATTTCGGAAATCGGCTGTTCTCCGTCAAATTGCAGGACAATTTCATTTTCTCCCACTTCCCCCACCTTTATGGTTTCAAAGGTTTCCGGGGTATGCAGGCTGCCCAGCCGGTAAAAAATACAGATGCCGAAAATAAGGGTAAACGCCGCCATGCAGAAAAAATCCCTTGCCGAAAGGCGGCTGTTTCCGGCTGCAGACGTCTGTGTAAGCACTGCCGCCGATTGTTCCCGCCCGCCGTCCATGACATCCTGTGCTGTGGGTTCCGCTGCCACGGCAGGCAGTGTCACTGCCGTAGCCGGCTTCTTCACGTCAGCCTGTGCCACTGCCGCATCGGGTTGCCCCGCTGCTGCGGCAGCCTGCGTTGTTGCCACAGCCGGCTTCTTTGCGTCAACCTGCTGCTCCTCCGCATCCGGTGCGCCAAGCGCCCGCACCAGTGCCGTCACAACCGCCATTCCCATAAGGCATACCGAGAAAATATATGCCACCGGGATATTTTCCACATTTGCCATATCCCTGCCGTGCTGCAGTAAAATCTGCGTGGCAATATACCAGAGGAAGAGTCCGGCGCCACCAAGCAGATATTCCGGCAAAAAAGCCTCCCTGCAGATGTTCTTTTTCTGCAGCAGCCTGTCCGCCATACAAAGCACCGTCAGTACAAACATGGTCAGATACATGGCTTTCAGATTGCCGGAAAGAATAAAACAGGAAATTCCCGGCTGAAACAGATAAAAAGCAAGTGCTCTTTTCTGTGCAGACTCTGTCCGTCTGCGGCTGATATAAAAATACAGGAGTCCTAAAATCATCCACTCCGTTGCCAGACAAAGCAGGTTCCGGCTGCTTCTTGTCTGTAACATAAAAAGCGGAACTATCCGGGTAACGATATAAAACAATAGAATTTCTCCCCGGGAAAATTCCACCCGTCCTTTTTTCTTACAGGTCAGGTAAGTGACCCAGAACAGGACGCAAAATACGATTACCGCAATGAAACATGAAAGCATATTTCTACTTTTCCTCACCCTTCTTCATGGTATTCCTTCTCCGTGTTGACCTGCCATATGGCTTTTCTGTCCTTCTTTTCGTCAAACAGGCAGTCCACCGCCGTCATGGCCGTCAGCATGGAATGGTCCATATTGTTGTACCGGTGCTGTCCGTTTCTGCCGATGCAGTAAAGATTTCCGATGCCGTCCAGCCACCGGCGCAGCTTAGGCATTTCCGCATACGTGTCAAAATAAGCGGGATATGCCTTTTTCACCTTTTCACAATGGGACAGACATACCTTTGCACCGGAAGAAAGAATGCCCATCTGTATCAGTTCTTTTCTGCCAAAATTCTGCCATTCTTCCGGAGACATGTTCCACATGCCGTCTCCTTCTTCGCAGAAATACTCCAGTCCCAGAAAAACGGTGTTCTCCGCATCCTTTACCAGATAGGGCGACCAGTTGTTAAATATCTGTATACGGCCCATTTTTACCGCACGCTCCTGCACGTAAATCCAGCAGTCCGGAAGCAATGTCTTTTTCTTCTTTTTACCGGAATTCTTTTTCCCATAAGATGCCTTTTTTACGGATGCCTTATCCACCAAAAGTCCGACTGTCACAAAATCCCGGTAGGGCAGCCCGGAAGCAATTTTTCCAATTTTTTCGGGCACACCGTTCATGGCTGCCACCAAATCCTTTACCGCCATACTGGAAAAAACAGCGTCCGGCTCCAGGTACTTTGTTTCCCCGTTCTGCTCATAGCAGACCCTGTTTATTCTGCCGTCTGCCTGTGTAAGTCCCGTTACTTTGCAGCCGCACAAAATCTCCCCGCCAAGCGATTGGAATGTTTCCGCCGCAGCCTCCCACATCTGTCCGGGACCGTATTTCGGATAATAAAAAGTCTCGATAAGAGAAGTTTCCACCTCTCTTTTTCTGCCGTGGAATGCCTTCCCGAACATATCCTTTATCACCGCCGAAACCGAGAGTCCCTTTACCCGCTGGGCACCCCAATCCGGTGATATCTGCGAAGGATGCCGTCCCCACAGCTTTTCCGTATAACCTTCAAAGAAAATACTGTACAGTTTTTTCCCGAAACGGTTGATATAAAAATCCTCCAGAGAATTTTCTTTCCGTTTCCGGATGCAGGATTTCAGGTAGCTCATTCCTGCCTGCAGCATGGTCACAAAGCCTAAATTTTTAATCATTGTGAAATTCATTTTGACCGGATAGTCAAAGAAATGCTTCTGATAATAGATGTGGGACACCCTTTTCCGCACCAGAAAATCGGCGGGCAGCATGTCCTTCCACCAGTCCATAACCTTTTTGTTTTTGGAGAAAAAGCGGTGACCGCCCATATCCATACGGTTTCCGTCACAATTTACTGTTTTGGAAATACCGCCCATGGACCCGCTTTCTTCCAATATTACGACCTGGTATGCAGAATTTTTTTTGCAAAATTTCCACACCGGCAGTAAGACCCGCCGGTCCGGCCCCTATAATCACAATCTTTTTCATTTTTCTTTCCCTTTCACACAATGCCCGTTCCCTTAACCCGGGCTGTTTCGGAAGTCATTACTCTTCCGTCAGTTTTTTCGCCACCACCACAAATCTTCCCCCATCGGTGTGGTAGCTGCAGGTGGATAACAACAGAACCCTATCCCCAAACATAAGCTCCTCATCGGTTTTATACAGGGCTGATTTTTCAACCCCCTCCTTAAAGCCTGCAAAGGTCTGTTCATCCGTTAAGCTTTTATACTGATAATAACGAAATCCCGCCTCTCCTTCCTCGTAAATCTTACTGTAGAAGGCAGCTACGATTTCATAAGTTCCCTGTTCGTACAATGTATCGAAATAAATGTACGGATGCTCTGCCCAGTAGTCCCTCTTTTCATAGTAAGGCAGGGTGCCGAACATGGTGCGGTTCTTCATGCGGTGCCCGTATACCACATACAGGTTGCCCTCTTCCGTGCAGGAAGCATCCAAAAAAGGCGTGCCGCTCTGGGCATCCGAACCGTCGAAGGCTCTCCGCAGATAATACTCCGGGTCTTTGGGGGTATACATCACCGGATAATTTACTTTGGTGCCGTCTATGCATATCCAGCCGTAAAAATCCGGGTTTTCCTCATAAAAAGGCAGATACGGCATAAGCATCCCGGTGGCTGCATCCGTTTCCATGACCGTTCTTGGTTTCCTTGCCGCCTTTTCCTTGGGCGCCGAAGAAATCCCCGTGGCAGTCCCCGCTGCACTTCCGTCCCCGGCTCCGCCGTTTCCTTCGTTCCCG
Organism: Lachnospiraceae bacterium UBA5899; assembly: GCA_002432425.1. Lineage (GTDB taxonomy): Bacteria > Bacillota > Clostridia > Lachnospirales > Lachnospiraceae > Acetatifactor. The sequence continues at coordinate 80,245 of DJEL01000046.1, forward strand.
TTCTCCGCGCCGGAAGCATTCTGCCCGTCCGGACTTTCCGCTTCCTCCCCGGAAAATCCGGCTGCTTCGGAAAGCTTGGCTGCTAAATCCGAAAACGCCTTATCCTCTTTATACTGTTCTGCCAGCGACCATACAATTTTGCCTGCCGAAAACAGGAAAACTGCGGCACAGACCGCCATGGCAATATGTATCCCTATCTTCTTTTTCATACAGGTTCCCTCTTTACTAATGCTCTATTTTAAGGGCTGCCCCTCCTTTTGTCAAGGAAACTTACCCGCAATATCAAGCTACAAAATATTGCAGCAATTTTTGCCACGATATTTTACATGCATCTTTTGCATTTTGGCGCGTCCCGTGTTATGCTGATACTATTGTAAAAAGTATTTATGTAAAAAGGAGATTTCTATGAAAAAAATAAAAAAATACCTGTCCGTTCTGCTTCTTGTGTCCGTATTTTTCCTGTGCGCCTGCTCCACCTACGCCAACAAATCCTATACTTTTAATGTCAGCACGGGCGAGCAGATTGTAGTGACCTTAAATGTGAAAGAAGGCTATGATTTAAGCCAGGCAGACGGGCAGTTCACCGTTTCCGACAAGGACGGCAACGATATTCTGACCGGTATTTTTCTTTTAGAGGGCTATACCGACTCCTACCGGGAAGTTGTGGATGCCGACCCGGATGCCACGGTTTTAGAGGATAAAAGCACCGGCGGCATTACCTATTTATATTACGAATATGACGGCGAAACCGGCATGGAGCACAACTTCATTGTGGACATTGACGGTGCTAAAACCGGCGTCCTGCTTGCCAGCCGGGCTTCCGAAGAAGAAGCTTCCAAAGCCTTCTCCATGTTAAGTTTTGAAAAGACGGAGTAAGGACTCCGTAGCTATTATAAAGGGCATGTGCGAAAGGAAGTTCCCGAAATCCGGGGAGCGTTCCTTTTTCACATGCCCTTTTTTCTTACAGATTGGAGTAACCCATCAGGTATTCATCCACCTGCTTGGCTACGGCTCTGCCTTCCGCAATCGCCCATACCACTAAGGACTGTCCTCTGTGCATATCACCGGCGCAGAATATCTTGTCCTGACTGGTTTTGTAGGAGCCGGGTGCCGTTTTCACATTGGTTCTCTCGTTCACATCCACCTTAAAAGCCTTGGTCACATATTCTTCACTGCCTAAGAAACCGGCTGCAATCAGCACCAAATCTGCCGGGATTTCTTTTTCCGTGCCCTCGATGGGCTTCATCAGCATTCTGCCCGTCTTTTTATCCTTGGTGGGCGCCAGTTCTACGGTTTTGGCTGCTTTCACATGTCCCTTTTCGTCCTTGATAAATTCCGTTACCGTGGTCTGGTACACTCTCGGATCCTTACCGAATACGAAAATGGCTTCTTCCTGACCGTAGTCCGTCTTGCAGACCTTCGGCCATTCGGGCCAGGGGTTGCTTTCCGCTCTGGTAAGCGGTGCCTGGGGCATCATCTCCAGCTGGGTAACGCCTGCCGCCTTCAGACGGATTGCCGTTCCCACACAGTCGTTGCCGGTGTCGCCGCCGCCGATAACCAGCACCTGTTTTCCCTTTGCCAGTTCGTAAGGCACCTTGGAAAAATCGCTGTCCAGCAGGGTTTTCGTTACTTTTCCCAGGAAATCCACGGCAAAGTAAATACCTTCCGCATCCCTGCCGGGTACGGCAATATCGCGGGGATGGGATGCTCCGCAGGCTAAAATCACGCTGTCATACTGTTCCGTCAGTTCCTCCGCCGTCACATCCATGCCCACGTTTACGTTGCAGCGGAATTCCACACCGGCTTTGGTCAGTAAATCCACTCTCCGGTCAATGACCTTTTTGTCCAGCTTCATATTGGGAATGCCGTAGCGGAGCAGTCCGCCCGGTCTGTCGCTTCTTTCAAAAACGGTTACCTTGTGGCCTCTTCTGTTTAAGAGCTGGGCAGCCGCCAATCCGGAAGGGCCGCTTCCTACGATGGCTACCGTCTTGCCGGTACGCACGCCCGGTTCTTTTTCTTCCACAAGACCGTTGGCATATGCATATTCAATCAGGGTTCTTTCATTGGCTTTCGTGGATACGGGAGCCGCATGCACGCCGCAGGTGCAGGCTGCTTCGCAGAGCGCCGGGCAGACCCTTCCGGTAAATTCCGGGAAGCTGTGGGTGCTTGCCAGTCTCTTGTATGCCTGGTCCATTCTGCCGCTGTGGACAAGCTGGTTTACTTCCGGTATCAGATTGTGCAGGGGACAGCCGGACGCCATGCCCGCAATCATCATACCTGCCTGGCAGAAAGGAACGCCGCAGTCCATACATCTGTCTGCCTGTTTTTTTGCCTCTTCCACAGGTGCCACATCATGAAATTCCTCAAAATTCTTTATTCTTTCTTCGATGCTTTCCATTGTTCCTTCCCTCCTTATGCCTTTCCTACGCTTACATAAAAGGCCTCAATCTGTGCCTCTTCCTTACCCATGCCCTGTTCCTCAAACTGTGCGGAAAGATGGAGCATGCGCTTGTAATCACCCGGAATAATCTTCTTGAACTTGGGCAGATATTCTTCAAAATGCTTTAAGATTTCCGCACCCTTTAAGGAACCGGTTGCTTTGGTGTGGTTTTCAATCATATGCAGAAGCTCTTCTTCATCCGCCTTGTTGTCCACCTTTTCCATGAGAACCATTTCCTTGTTCAGATTTTTGTATAAGCAGTTCTGGTCATCAAGTACATAGGCGATACCGCCGCTCATGCCGGCTGCAAAGTTCTTGCCGGTAGGGCCGAGCACTACCACACGTCCGCCGGTCATGTATTCGCAGCCATGCTCGCCGACACCTTCGACTACCGCTACGGCACCGGAGTTACGGACGCAGAAACGTTCGCCAGCCATGCCCGCAATGTAGGCTTCACCGGAGGTAGCACCGTAAAGAGCCACGTTGCCGATGATGACATTTTCTTCGGTTTCATAAGCGGCATCCTTGGGCGCATACACAATCAGCTTGCCACCGGATAAGCCCTTGCCGAAGTAGTCGTTGGAGTCGCCGCAAAGGTCAAGTGTAAGTCCCTTCGGAATGAAAGCGCCGAAGCTCTGTCCGCCGGCACCGGTACATGCCACGGTAATGGTATCTTCCGGCATGCCTTCCGGATATCTGCGGCACATTTCCGCGCCGAGCAGAGTACCGAAAGTACGATCGGTATTGGTCAGTTCAATGGAAACTCTGGCGGGAGTGCCGTTTTCCAGGGCTTCCCTTACCTTCTTCTGTTTCAGAAGTACGGTTTCGTCCTTTACTTTATTCAAAGCAAAATCATATACCTGCGCCGGATTGAAGGCTGCATTGCCGGACTGCTTTAAGATAGCGCTTAAATCAAGCTTTGCCTCTCTGTCCGTCAGATGTTCTTTTGTCTTTAACAAATCGGTTCTGCCCACCATTTCTTCCACGGTGCGGACACCTAATTTTGCCATGTATTCCCGGAGCTGTCTGGCAATGAAGAGCATGAAGTTCTCCACATATTCGGGCTTGCCGGTAAATCTGGTACGAAGCTTGGGGTCCTGGGTGGCAACGCCCATGGGACAGGTATCGAGATTGCATACACGCATCATGACGCAGCCCATAACAACCAGCGGAGCGGTTGCAAAACCGAATTCCTCTGCGCCAAGCAGCGCCGCAATGGCTACGTCCCTGCCGCTCATTAACTTACCGTCGGTTTCCACGATGACTCTGTGACGCAGACCGTTGGAAATCAGGGTCTGGTGTGCTTCCGCAAGACCCAGCTCCCAGGGAAGGCCGGCATTGTGGATGGAGCTTAAGGGCGCCGCACCGGTACCGCCGTCATAACCGGAAATCAGGATAACCTGCGCACCGGCTTTAGCAACACCTGCCGCAACCGTGCCGACACCGGCTTCGGAAACTAATTTTACGGAAATTCTTGCATTTTTATTGGCATTCTTTAAGTCATAAATAAGCTGTGCCAAATCCTCAATGGAATAAATATCGTGATGAGGGGGCGGGGAAATCAGGCTCACGCCGGGTGTGGAATGTCTGGTCTTGGCAATCCAGGGGTAAACCTTTCCGGCAGGCAGATGACCGCCTTCACCGGGTTTTGCCCCCTGCGCCATTTTAATCTGGATTTCCTTGGCACTCAGTAAATAGCGTTCGGTAACACCGAAACGGCCGCTGGCTACCTGCTTGATGGCAGAGCTTCTGTCGTGGTCGGTTCCCGCCGTTGCCAGTCTTTCGTCGCTTTCACCGCCCTCGCCGCTGTTGGACTTGCCGTGCAGATGGTTCATGGCAATGGCAAGAGTGGCATGGGCTTCCTCGGAAATGGAACCGTAGGACATCGCACCGGTCTTGAAACGCTTTACAATGGACTCTTCACTTTCTACTTCGGAAAGAGGAATGCCTTCCTCCGGGTAGTTAAAGTCAAGCAGACTTCTTAAATAACCGGTATCCTCCGCATCCACCATTTTGGTATATTCGGTAAATTTGCCGTAGTCCCCTTCTCTGGTGGACTGCTGCAGCATGTGGATGGTCGCGGGATTGTAACGGTGCTTTTCGCCGCCGCTTCTCATCTTGTGGCGTCCCACGCTGGCTAAGCTGTAGTCCGTCTGCAAGCCCAGAGGGTCAAATGCCTTGGAATGCTGGGCGTCGGTCTGTGCGGCTAAATCTTCCAGTGTGATACCGCCGATACGGCTGACCGTACCGGTGAAATATTTCTCGGTTACTTCCTTGGAAATACCGATGGCTTCAAAAATCTGGCTGCCCTGATAGGACTGGATGGTGGAAATACCCATCTTCGACGCAATCTTTACAATGCCCTGCAGAATGGCGTTGTCGTAGTCTGCAACGGCTGCGTAATAATCTTTGTTCAGAAGTCCCTCTTCAATCAGTTCCCCAATGGTGGCGTGTGCCAGATACGGGTTGACAGCGCTGGCACCGTAGCCAAGCAGAGTGGCAAAATGATGCACCTCTCTCGGTTCTGCGGACTCCAAAATAAGGGACATGGCGGTACATTTCTTGGTCTGCACCAGATGTCTGTGAACGGCTGCCACCGCCAAAAGGGAAGGCAGTGCCACATGGTTTTCGTCCACGCCTCTGTCGGAAAGGATGAGCACGTTGGCGCCCTTTCTGTAGGCCTTGTCCACTTCTACGAACAGATGATCCAGCACTCTCTGGAACGGGGTGCTCTTGTAGAATAGGATGGAAACCTTTTCTACCTGGAAACCGGGCTTGTTCATATTTTCGATTTTCAATAAATCCAGGTCTGCCAGAATGGGATTTTCAATCTTGAGCACATGGCAGTTCTCGGGCTTTTCCTCCAAAAGGTTACCGTTTTTGCCTACATAAATGGTGGTGGATGTTACGATTTTTTCACGTACCGCATCAATGGGCGGGTTTGTTACCTGTGCAAACATCTGCTTAAAATAACCGAACAGCGGCTGATATTCCTTGGACAGTACGGCAAGCGGGGTATCCACACCCATGGCGCCGATGTGCTCGGAACCGTTCAGTGCCATGCTGCAGATGCCGTCATGGTATTCTTCGTAGGTGTAGCCGAATGCTTTCTGCAGGCGGGCACGCTCCTCCGGTGTGTAGGAAGGCACCATTTTGTTGGGGATTTTTAACTCCCGCAGGGAAATCAGGTTGCTGTCCAGCCATTCGCCGTAAGGCTCCTTGTGTGCATAGGTTTCCTTAATTTCTTCGTCCGTGAAAATCTTGCCCTTTACGGTATCGATTAAAAGCATTTTGCCGGGATGAAGACGTTCTTTCTTTAATATATGGCTTTCTTCCAGCGGCAGCACGCCCACTTCGGAAGAAAGAATGAGTCTGCCATCGTCCATGACATAGTAACGGGAAGGACGCAGGCCGTTTCTGTCCAGTACGGCGCCCATTACATCGCCGTCGGAGTAAAGAATGGAAGCCGGGCCGTCCCAGGGTTCCATCATGGTTGCATAATATTGATAGAAATCGCGGCATTCCTTGGAGATGGTATCGTTGTGGGACCAGGGCTCCGGAATTAAAACCATAGCTGCCAGCGGCAGGGGCATACCGCTCATGACCAGAAATTCCAGCGTGGCATCCAGCATGGCGGAGTCGGAACCGTCCTTATGAATAACCGGCAGTACCTTGCTCATGTCGTCCGGGTCAAAGGTATCGGTATGCATGGTTTCTTCCCGGGCAAGCATCTTGTCCACGTTGCCCTTGATGGTGTTGATTTCACCGTTGTGTACGATAAAGTGGTTCGGATGGGCTCTTTCCCAGCTCGGGTTCGTGTTGGTGGAGAAACGGGAATGCACCATGGCAATGGCGGTGGTATAGGACTCATCCTGTAAATCCTTAAAGAAGGTACGGAGCTGTCCTACCAGAAACATTCCTTTATATACAATCGTTCTGCAGGATAAGGAGGGAACATAGGTGTTGTCGTTACTCTGTTCAAACACCCTTCTTACCACATACAGTTTTCTGTCAAAATCAATATCGTCTGCGATACCGGCGGGTCTTTTGATAAATCCCTGGTAAATGGCGGGCATGCAGGATCTGGCTTTCTTGCCCAGCACTTCCGGTACGGTCAGCACTTCACGCCAGCCTAAGAATTCCATGCCTTCTTTTTTTACAATGATTTCAAACATCTTCTTCGCCTGGCCGCGCTTTAATTCGTTCTGGGGAAAGAAGAACATGCCTACGCCGTATTCTCTTTCTTTTCCTATTGCGATGCCTGCCTCCTTGCAGACCTTCTGAAAGAAATGATGCGGCACCTGGGTCAATATACCGACGCCGTCACCGGTTTTTCCTTCTGCATCCTTTCCGGCACGATGCTCCAGATGTTCTACAATTTTCAGAGCATCGTCCACAATCATGTGGCTTTTCTTACCATGTATATTGACGATAGCGCCAATACCGCAGTTGTCATGCTCAAAATTGCTGTCATACAATCCGGCTTCTTTGTTTTCCATACTGATTTCCTCCTCGCCTTTTTATGAGAATTTTCCCCATTTCGCAGGTATGGCTTATTGAAATGTAAAAAAGGCACCTCGGAACTTTTCGTTTTCGTTCTTTCTATAGAAGAAACGAAAACCCGTTCCAAGACGCCTTTGTCTTTTCAAACCTGCGTGTAAAATTTTATAAAGTTGATTGTATAATAGGCTTTCTTTTTTGTAAAGTACTTTTTTTTATTTTTTTTTGCAAAAAAGCTCTTGACATTTTCGGAAGCAGGGTGCATACTACGAAGCATAAAAAGCAAAGGCGCTTTGGAGAACTCCTCCGAAGTGCCTTTTTTGTATATCGAAAGGAGAAAACATTATGGCAAAGAGCATTCCCGAACTCTACGGAAGCCTGGTATTCAACGACAAGATCATGCGTGATAAGCTGCCCAAGGATATCTATAAGGCACTCCGCAAAACAATTGAAAATGGTACACACTTGGAGTTGGATGTAGCCAACTCGGTTGCAGTAGCAATGAAAGAATGGGCCGTTGAAAACGGTGCTACTCATTTCACCCACTGGTTCCAGCCTATGACAGGATTTACCGCAGAAAAGCATGACAGCTTTATCAGCCCGACAGGGGATGGTCAGGTCATCATGGACTTCTCAGGCAAGGAACTGGTAAAGGGCGAGCCCGATGCTTCCAGCTTCCCTTCCGGCGGCTTACGCGCCACCTTTGAAGCAAGAGGTTATACCGCATGGGATCCTACCTCTCCCGCTTTCATTAAAGATACTACCCTTTATATTCCCACCGCTTTCTGTTCCTACAGCGGCGAGGCACTGGACAAGAAAACTCCTCTGCTCCGTTCCATGGAAGCATTAAGCAAGGAGGCCTGCAAGGTTCTTCACTTACTCGGTAAGGATGATGTAACCGGTGTTTCCACCACCGTAGGTCCCGAACAGGAATACTTCTTAATTGATAAGGAAGATTACAAGAAACGGAAAGACCTGATTTTCACCGGCAGAACCCTGTTAGGTGCCCTTCCTCCCAAGGGACAGGAAATGGAAGACCACTACTTCGGTGCCCTGAAGCCCCGTGTAGCCGCTTACATGCAGGATTTGGACGAAGAACTTTGGAAATTAGGCATTCCCGCCAAGACCAAGCACAACGAGGTTGCTCCTTCCCAGCATGAACTGGCACCCGTTTTCGATACCGCAAACGTAGCGGTTGACCACAACCAGCTCACCATGGAAATGATGAAGGAAGTTGCAGACCGTCACGGTTATGTCTGCCTCTTACATGAGAAGCCCTTCGACGGCATCAATGGCAGTGGTAAGCATAACAACTGGTCCATGATTACCAATACCGGTGCAAACCTGTTAGAGCCTGGCCGTACTCCCGCTGAGAACACCCAGTTCTTAGTATTCTTAACCGCCGTTATCAAGGCTGTTGATGAGTATGCCGATTTGCTTCGTCTTTCCGTAGCAAGTGCCGGAAACGACCACAGACTCGGTGCAAACGAGGCACCGCCCGCTATCGTTTCCATGTTCCTCGGCGATGAACTGACCGAAGTACTGGATGCCATCGAAAAAGGTACCTTCTTCGATTCCAAGCAGCGTATTGCCATGGATACCGGTGCTGCCGTACTTCCTCATTTCTTCAAGGATACCACCGACAGAAACCGTACTTCACCGTTCGCTTTCACCGGCAACAAATTTGAATTCCGTATGTTAGGCTCCTCTATTTCCGTAGCAGGTCCCAACATTGTATTAAATACCGCTGTAGCAGAGGCTCTTTCCCAGTTCTACGAAATCCTGAAGGATGTTCCTGCTGAAGAAATGGATGCCGCTGTCCGCAAGCTGGTTAAGGATACCGTTATTGCCCACAAGAGAATTGTCTTCAACGGCAACGGTTATACCGACGAATGGGTTGCAGAAGCTGAGAAGCGTGGTCTTTACAACTTAAAGTCCACTCCGGAAGCTCTTCCTGTATTCAAGGCTGAGAAGAACGTAAAGCTCTTTACTTCCCACCATATTTTCACCGAAACCGAAATCTTCTCCCGTTACGAAATCTTACTGGAGAACTATATAAAGACCATACATATTGAAGCTAAGACACTTTACAGCATGGTGGAACAGCAGTTCATGCCGGCACTGCTTCATTACACTGACACCTTAAGCAGCTCCATCGCAGAAAAGAAAGCTGTTGCCGATTTACCCTGCACCGCTGAAACTGCTTTGCTCAAGGATATGTCCGCTGCTTACGAAAGCCTCTACACCTTATCCGAGAAGCTGGCTGCCGATACCGCAGAAGCAGAAGGTCTTACCGACAACGCAAAGGCTTCCTTCTTCTACCATGACACCATCATCAAGGATATGGACGATATCCGTGCCGTAGCCGATAAGGCAGAAGTTAAACTTCCGAAAGAATTTTTACCTTACCCTTCCTACGAGGAGATGCTGTTCTATGTATAGTCTGGCGGATGACGATAAGCTGCATGAAGAATGCGGCGTGTTCGGAATATTTACACCCGATAATAAAGACGCAAAACATTCCCTGTATTACGGCCTCTGTGCTCTCCAGCACAGGGGTCAGGAATCCGCCGGTATGGCCCTGTGCGATACCGACGGTCCTATGGGGAATATTTATCATCATAAGGGAATGGGACTTGTCAGTGAAGTCTTTCACAAAGAGACCCTGGATACCCTTACAGGCAATATCGGTATCGGCCATGTCCGGTACTCCACCACAGGTCAGAGCTGCATTGAAAATGCGCAGCCTCTGATTTTAAATTATCTGAAAGGTACACTTGCCCTTGTTCATAACGGTAATATCAAGAACGCCGCCGAACTTCGGGACAGTCTTCAGAAGGAAGGCGCCATCTTCCGCAGCACCACCGATTCGGAAGTCATTGCCTATCTGATTGCCAAGGAAAGAACCAGGTGCGGTACCATTGAAGAAGCGGTTACCAAAGTAGCCGGTTTTTTAAAGGGCGGTTATGCCCTGATTGTAATGAGCCCCCGGAAGATTATCGGTATCCGCGACCCCCTGGGACTCAAACCTTTGTGTTTAGGCAGACACGGAAATGAATACATTCTTTCCTCGGAAAGCTGTGCCTTAAACGCCATTGATGCGGAATTTGTCCGGGACATTGAGCCGGGTGAAATCGTAAGCATCACCAAAGACGGAATTTCTTCTGACAGGAGCCTTTGCCAATGCAAACACGCTCACTGCATTTTTGAATATATTTATTTTGCCAGACTGGATTCCTGTATGGACGGCATCTCCGTTTACAACTCCCGTATCAAAGCCGGCAGACTGTTGGCGCAGTCTTACCCGGTGGATGCGGATTTAGTCGTAGGTGTCCCCGATTCCGGCCTTACCGCCGCCGTCGGTTATTCCCAGGAGTCAGGCATTCCCTTTGGGCTTGCCTTTTACAAAAACAGCTACGTGGGCAGAACCTTTATCAAGCCAACCCAACAGGAACGGGAGTCTGCCGTTCACATGAAACTGAGTGTGTTGCCCGAGGTTGTCCGCGGAAAACGTCTGGTACTGATTGATGACTCTATCGTCAGAGGCACCACCATTGCAGGCCTGATTACCCTACTGAAAAAGGCCGGTGCCGTTAGTGTTCACGTGCGAATCAGCTCCCCTCCCTTTTTGTATCCTTGTTATTACGGAACCGATGTTCCGAGTAATAAGGAGCTGATTGCCGCAGACAACAGTCCCGAAGAAATAGCCCGGCGCATCGGCGCCGATTCTCTGGGCTATATGAAGCTGGAGGATTTGTCTGCTATGTCCGATAATTTGCCGTTATGCAGAGCTTGTTTTGATAATCAGTACCCCATCTGATTCACTCCCCCTTTTTTCATGCTCTGCCGGCGGCATTTTATACCTCAATCTATTTTTGATTACAAGAAAGCAGGGCTGTCTGCCGCGTATACGGCAGACGGCCCCGCTTTCGTTTTCAACAACCTGTGAATTCACCATCAGCTTTTTACCTCTCATTAAGGTAAAGTTGTACTCTGTTCTGGAGATGCTTCGCTGCTTCCTTGGCTGAAATATCTCCTGAAAAGTAAGG
>DJEL01000021.1 GCA_002432425.1 Lachnospiraceae bacterium UBA5899
ATTTGCTAATGCGACAGCCCCATCTTTTTTTGCATCAATAGAAAAAACTTCCTGTTATAGCATGCTGCCTGTGCTTACGGCAGTCTGTATTTTTCTGCATAGGCAAGAACTTTTCCACGAAAATTGATGTTCTCGCTTTCTTTTAAGTTGTCCAGATATTCATGGGTTTCGTAGCTGTCTTCCTTTACCTGTAAGAGACATACCGCAATATTGGAGCAATGGTCTGCCACTCTTTCAAAGTTATTGGTAAGCTCTGTTAAAAGCACGCCCAGTTCAATGGTGCATTTACCCTTGCGCAGACGCTTGATATGGCGCTTCTTCATTTCGATATTAAGCTGGTCAATGACCTCCTCCAAAGGTTCTACAAGTTCTGCCGTCTCGGAGCTGTCCGTTTCAAAAGCAGTAAAGGAAATATCCAGAATTTCTTTCACGGCATCCATGAAGACCGTAAGCTCTTCCATTGCCTTATCGGAGAATACCAATCCTCTCTCCTGCATTTCATCCGCCGACTCCTTAATGTTTAAGGCATGGTCGGAAATCCTCTCAAAATCGCCGATACAGTGAAGCAGGATGGACAGTACATGGCTTTCCTTTTCCGTCATATCCTTACCGCTGATTTTTACCAGGTAAGTGCCGATTTCGTCCTCAAAACGGTCAATATCCTGCTCTAACTTCTCTACCTCCGCCGCCTTGTCCGCATCATAGTTCTGCAGAAGGTCAAGCGCTGTAAAAATCGACTTCTTGGAATACTGCGCCATAGTAATGGCAACTCTTCTGCTTCGCTCAATGGCAAGTCCGGGGTTCTCCAAGAAACGGCTGTCCAGTGTTTTTAATTCCACATCCACCGGTGACATTTCGCCTTCCTTTACCTTGTCCGGTATGGTTAAGTTTACCATTCTGACAAACATCCCTGAAAAAGGAAGCAGGATAATGCAAAGCGCTATGTTAAATAAGGAATGAATCAGGGCAATTCCCAGCGGAGAAATCGCTTCATCCATAAAGGAAAAATGAAGGAAAGCATTCGCCGCATAGAAAACTACCATAAACAGGGTTGTCTTTACGATATTGTAGTACAGATGCATAAGGGCTGCCTTCTTGGCATCCTTGTTGGCACCGATAGCGGAAATGAGAACCGTGATGCAGGCACCGATATTCTGTCCCATAATAACCGGTACCGCCGTAGCTCCGGTTACGGCTCCCGACCGGGACAACGCCTGTAAAATTCCGACCGATGCAGAAGAACTCTGTACGATGGCAGTCATAATAAAACCTACCAGTACCCCTAAAAGCGGGTTGGAGAACATGGTCAGCATGCTGGTAAATTCCGGCACATCCGCCAGACCCTTTACCGCGCCGCTCATGGTATCCATACCAATCATCAGAATGGCAAATCCCGCAATAACGGTACCCACCGTTTTGTGCTTTTCTTTCTTAGTAAAGTTTATGAGAATAACACCGATTAAAGCCAGTACGGGAGCAAAGGACGACGGCTTGAAAAGCTGAATGATGAAACTGGTGCTTTCGATTCCGGTTAAACTCAATAACCATGCCGTAATGGTCGTACCTACGTTGGCGCCGATTATTACGTTTACCGCCTGCTCAAGCTGCATAATTCCGGAGTTTACAAAACCGACCACCATAACTATGGCTGCTGTGGAAGACTGGATAACCGCCGTCACGCCGGCTCCCACCAGAACCGCCTTGACCGGATTGTTGGTGAGCTTTTCCAGTATGTTCTCCAGCCTGCTGCCGGAAACTCTCGATAGGCCCTCGCCCATCATGTGCATACCATACAGGAACAGGGCAAGTCCGCCCATCATCGTCAGAAGGTCAAAAAAATCCATTTGTATACCCAACTTTCTTATATTCTGTACAAATTTTACTCATCATTTTTTATTGTAACTAAAAAGCGGAGCATATGCAACAATCTTTTCCGTAAGATTTTTGTTAAGTTTTCTGTATCTGTTTTTCCAGCTCCGCTGCCGCAAGGCTCAATGACTCGCCCTTCCTTCTTAAGAGGCAGATGTTCCGCTCCGGCACCGGCGGCTTCATGTCCAGAATAACCAGCCCTTCCATATTTTCCTTTTCCAAGAAATCCAGCGGCACAAAGCCTATCCCTAAATCCGACTTTACCATGGGCAGTATCTGGTCTGATGTTGCCGCCTCCACATCCGGTGAAAACGTCCATCCCATCTTACCAAAAATAGCGGAATAAAAAGCAAAGGAACTGGTCTGCTCTCCGAGGCCGATGAGCGGATATTTCTTTATCTGTTCATCGGTAAGCGACATGCCCGTTGCCAGGGAAAATGCGGTACTGCATATCGGAACCTCCTTGATTTTCCGAAGAATTTTGGCGGTAATTCCCTCCGGCAGGGTAAAAGGGTCAGTCACAAGCGCCATATCCACCAGCCCCTTTTTCAATACGGATAATGCCTGCGGTGTGGTCTGGTTGGAAATGCGGATGCGGATACCGGGATACGCCTTCCGGTATTTTTTTAAGGCTGGAAGAAGCTCACAGTGCAGGGCAATTTCACTGGCGGCAATGGTAACCACTCCGCCCTGCAGACTTTTCTCCCGGGCGATTTCTTCCTCACCGCTCAAAATGTGCTCCATTGCCACGGAAATATGGGCATACAGCTTTTCCCCCTCCGGCGTCAGGGTAATGCCGTGCCGCTGCCGGATAAACAAAGTGCATCCCAGCTCCTCTTCCAATTTTTTCATCATGCGGGTGATATTGGGCTGATTGTTCATCAGTGCCTGTGCGGCTGCCGTAAAGCTTTTCAGCTTTGCCACATAATAAAAGACCCGGTAATAATCGTAACTGATATTCATACTTCGCTCCATATCATTTTCATATATCTATATTTCAAAATTTATATTTTTCATATATTTTTAATGGGATTATAATACATCCGATGTAAAAAAAGCAACACCTGACAGAGAGGATGAAAAATATGGAGAACAAAATTATTTGTATCGGACGTGAATACGGCAGCGGCGGTCGTGAAATCGGAGAAAAGCTGGCAAGACAGCTCGGTATACCCTACTACGACAAGCTGCTGATTAAAAAGGCGGCTCTGGAATCCGGATTAAGCGAAGAATTTCTTTCCCGGACAGAAGAATCCCCCATTAACAGTATCCAGTTTTTAAGCGGCAACCCTTATGCGGACATAGCCGGTATCGGCACCGCATTCTATTCCGAAAGCCAGATGGCTTACAATGCGGAACGCACCGTTATTGAACAGTTGGCAAAGCAGGGTTCCTGCGTTATCATCGGCCGCTGTGCTTCCGACATTCTTCCCAAGGAAGACCGTCTTTCTGTTTTCATTTATGCAGACAAAGCGGATAAAATCAAACGTGTCATGGCACGGAACAGCCTGAGTGAAAAAGAAGCGGCGCACCGCATCAAGCATATGGACCGAATGAGAAAACAGTTCTTTGATTTTTATTCCGACACCTCCTGGGGTCATGCAGACAGCTATGACCTGCTGTTGTCCAGCAGCCGTTTCGGCACGGACGGATGCGTCAATATGATTGTAAACAGTATCAAGGAATTAGAGGCATAAAAAGATGAATAAAGACCTTACTGTAGGAAAGCCGGAAACCGTTTTATGGAAATTCTGCCTGCCCTTATTCGGCAGTATCATTTTCCAGCAGTTATACAATATCGCCGACAGCCTGGTTGCCGGAAAATTCGTCGGCGAAAACGCTCTGGCTGCGGTCGGTAACAGCTACGAAATCACTCTTATTTTTATAGCCTTTGCCTTCGGCTGCAACATGGGCTGCTCCGTTGTGGTATCCAAGCTTTTCGGTGCCAAGAATTTCAGGGAAATGAAAACAGCGGTCTACACCGCCTGCATCTTCAGCGCCATCGTGTGTGCTTTCCTGATGCTAATCGGTATCGCCGGTTCCGGACTGCTGCTTCGTTTAATCCGTACACCCGACGAAGTTTTTGCGGACTCCAAGCTTTATCTGGACATCTATGCCTGGGGCTTGCCGTTTGTTTTCTTCTATAACATTGCAACCGGTATCTTTTCCGCTTTGGGTGACTCCAAAACACCGTTCTACTTTCTGGCGGTTTCTTCCTTATCCAATATCGCCGTAGATATCTGGTTTGTAAAAGCCTTCCACATGGGCGTTGCCGGTGTTGCCTGGGCTACCTTCCTCTGCCAGGGCGTAAGCTGTGTGCTTGCCATGGTCGTTGTATTCAACAGACTTCGTAAAGTAGAAGGCAAGGAAAAAGCGCCTCTCTTCAGTTGGGCGCTCTTAAAGGACATTGTAGTTATTGCGGTTCCCAGTACATTGCAGCAGAGTTTCATTTCCTTAGGAAACATTATCATCCAGAGTATTATCAACGGCTTCGGTGCTCCCGTTATGGCAGGTTATTCCGCAGCCGTCAAACTGAACAACCTGGTTATTACCTCCTTCACCACACTTGGCAACGGTATTTCCAACTACACCGCCCAGAACCTGGGAGCCAGAAAACTGACCCGTATCAAAGAGGGTATGAAGGTTGGCGTAAAAATGGTATGGATGTTAAGCCTTCCGCTTTTTCTCCTGTACTTCTTTGCCGGCAATGACGTTCTGAAGCTCTTCATGGATGAACCTACCGAACTTGCCATGCATACAGGCATTATGTACCTGCGGATTTTGTCACCCTTCTACTTTGTAGTTTCCGCGAAACTGGTAGCCGACGGTATTCTCCGTGGCGCCGGCATGATGAAGCAGTTCATGATTGCCACCTTCACCGACTTAATCCTGCGTGTGGTTATGGCTTTCGTATTCTCCAGAACCGCTCTCGGTGCCACCGGTATCTGGTGCGCATGGCCCATCGGCTGGTGCATTGCTACCGCCCTCTCCATTATGTTCTACCGTCACGGTCCCTGGGCAACTGCCAAAGCGGAGCAGGAAAAAGCAATATAAATTTCATCTGTACACCCACTATAAAAAGGAGTGCAAATTTCGGTTTGCACTCCTTTTTTTATTTCCACCACTAAATAATAACCGCCGTCTCCGCGTACCCTTCGTGCGTACCCGTAAACAGTCTTCCGGCATCCCCTGTCACGGTATCCTTTACCGTTCCCTTTTCGCAGTCCACCGCTATGTGAGATAAATCCCGCTGCAGTCCTTCTCCCGTGCATTTGCAGAAAGCTTCCTTTGCAGAAAACAACAGAAAGAAATCCTCTTCCTTATCCTGCGCATTGTGAATTTTTTCCTTTACTCCGGAAACATCCTTATCATGCCGTTTCTGGATATCCACGCCTATCTGCCGGTCTGCTATGCCGCACAAAACATATTTCCCCGAATGGGACAGGTTAAAAAAGATATCGCTCCTGTTTTGTAAATACGGCTTGCCATGCTCACCAATGCAAACCTGTGATGCCCAAAGAAGTTTTTCCCGCTCCGTCAAGGGCAGCGTCCGCAACTCTTCCAGAACTTTTTCCACAGAAAACTCTGTGACCGTAAGTGCCGTGCCTTCGTTCCGCATTTCTGTCACTATCTTCAATTTCTGCTCGGAAACCTGCAGCCACCGATGCAGGGTGTAAGTAAAAAGCAGCCAGGCGCCCACACTCTGGGCTCTGTTTTTTTCTTTATGAAAGGAAAGAGCATGTGCCTTTCTTTCCTCATTCAAAAACGCACATGCTCCTGCTTCCGTTTCAGGGTTCATCAGCCCTGTTATATTCATTCTCGTAATCAGCATCGAAATAACCATGCCTTTCCTCAAGTGATAATTTCTGCAACTCTAAATTTTATTCTTCTTCCTCGGGATGCGTGATGTTTAAGGCAATCTGCAAATCATCCAACTGCTTATCGTCAACCACATCCGGTGCATTGCTCATTAAATCGGAGGCATCCTTAACCTTCGGGAAAGCGATAACCTCACGGATATTGTCTGCTTTCACAAGCAGCATGACAAAACGGTCCAGACCGATTGCCAGACCTGCGTGAGGCGGTACTCCGTACTTGAAAGCGTTAATCAGGAAACCGAATCTGTCGTATGCGGCTTCTTTGGTAAAGCCCAGTACTTCAAACATCTTTTCCTGTACTTCCGGCTGGAAAATTCTGACGCTGCCGCCGCCAAGCTCAATACCGTTCAATACGATATCGTAAGCCTTTGCACGGACTCTGCCGGGGTCGGAATCAATGTACTGTAAATCCTCATCCATGGGCATGGTAAACGGATGGTGCATAGCCACATAACGGTTCTCTTCGTCGCTCCACTCTAAGAGAGGGAACTCGGTTACCCAGAGGAAGTTGAATTTATCGTTGTCAATCATATTAAGCTGCTTAGCCACTTCGATACGAAGCGCACCCAGTACGCTGAATACAATCTTATTCTTGTCCGCTGCAAATAAAAGCAGGTCTCCGGGCTGTCCTTCCATGGCATCTACCAGATTTTTCAGTTCTTCTTCCGTCATGAACTTTGCAAAAGAAGACTTGTAAGTGCCGTCGGGTAAAACAGAGAGGTAAGCCAGACCTTTTGCACCGTAGCCCTTGGCAAAATCAACCAGCGCATCAATCTTCTTACGGGGCATTTCCGCTTCACCCTTTACATTGATGCCTCTGACGGAACCGCCGTTCTCCAGTGCACTTGTAAATACACCGAAACCGCAGCCCTTTACCACATCGGATACGTTCTTCAGTTCCATGCCGAAACGGGTATCCGGCTTATCGGAACCAAAACGCTCCATGGCTTCCTGCCAGGTCATGCGCTTAATGGGAAGCTGCACATCCAGACCGATGGCTTCCTTGCATACTCTTGCTACCATTTTTTCGGTCGTTTCAATAACGTCATCCACATCTACGAAGGACATTTCCAGGTCAACCTGTGTAAATTCCGGCTGTCTGTCGGCACGAAGGTCTTCGTCACGGAAACATCTTGCAATCTGGAAATAACGGTCATAACCGGAGCACATTAAAAGCTGCTTGAAAATCTGCGGAGACTGGGGAAGTGCATAGAACTTACCCGGATGCACACGGCTGGGAACCAGGTAGTCTCTGGCACCTTCCGGTGTGGATTTGCAGAGCATGGGAGTTTCAATTTCAAAGAAACCTTCTTCATCCATGTGCTTTCTGATGGTTGTGGTAATCTTACTTCTTAACTTTAAGTTCTTCTGTAAGTTGGGTCTTCTTAAATCCAGATAACGGTATTTTAAGCGCAAATCTTCTTTGGTCTTGGTATCTGCTTCCACGGGGAAGGGCGGTGTTTCTGCCTCGGATAAAATACGAATCTGCTCGGCGCGTACTTCGATGTCGCCGGTAGCCAGGTTTTCATTACTTGCCGCCGCTCTCTTTTCCACACGGCCCACAACCGCAACTACGAACTCGCTTCTCAGCTTTGCAGCCTTTTCAAAGTTCTCGCTGCCGCAGTCGCTTTCCTCAAAAATAACCTGCAGAATACCTGCACGGTCACGCAGGTCCACAAAGATAATACCGCCTTTGTTGCGCTGCTTCTGTACCCATCCCATTACGGTAACGGTTTCACCGATGTTGGCGCTTGATAATTCGCCGCATCTGTGTGTCCTTTTTAATCCTTTCATTGTCTCAGCCATTGGTTTTCTCCTTTATATCTCCGCTTAGTGCTGCAGAGGATTCTTATAAAATTCCCGGAACTCCTCATAGCCTTCTGCCGTGAGCTGTTCCTTCTGGAATTTTTTATTCTTGTTCATACGGGCGATTAAAATCTGATGTCCGTCTTCTCTTTCCTTCTGTGCCAGTGCGATAATTTCACACAAAGCCTCTCCGGCAACGCCCTTTTCAATCAGGAAAGCTTTCTTTGCCGGCTGGGTCGGAACCTTGAAGCCTTTTTCCATTAACAGAAGGATAATTCTCTCAAATCCGATGGAAAATCCGCATGCGGGCACATCGTTTCCGGTAAACTTTCCCACCATCTTGTCGTAACGTCCGCCGCCGCCGCAGCTTCCGCCGAACTCCGGCATGGCAATTTCAAAAATGGTGCCGGTGTAATAGCTCATGCCTCTTACCAGAGTCGGGTCAAATACCAGTTCAAAAGAATCCGCCTTGGTGGCTTTCACGCTGTCCATGATTTCCATAAAGGAATGCATGACGTCCTCATCCAAATAATCCTTTAAGGTATCTAAAAGGTACGCGGGACCGTTTTCCGCTTTTTCCACCTCTGCAAACAGATTTAAGTATTTCTCGCAGATTTCTTCCGCATAGCCGTCCTCTACAAGCTCCGCTTTCACGCCGTCCATGCCAATCTTGTCCATCTTGTCCAGTGTAATGAATACACTGTCGTAAGACTCCTCGGGAAATCCCGCATATGCTGCCATTGCCTTTAAGATGCGGCGGTCATTGATACGAATCCGGAAATTGGAAAAGCCCAGTCTTGTCAATGTTGTTGTGGTTGCCAGAATAAGCTCGATTTCCGCTAAATTGGAAGGTTCGCCCAGAATATCAATGTCGCACTGCATGAACTGGCGGTAACGTCCTCTCTGAGGTCTGTCGGCTCTCCACACATTTCCCATCTGTAATGCCTTGAAGGGACTGGGAAGGTTTGCCGCATTGTTGGAATAAAAGCGAACCAGAGGAACCGTCAAATCGTAACGGAGTCCGCCGTCCACCAAATCATTTTCACTTGCAGCGGTTTCTAAATTCAGCTTTTCGCCACGCTTCAAAATCTTAAAAATCAGTTTTTCGTTTTCGCCGCCCTGCTTATTGCTTAAGTTTGCAATGTTTTCCACGCAGGGAGTTTCTATGGAAGTAAATCCAAACTTTCCATAAGTATCCTTAATCACACTGATTACATAATCACGTATCTGCATCTCTGCAGGTAAAATGTCCTTCATGCCGGTAACCGGCTTCTTGGAAAGCGCCATATCTGCTCCTATCTATGCGTTTTCTCGCAATTTTTGTTAATTTTACTTACAGTATTTTACACTTTATCTGTTAGTATTTCAAGCATTAGTTTCCTGTTGCATTTTCCTTTTATTTGTCACTTTTCTTTTTTATTTCGGAAAATCACTTGACATAGTATTAAATACTACATAAAATAGAAGAGAAAATACTTAAGATAGGATGTAAAGTCATGTTTCAGATAGTTGTTGATTCCGCTGCCAATATTCCGACAGAGCTTGTTAAAAAGTACGATATCCGCGTAATATCCTTCGTAAATTATGTAAACGGAAAAAAGGTGGTCTGCTTTGACCCCGACCTCACTCCCGAAGAAGAAAGAGCAAAGGGCAAGGAGTATTATGATGCTGTCCGCGCCGGTGCCGATGTCAAGACCGGGCTTGTCAGCAGCGGGGATTTTGAAGACCTGTTCCGCTCTATTTTAGAAGCCGGAAACGATATTTTATATTTTTCATTAAGTAAAAACATAAGTGGTACTTACAACTCCGCCCGTATTGCAGCCGAGGAGCTTTCCGAAAGTTTCCCTGACAGAAAAATCCGTCTGATTGACGCCTTAAACGCTTCCCTGGCACAGGGTATTCTTGCCATTTACGCCAGCGAAATGCGTGCCAAGGGAATGAGCCTTGACGAAACCGCCGACATTCTCAGTACCTACCCTGCCAAAATGAACGGTGTCTTTACCGTCGGCGACTTAAAATATTTATCCAGAACCGGCCGTATCAGCAGTTCCGCTGCTTTAGTCGGAAATCTTTTAAGCATCAAGCCCATCTTACGCGGCAACAAGGACGGCTTCATTGTCCAGTTCAAGAAATGCAGAGGCCGCAAGGCAGCCTTAAACACCCTGATTTCTCTGGTTTGCGACAATATTGTAAATCCGGAAGAACAGATTATCGGCATTGCCCACGCAGACTCTTACGAAGATTCCCTCTATGTAATGGGGGAAATTCAAAAACGCGTGAAGCTCCGCGGTTTCATCAATACTTCCTACGACTACTGCACCGGCAGCCACGTTGGTCCCGATACCATCGCCCTCTTCTTCATGGCAAAGAACCGGGAACTTGGGGAAGGAAAGTAAATTTCAGAAAAAATTTGAGCTAAACTCTCCATAACAGAAAAATAAAGGGACAGCCTGCCGGTTGTCCCTTTTATATTTTCCGTTTTCCTTTTAATCCGCAAAAAGCTCCCTTTTGCGTTCTATCATTTCCTCTATTTTTTCCATATACAGTCCCACATCCTTCACATTGTCGCATCGTTCAATCCGTCCGTCCGGGAAGACTCTCTTGGTAATGGAACCGGCTCCCAGTGCAAGAATAGTCTGTTTCTCCTCCATAATCAGGATGTTGTAAATGCCGTCGCCGCCTTCTTTCGCATACCCCACATTTTCAAAATTGCCGGACATGTTTTTTTGCCGGTATAAATAATAAGGATACATGCCCATATCCCTTGCTCCCCTGGACGCAATTTTCATGGTTTCATCGGTATTATGCAGCGTTTTTACCCCATTTTCCTGAATCCACAACGCCAGTCTGGATGCCCGTTTAATGGCAAGGGAATGTACCGTAAGGGAATCCGGCTGCAGCATTTTGATTTCCTCTATGGTATTTTCCACGTCCTCTTCCAGTTCACCCGGAAGTCCCAGAATAATGTCCATGTTAATATGGAAATCTCCTGTCTTCCTTGCCAGATGAAAAGCTTCCTTCACCTGTTCCACGGTATGCTGTCTGCCAATCAGCTTCAAGGTATCCTGCTTCATGGTCTGCGGGTTGACACTGATTCTGTCCACCTTATGTGCGGCAAGAACCTTGAGCTTGTCCTCCGTAATACTGTCGGCACGTCCCGCTTCCACCGTAAATTCCTGCACCGTGGAAAAATCAAACCGTTCCTGCAAGGCGGAAATCAGCCTGTCAAGCTGCGGTGCCGTCAGAGTGGTAGGCGTTCCGCCTCCAATATACACACTGTCCAGAATTTTGCCGGCAAAAGCTTCTTTTGTAAAGTCCATTTCCTTAATCAGACAGTCAATGTATTCTTCCACCTTGTCCCGCCACTTACAGATGGGATTGGACGTAAAGGAACAGTACAGACAGGTTGTCGGGCAGAACGGAATGCCGATGTACAGGCTGTATCCTTTTTCATAATGAATATGGGAAAGCAGCTCCTTTTCTCTCTTAGCAATTTCCACGGACAAATCCGCCTTTTCCGTGCTGACAAAATGCTCCTTCTGCAAGGCTGCCACTATTTCTTCCTCTGTTTTTCCTTCTTCCAGAAGTCCCATGGCAATCTTGGTCGGACGGATACCCGTCAGGTTTCCCCAGGGAAGCTCTTTTCCCGTCATGCCGCACAAAGTCTTGTATAAAAATTTCTTAAACTCATTTTTATAGGTAGACTCTGCCTCTTCCCGGTGCCAGATGTATTCCCCAGAAGCATTGCCTGCTTCTGTTGCATCCTTTACTTTCACCGATGCACCATCATCCTGAAGTACAATCTCTATTCTTATGTTTTCTTCCCACTCTTTATTCTTCTCCGAAGACATCTCCGGCGTCAGAACCTTAACCATCTCCTCCGGATAAAAAGCCTTCACAAGGGAATGCACATCATATTCAAATTGTGATTTATTAATCTTTACAGCAAACATAATTTTTTACCTCTCATTTCCCTATTATCGTCTTTCAAGGCATTTCTTGTCAACTGTATTATCCAATGTACTGTGTAATATTTCCACTCTCCCTCGCACAAAAAAGGCATGCAAAAATGAATCTCTTTTCTGCATGCCTTACATTCTATATTCGCCAAACGTCCCTTACATCAGCGGATATTTGTCGGTCAGAGTCTGGACAATGGCTCTGGCTTCGGGGATTTTCTCCTCGCCGCCCTTGATAACCATGGCGATTGCTTCTGCAATCTTATCCATATCTTCGGTGTTCATGCCTCTGCTGGTAACGGCAGGTGTGCCTAAGCGGATACCGCTGGTGACAAACGGTGACTGCGGATCATTGGGAATGGTATTCTTGTTGCAGGTGATGTGTGCTGCGTCAAGAAGCTTCTCCACTGCCTTACCGGTCAGACCGTAATTGGTTAAATCCACTAACATCAGGTGATTGTCCGTACCGCCGGAAACAATCTTAATGCCGCGGCTCATCAGTCCGTTGCAGAGAGCCTGTGCATTATCAATAATATTCTGCTGGTAAACCTTGAAGTCATCACTCAAGGCTTCCTTAAAGCAGACTGCCTTTGCCGCAATCACATGCATCAGAGGACCGCCCTGGATGCCGGGGAAAATAGCCTTGTTGAAGTTGAATTTATCCGCTGCTTCCTTGTTGCATAAAATCATACCGCCTCTGGGTCCGCGGAGTGTCTTGTGGGTTGTGGTGGTAACCACATCCGCATAGGGAATGGGGCTCGGATGAAGACCTGCTGCCACAAGACCCGCAATATGCGCCATATCCACCATGAGAACCGCACCTACTTCATCCGCTACTTCACGGAATTTCTTGAAGTCGATGGTTCTTGCGTAGGCAGATGCACCGGCAATAATTAACCTGGGTTTGTTGGCAATAGCCAGCTCTCTCATTTTATCATAGTCAAGGAAACCGTCATCATTTACGCCGTAAGGCACTACATGGAAGTATTTACCGGACATGTTTACCGGGCTTCCGTGTGTTAAATGTCCGCCATGGTCAAGGTTCATGCCCATGATGGTGTCGCCGGGCTTACAGACAGCAAACTGTACTGCCATATTCGCCTGTGCGCCGGAGTGGGGCTGTACATTGGCATAATCGCAGCCGAACAGCTCCTTTGCCCTTTCAATCGCCAGATTTTCTACTACGTCCACGCATTCACAGCCGCCGTAATATCTCTTTCCGGGATAGCCTTCCGCATATTTATTGGTAAGGACGCTTCCCATTGCCGCCATAACTGCTTTGCTGACCCAGTTTTCGGATGCAATCAGCTCAATGTGGCTGTTCTGTCTTTCCTGCTCGTCTACAATAGCCTGTGCGATTTCCGGGTCTACTGCCTTTACTTCTTCTAAAGAATACATAACGTTTCCTCCATTTCCTGCTTTTTTACATTAACGTATCAAAACGTTTGTCCTAAATTATAACATAGCGCACCCCTTCACGCAAGATTTCATTTACTTTCCTTCCCTTTACTGCTACAATAAACCGTAAAGGATAAAGAATGGAGATTACCATGCAGAAATACGAACTTATCATAAATCCCGCTTCCCGCTCCGGCAACGGTATGCGGATTTGGAAAGAAGAAATAAAACCGGTGCTCGAGGCAAACAAAATACCGTTTGCTGCCCACTTTTCCCAAAAAGCAGGTGATGTGGCAGCCCTTTCTTCTTCCATTACCGGGGAATATGCAAAAGAAAACCAGCCTCTCCGCCTCATTATTTTAGGCGGCGACGGTACGTTCAACGAAGCCCTGCAGGGAATTTCTTCGTATAATAATATGAAGATTGGCTACATCCCCACCGGCTCTTCCAACGACCTGGCAAGGGATCTTGGCATTCCGAAAAATCCGCAGCAGGCCCTAAATCTCATTCTGGACGAAAAACATGTCTGTTACATGGATTTAGGCTGCGTGCGCACCCCGAACAGAACCACTTATTTTGCGGTAAGCTGCGGCATCGGCTTTGACGCCGCCGTATGCGAAGAAGCCATGAACTCCAAAATCAAGGATTTCTTCAACCGCATCAAATTAGGAAAGCTCACCTACTTCGGTATTGCCATAAAGCAGCTTATCTCTGCGAAAAAGACCGCCTGCGATTTATTTCTGGACGATGACAACGAGCCAATACATATTGACCGGCTTCTGTTTACCGTATCCATGATTCACCGTTTTGAGGGCGGCGGCTTTAAGTTCTGCCCCAATGCGGACTGTACGGACGGCAGGTTTGAACTCTGCGTGGCGGGAGATGTTCCCAAGCCCGTTATCCTGCTTGCCCTGCCTACCGCTTTCTTCGGAAAGCATTACATGGTGCCAGGCATTCATGCTTTTCACGCCGAAAAAATCACCATCAAGACAAGCAAGCCCCTATGGGTTCACACGGACGGAGAAGTACACGAAATGGCTGACTTTTTAGAAATAAGCTGTCAGCAGAAAACAATCCCCATGATTGTATAATTTTAATGTTTTTTGCATTAAAATACAGAAATTACTTTTATACATAAAGAATTTCTTAATTCTTTACAAAGATTTGCAAAAAGGGATTGCAAAAAAAATAAACTTAGCTATACTTGTGGTGTAACTTTGGGAGAGAATGTAATAACCCCCTTTTTGGTCTTCGGGGGATATGATGGGAGTTTTATTGTGAAAAAGAAATTTGAATGGAAGAGTTTTTATCTCAAGTACCGCCATGCCATTCCGGCCATCATTTACGGCATCATTTATCTGACATGGTTCAGCTATCTGGAGAAAACGGTGACGAGCCAGTACCGGGTCATACATGTAGCGCTGGATGACATGATTCCTTTCTGTGAGGTATTCGTCATTCCTTACTTTTTATGGTTTGCGTACATTGCAACGGTTGTGGTTTTCTTCTTCTTTAAAGACAAAGAGGAATATTACAAAACCTGCCTGTTCCTGGCAACCGGCATGACCATTTTCTTAATCGTTTCCACTCTGTGGCCCAACGGTCAACACTTAAGACCTTATGTAATGCCCAGAGACAATATTTTCACCAGAATGGTGGCTGCCCTGTATAAGACAGATACGCCTACCAACCTCTGGCCCAGCATCCATGTTTACAATTCCCTGGGTGTGCACATTGCCGTTATGAAGAGCAGGCATCTGGAAAATAAAAAAGGCATCCGCATCGGTTCCTTCATCCTTTGCGTATCCATTATCCTTTCCACCATGTTCATCAAACAGCATTCCGTCTTTGACGTTACCACCGCTTTCATTATGGCAGCCGTTATGTACGTGCTGGTTTACCGTTTTGATTTGGTATGTGCCATCAGACGTATGTTTCACCCGGACCGCAGCCGCGGACCTCAGGTTGAGTCTTAATAAAAAAGCGTATGAGCGAAATGCCCATACGCTTTTGTTATTTCTTAGTTAAAGTTAAAAATCTTCTGGCAGATCATATAGCCTTCCACGGAAAGCTTTCGGCCTCCCTTGCCCGGCAGGTTCATGAAACCGCCCATAATGCCGTTGCGCATCCAGGCGTATAAAAGCTTGTCCTTATCTTTTAAGTACTGCCACAGCTCTTTCTTGGCGTTAAGCTGCTCTTCCGTACCGGCACGCAGGCACAGTGCGGAGGAAACCGTCATGATAATTTCCAGATAATTTCTCATATACTGATGACGTCTCTTGCATTTGATAATCTGGTTCTTATGCTCCGTATAGAAATCAATCATGATTTTATTGACTCTTATCTGCTGGTCTAAGCGGGAAATCATAACCGTTTCATTGACGGACTGGTCGGAACGTCCGATGTAATAGCGGTAAAAATTCACATCCAGATAATACATGGTATTTACATGTAAAAGGGGCTCAAACACATAGATGTTGTCCACATAGAAGGTGTGCTCCGGCAGATGCAGTCCGCAGTCCCTCAAAAGCTGGGTGCGGAAAATAACGGAATGCATCAGGATGTAATGTGCCTTCCTGAAATGTCTGCAGTCGTCCCAGGTAAACATCCTGTCCGTTGGCAGAATGCGGCGGTAATGCATAACCTTTTTACGCTTCTCCCCTTCTTTTTCGTAGACAAAGTTGCTTACCAGCATGTCCAACGCCTTGTCGCCGCCCGCAATGTCGCGCAGGGTGTCCAGAATCTTTTTGTAAGCTTCTTCCTGCACCCAGTCATCGGAGTCCACTACCTTGAAATACAGCCCCGAAGCGTTCTCAATACCCGCATTCACGGCAGAACCGTGACCGCCGTTTTCCTTATGAATTGCTTTAATGATACTGGGATATTTTGCCGCATATTCATCTGCAATTTCCGCAGTATTATCCTTGGTGGAGCCATCGTCCACAATCAGGATTTCCACATCTTCTCCTCCCTTTAACAGGGATTCAATGCATTTTCCCATGTATGCTGCCGAGTTATAGCATGGTATTGCAATGGATAAAAGTTTCATAATTGTTTTCATTCCTCCTGTTTAGCGGATTTATAATATATATGACGCATACGCTGCAAACGCAGACGGTATGGCATATTTTTTCTGTACTTCTTCGGAACGTTCAAAAATCCACTGTTCCTTTTTGACGGCCTGCGTGCGGTCGGAAAGCTCGTCCACGCGCACCTGGTATCCCCACATATGCCATTCCTTATGGGAAAACACATGCACCGCATCCGTAAGTCTTACCACCCTGACGATGGGCATACCTCTTTTTTTGAAAAAAGCAGTGACTTCTTCCGGTGAAAGATGCCCTTCCGTGTTGGGAAATTCATATAGCCCTGCCAAAAGTCCTTTGTCCGGTCTTTTGTGAAGTGCCGTCTTTTCCTCATCCTGCAGGATAAAAACTGTTTTTTCCTCTATTGTACGGCCTTTTTTTGCGCTCTTTACCGGGAACTCGCTCTGTCTTCCGGCATGGTACGCCGCACAGATATGGGAAAGGGGGCATGCCTCACAATGAGGAGCACCGTTGGGGATGCAGACCATGGCGCCGATTTCCATCATGGCCTGATTAAAATCACCGGCACGTTTAGGCATGGCTGCCAAAAGCTCCTCTTCCAGGCTTTTCTTTACCTTCGGCTGCGCAATATCGTCCGTTCTCATAAAAAGTCTTGCGATGACCCGCAGTACATTGCCGTCCACCGCCGGAACCGGTATGCCGAAGGCAATGGAAGCAATCGCTCCCGCCGTATAGCTGCCGATACCCTTAAGCTTCAAAAGCTCCTCTGCGGAAGCCGGCATTTCTCCGCCGTATTCCGTCATAATCTGGATGGCTGCTGCCTTTAAGTTCCGGGCACGGTTGTAGTAGCCCAACCCTTCCCAGAGCTTTAAGAGCACATCCTCTTCCACCTCGGAAAGACTTTTAATATCCGGCAGAGCCTTCATGAAACGCTCAAAATATGGCTTCACGGCTTCCACTCTGGTCTGCTGGAGCATAATCTCGGAAACCCAGACCCGGTATGGGGTCGGTTCCTCTCTCCACGGCAAAATCCGTCTGTTAGTATCATACCATTTTAAGAGCGGTTTGGGAATATCCCCCACTGTGAAATTAAGATTTTCATCAGAATTTTCTAAGGAATTTTCCTCATCTGAGAGTCTTATTTTCACTTTATCCTGTATTTCCATACAATCTTTGCCGATAAAGCAGTCGTATGCAAGGATATGCACACCGGCTTTCTCTGCCTTTTTCAGCGCCTCCGCAAAAGCAGGCTGCATGGCGGCATTGGGCGTAAAATAATCCACATCCTTCATCTGGATAACAAACAGAATATACGCCTCATATCCGCCCTTTTTTGCCTCCATCATCTCTTCCACATGCTTTAACGCCCGTTCGGACGGAGCATCGGGAAACATGACGCAGTTATTCTCTTCTAAAGTAACTCCCTTGACCTCCATGAAAATCTTTTTGTCCGGCGTCTCCATATAAAAATCGAACCGGGAATTACCGTATTTTGTTTCCGGACGCAGCAAACACAGGTCCGGGAAGAGTATTTTTTTTCTAAGCCACTCTTCCACAGCCCTGTTGGGTGCCTGGGAATCCATATTGATAAGCCTGCCCTGCTTTTCCACCGCCACAAGGTCATATGCCGTACTTCTTGTCCTGCTGTCGCTTCGCTCTAAATAAACCGGTGCATGCTCCGTCAGAAGCTCCCGGCACCTGCCGGTATTTTTCACATGCACCTTTTCCCGCCTGCCGTTTATCTCGGCATAGGCTATAAAACGGTTGGAGCGCTCCAAAAAAGTGCCCTCCACAATATCATGATACTTCATGTATAACTCTTTCTATCCTATATATTTTGTCAGTCGCTGCCGGCTCTTCGTTCTCCGCCGCTTTCTCTTCTTTGGGAACCTCTGTAATTGCCGGCACCCTTGCCGAAGGAACCACCTCCGCCGCAGGCCCTACATGCACCTGCTGGTCATCAAAGAAAATCTGCGCCCCGAAGGCTGCCAGCACATCTCTTTTCGTCACTCCGCCCAGAAAGCATGCCTCATCTATACGGACGTTCCATGCCCGCAGGGTGCGGATTACCCGCTCGTGGGCGGGGGCACTCCTTGCCGTAACAAGTGCCGTCCTTATGGGCGACTCCCCCGGCGCATATTCCTGCTGCCAGTCGGAAATGGTATGCAGAAATCTGGCAAAGGGACCGGCGCAAAGCGGAATGTCCGCCTTCTTTCTCTCACTGCTTTCAAAGGCTTCCAGTCCTTCTTTTCGGAAAACATTCTCTGCTTCATCGGAAAAAATAACCGCATCCGCATCAAAGGCAATCCTGATTTTGCCGTCCGAAGGGCTTTCCTTATAGTGGTTTCCTTCTCCGCAGACAATACCGGCAGCAATGCCCGCCTCTATGGCAGCCCGCACATCCTCCTCACAGGCGGACAGAAACAAATCCGTCCGAAACGCGGCAAGGTACGGCGCCATCGGTGCTCCGCTCGTAAAAAAGGACCGGGTGATATCCAATCCGTAATGCTCTATGGAACGGAAAATCCGAAGCGAAATGTCCGGGCTGTTTTTCGACATGAGCACCACCTCCACCCGGTTGCCGAATGCATGGCGCCCGGTGACGTCTATTCCGGTGGTAACATTTAAAGACAACAGTGCTTTTATCAGGGAGAACCCCGGGCCGGGCTTTAAGATTTCCGTCTCGTGCTCCCTCTGGTACTTCGCATAGGCTTCCACGCCTTCTTCTTCAAAAATCCGGTTCTCCGTCCGCAAATCAAATAGCGCTCTTGTGGAGATGCCGATAATCAGTCTGTTTTCCAAGCTGTATGCCATAGTCTTCTCCCATCCTTTCCATACCCGTGGTGAAGGCCGGCACCCTGCTGGTTATCTTAGCCGGCTGCCCTCAAATTTCTTTTTGGTAAGCAGACAGTTTTTCAGGCTGTAATATCTGTCCTCTATTCTGCCCTCCGGCACTTCCACATCGCATGCCACCGCCATGGTGTTAATCATGTCATCCGTAATCCGGTGCTTTAAGGCGGATAAAATATTCAGTCTGTCCTCGCAGTTGTCAGCGTCCAGAAACTCCAACACCATAGGGTCCAATGTCATTTCTTCCGGTTCCTGCAATTCAAACCGGTGCTCCTGCGCGGCATCGGGATATTTTCCCTTATCAAGTACCGCACAGAAATCGCCAAGCGGTCTGGCATAAACTTTTCCTTCCCCGTAAAGAGCCTGATAGATTACCAGCTCCTCGCCCGTTTCCGAATGCTCTGCCACCGTCATCACCTGGTATAAATTGCCCTTAAAATGTTTGTAAACTTCATTTGCTTTGGGAATACGAGCCATAATTTCTCCTCTCATTTCAGGCATTCTTCCATTATAGTCCCCGTCCCGCGATAATTCTAATCAGGAAATCGAAAAGGTAAACGAAACTTCTTCCTTTTGAAAAGCTTCCTCTTCCATCGCTTTCTGCAAAAGCTCCTGCACAAGCGCTTCTTTTTCCTCATCCGCAAGTACTGCCAGCCTGCGATGGTGAAGAAATACCGTGTATTCCCTTCTGCCGTCCTCGTAGGTGACACGGTTGCACATAACACCGCTGTCGGGGTAACCTGTTTTATTTAAATATTCTCTTACATCCTCTACATACTGCTGCTCCAGTGCCGCATAGTGCTCTTCTTTCATGCGCTCACTGCTCTCGCTTTTCACAATGCCCGCCGCTGACAGCCATACCGCCAGAATAAGTAAAACCGTAACTCCTGCAAATACTGTATTTTTCATAACCGCTCCTGCCCTTCTTCCCGAAAACCTCTGCCTTCCGCAGCGGCTTTCTTCCTATCTGTTTCTCTCTTATGAAGCCCTTGAATGAAAAACTAAAAC
>DJEL01000001.1 GCA_002432425.1 Lachnospiraceae bacterium UBA5899
AGAAAAGAAGGACAGGTTGCCAAGAGCCGGGAGGTGGGCAACGCCTTGGGTATCCTTGCCATGTTCGTGGTCCTGAAGGTTTTCATCGGCACGATTGGCACACAGCTCTTGGAGCTGTTTTCTTCCGCTTACGGAAATATGCCGGAAACGGTGAAAAACTGGAATGGCTATCTGCCGGAAAAAGGCATGAGGGAAGCTTTTTTTCAGATTTTTATAAAGACCATTTATGTGGCAGGTCCCATATTTGTTATTTTTTTCCTGATAGCGTTTATTGCAGACCTTGTGCAGGTGAAATGGAAGGTTTCGGGCAAGCCCCTGAAACCGAAGTTTAACCGGATGAGCCCGGCCAGCGGCTTTAAGCGGATTTTTTCCGTCAACTCCCTTGTGGAGCTTT
Source organism: Lachnospiraceae bacterium UBA5899 (assembly GCA_002432425.1). Classification (GTDB taxonomy): domain Bacteria; phylum Bacillota; class Clostridia; order Lachnospirales; family Lachnospiraceae; genus Acetatifactor. The sequence goes on from DJEL01000001.1 coordinate 395, forward strand.
TAAAAGCTATTTTAAGGATCGGACTGATTGGTTATGTGGTATATCAGTACCTGAAAAATAAAGTCAACCAGTTCTATCTTTTTTACGACATGCCTCTTACCAAGGCGCTTTCCGCAATCAGCAATCTCATTACGGAAATGGGTATCCGGATTTCAGCTGTGTACTGTGTCATTGCGGCGGCGGATTTTGCGTACCAGAAGGTGAAGTTCACCATGGATATGCGGATGACAAAGCAGGAAATCAAGGACGAGTACAAGGAGCAGGAAGGAGACCCGCAGATTAAGGGTAAAATCCGGCAGAAAATGCAGGAGGTTTCCCGCAGGCGTATGATGCAGAACCTGCCCAAAGCGGACGTGGTCATCACGAACCCGACCCACTATGCGGTGGCAATCCGGTATGACATGGAGATTGCGGACGCCCCCATTGTCCTGGCAAAGGGCACCGATTATATGGCAAAAAGAATAAAGGAAGTCGCCAGGGAAAACGAGATAGAAATTGTAGAAAACAAACCTCTTGCCCGTATGCTTTACGCAAACGTGGAAGTGGGAGACGTGATTCCGCCGGAGCTTTACCAGGCTGTGGCAGATGTTCTTGCTTATGTGTACCACCTAAAGGGCAGGGCATAAAACAGACAGAAATTTTGAATTGATAGAATAGAGAAGAGAAAAGAAAAGAGGTGAGCAGATGAACGTGAAGTTACAAAAATGGGATGCGGTTGTGGCAATCTATATCCTGACGGCGTTTATTATGCTCATTGTTCCTATGCCGGCATGGCTCCTGGACGTGTTTATGGCATTCAACATGGCAGTGGCGTTTACGGTTCTGTTTGCCGCCATGTTTACCAAGGAAGTACTGGACATGTCTTATTTCCCGTCCATCCTGCTGTTCACGACCATTTTCCGTATTGCTATGAACGTATCGTCCACCAGACTTATCCTAACCACCGGTTCCGCCGGAAACGTGGTTATGACCTTCGGACAGTTCGTAGGCGGCGGTGATTTGATTGTCGGTGCGGTTATCTTTATTATCCTTATTCTGGTGCAGTTTTTAGTTATCAACAAAGGTACCGAACGTGTGGCAGAAGTAACGGCAAGATTTACCCTGGATGCCATGCCCGGCAAACAGATGGCAATTGACGCGGACTTAAATACCGGCGCTATCGACGACAAGGAAGCCAAAATCAGACGTGATAAAATCCAGCAGGAGTCCAGCTTCTTCGGTTCCATGGACGGTGCTGTGAAGTATGTAAAAGGAGATGCCGTAGCGGGTCTTATCCTTACCGTCATCAACCTGGTGGGCGGTATTATCATGGGTATGACGAGAAGCGGCATGGACATCAGCACGGCGCTAAAAACCTATGGCGTGCTTACCATCGGTGACGGTCTGGTAAGCCAGATACCTTCCCTTCTGATCTCTCTTTCCACCGGTATTCTGGTTACCAAGGGCGGCAAGGAAGCGGAATTCGGAACCACCATTGTAAAGCAGCTTTTCGGTATTCCCAAAGCCATGTATATGGTTGGCGCGACCCTAATGTTCTTAGGTATTACCACGGGTCTTAACACCATTTTGTTTTTGGGACTGGGTCTTGTGTTTATCGTAGCAGGCAGGATGGTGGCAGGCAATCTGGAAACCGCCAACATTGAAAATATGGTGGATGCGGAAGAAACGGCGGCAGAAGAAATCAGGCAGCCGGAAAATGTCAACAGCCTCTTGCAGGTGGACCCCATTGAACTGGAATTCGGCTACGGCATTATCCCCCTGGCGGATGCGGCGCAGGGCGGCGATCTGCTGGACCGTGTGGTTATGATAAGAAGACAGATAGCGCTGGAACTCGGTACCGTGGTGCCCATTATCCGTCTGCGCGACAACATCCAGTTAAATCCCAACCAGTATATTATTAAAATCAAGGGCATACAGGTCAGCGAGGGTGAAATCCTGTTTGACCACTATATGGCAATGAACCCCGGTTACGTGGAAGAGGAGATTACCGGTATTCCCACCTTTGAACCTTCCTTCCATCTGCCGGCTATCTGGATTACGGAAGGACAGAGGGAGAGAGCGGAAAGCCTGGGCTACACGGTTGTAGACCCGCCTTCCATTATTGCAACCCATCTGACGGAGGTCATCAGACAGCACATTGCAGAGCTGCTCACCAGACAGGACGTACAGGGACTTATCAACAACTTAAAGGAAAACAATCCGGCGCTGGTGGAAGAGCTGGTTCCCAAACTGCTTGGACTTGGCGAGGTACAGAAAGTATTGCAGAATCTTTTGCAGGAAGGCATTTCCATCCGCGACCTGCTTACCATTTTTGAAACACTGGCGGACTATGCACCCACCACAAGGGATACGGATATTCTGACGGAATACGTCAGACAGAGCTTGAAACGGGCTATTTCCGTGAAATATTTCCCGGCTCACGAAACCACTCAGGTTATCACGCTGGACCCCAAAATTGAACAGGAAATCATGGGAAGCGTCAAGCAGACGGAGCAGGGAGCTTACCTGAATTTAGACCCCGAGAGAACAAGAAAAATTATGGATTCTCTGGGAAAAGAAGTGCAGAAACTGGAAAATCTGGGCAAAACCCCTATTATTATTACTTCACCTATCGTCAGAATGTACTTTAAGAGACTGACGGAGGACTATTACAAAGACTTGATTGTGGTTTCCTACAATGAAATCGAATCCAATGTGGAACTGCAGTCCGTTGGGATGGTGACAGCATAATGATTATTAAGAAGTATCAGGGAAAAACAGAAGAAGAAGCACTGGCACTGGCAAAAAAAGAGCTGGGCGACGGTGTCGTGGCCATGAATGTAAAGAATGTGAAGCGGAAAGGTCTTTTTGCCATCTTTAAGCCGCAGCTTGTGGAGGTTACGGCAGCCATTGAGGAAAAGGACCGGTATTTCCAGACGGTGGGAAGATCGCAGACACCTTCCTTTATACCGGCACAGACATCCACAGCTTCGGGCGGAAGCCAGGCGGCTGGCATTTACCGGAAAAGCGCCGCAGGCATCGGCAATATAGAAGAAAAGTTGGACAGCTTACAGTCCCTTTTGGAGAGGCAGCTTAAAAATCCGGAGCCGGAAAAAGAAGCGGAAGACGAAGAAAACGGAAAAGAAAAATCTGCCGCCGAGCCGGAAACGGAAAAAGATGCGGAAATGGTGCGTTTCATGAAGCTTCTTTACAAGGTCATGACGGACAACGAAGTGGATGAAAAATACATCAGCCAGATAATGGACGAGATTGAAAAGGTGCATAAGCCGGGAATGCCGTTTGATTATGCCCTTTCCAATGCTTACCAGAAGATGATTTTGAAATTCGGCAAGCCTTCCGAAATAGAGCCGGCAAAATCCGGCTGCAAGGCAGTTTTCTTTATCGGACCGACAGGTGTTGGCAAAACGACGACCATTGCAAAGATAGCGTCCCTGTTCAGTGTGGAGGAGAAAAAAAAGGTAGCGCTGCTTACGGCGGACACTTACCGTATTGCAGCGGCGGAGCAGCTCCGCACCTATGCCAATATTTTAGAGGTGCCGTTCCGCATTATTTATACGGAAGAGGATATGCAGGGAGCCATCAGTGAATTTTCTTCCTTTGATTATATCTTTGTGGATACAGCGGGACATTCCCACCAGAATGAGGAACAGAAGGAAGCCATGAAACGTCTCATTCATTCCGCTGACAATCTCTGCGAAAAAGATGTGTACTTAGTACTGTCGGCAACCACCAAAAAGAGGGATTTGGAGAGCATTGCGGACAGTTATAAGGATATGGCGAATTACAAGCTTATTTTCACCAAATTGGATGAAACCACGGCTATCGGTAATCTGCTGAACCTGAAGCTTTATACGGGTGCGGATTTATCGTACGTGACTTGTGGACAGAATGTACCGGACGATATCGAGAAATTCAATCCGCAGAAAATGGTGAAGCAACTGTTGGGGGGCAAATAGAAAGGGAACGTAACCATTATGGATCAGGCGGAACAGTTAAGGAATATCATAAAAGCCGAAAACAAACCGAGACCGACAGCCAGAGTTTTAACCGTAACAAGCGGAAAGGGCGGCGTGGGAAAATCCAATACTGCCATCAATCTTGCAATCCAGTTCCGAAAAATGGGAAAGCGGGTTATCATTCTGGATGCAGACTTCGGACTGGCAAATATAGAAATCATGTTTGGGGCGGTTCCCAAGTGGAATCTGTTTGATTTGGTTTATCAGGGAAAAAACATAAAGGACATTATTACCTGGGGACCCATGGAAATCGGGTTTATTTCCGGCGGTTCGGGCATTACCGGCATGTCTAATTTAAGCAGGGAGTCGCTTGCCTATATTATTCGGAATTTAGCGGAGCTGGATACCATTACGGATATCATTATCATTGATACAGGAGCCGGTATCTCCGACGCGGTTCTGGAATTTTTAGTGGCATGCGGAGAGGTGCTGCTTGTGACGACACCGGAGCCTACATCCATCACAGATTCGTATTCCCTGCTTAAGTCATTGTGTTCCCATCCGCGTTTTTCCACAGAAAACACCCGGATAAAAATGGTGGCGAACAAAGTGGCAAACGAGAGAGAAGGGCAGCTTCTATATGATAAGCTGCATGCGGTTGTGGAAAAGTACTTAAAATTTCCTTTTTTTTACCTTGGGGCGGTGGAAAAAGACAAAAACTTAGAGAAAGCGGTCATGCAGCAGGTACCGGTTTCCCTGCAAAATCCGGAGGCACGGAGCAGCAGGCAGTATGAGGCAATCGCCGGCAAGCTGATGAACGTACCGGAAACGGCAGCAAAGCAAAGGGGAATGGTGGATTTCTTTTCACATATTATAAACAGTATGAGGATGGGGTAAACGAATATGTTGACAAAACTGATTGAACCCGGCTGCAAGGCGGAAATGCAGCTTATAAGCAGAAAACTGACGGCGGCGGAAGAAGAAAAGAAGGTATATGTAAGCAAGGTTTTTGACGTGCTTTCCGAGGACAGACTGGAAATCCTCATGCCCATGGAAAAGACCAAGCTGATATTACTCCCCGTGGACGGCGAAATCGACGTTACCTTTTATGCGGGCGAGCATTTGTATCAGTGCTTTACCAGGGTGGTGGACCGCTATAAGAGGGACAATATGTATATTCTCCTCATGGAGGCAACCAGCAATCTGCGTAAGGTGCAGCGGAGAGAATATTACCGCTTCAGCTGCGCACTGGAGATGTGCTCCCGGCTTTTAGTGGAGGAAGAAATAAAAGCGGTGGAGGAGCATCGGAACTACTATCTGACGCCGGGACTTCCTTTAAAAAGGAGCCTGATTGTGGATATCAGCGGCGGTGGACTCCGTTTTTTGAGCGACCACAGATACGAAACGGACAGTCTGATATACTGCAGCTACTACCTGAATGTGGGAGGCAGAACCAGGCAGTGTGAAACCGTGGGAAAAATTTTAAGTGCCAGGGAGCTGGAGCATAAAAAGGGGACTTTTGAACACAGAGTACGTTATGTAGACATGGGTGAGGGAGAAAGAGAAGAGATTATCCGGTATATTTTTGAGGAAGAGCGGAAAAACCGGAAAAAAGAATCCGAAGACCACTGATTTTACGTGACAAAAGACTTTTGAATGATTACTTTGCACTCATGAGAAGGCATGAGTATGGTATAATAAACGTAAGTGAGGTGAACGATACGGAAAAGATACCTATGAACGGAGTAGTAGCAATCGCAAGCTCAACAGGCGGTCCCAAGGCTTTGCAATCGGTAATCCCAAGGCTGCCGGCAGATTTTCCGGTTCCGGTGCTGATTGTCCAGCATATGCAGGCAGGCTTTACAAAGTCTCTCGCCGAGAGGCTCAATACATTAAGCGCTCTTACGGTGAAAGAAGCGGAAGAGGGAGAATCACTGAAAAAAGGGTATGTGTACCTTGCGAAAACCGGCATGCACATGCAGGTGAAAAAGAAACCCGGAGCCCAGTATGAGATTCATTATACGGATGAACCGGCAAGGGAAGGAGTGAAGCCCTGTGCCAATTATCTGTATGAATCCCTGGCGGAGACCGGCTTTGAAACTATCGTCTGTGTCGTCATGACAGGCATGGGCGCTGACGGCAGGGACGGTATCAGGTACCTTAAACAAAAGAAGAAAGTCACGGTAATTGCGCAGGAAAAGAGTACCTGTGCAGTTTACGGCATGCCAAGAAGCATTGTGGAAGCAAATCTTGCAGATAAAACCATTCCTCTCGAAGAAATCGCAGGGGAAATTATGATTAGTATGGGGGTAATGTAAAATGGATGTAAGCCAGTATCTTGAAATCTTCCTTGATGAAACCACGGAGCATTTGCAAAATCTGAATACCCAGATTTTAACTTTGGAGCAGGAACCGGAAAACATGGATACCATCAATGAAATTTTCCGCGCGGCGCATTCCTTAAAAGGTATGGCGGGCACCATGGGCTATAAGCGTATGCAGACGCTGACCCATGATATGGAAAACGTGTTCTCCGAAGTAAGAAACGGCAATATCAAAGTAAAGGCCAACATGATTGACCTTCTGTTCCGGTGTCTGGATGCACTAGAGGAGTACACCAACAATATCCGGGAGACCGGGGATGAGGGCACGAACGACAACGAGCCGTTAATCAAGCTTTTGAACGAGGAGCTCGGCAAAAAGGATGAAAAGCCTGCCGAGGAGCCGAAAAAAGAAGAAAAGGCGTCCGAAGGCGGGGACAAGAGAAAGTGGCTGAACATCAAACTGGACAGCACAGATGTCATGGTTATTACGGAAGCCCGGAAGCAGGGCAATTTCGTATACGGCGCAACCGTTTATGTGCAGGAGAGCTGTTTACTTAAAGCAGCAAGAGCATTCTTAGTATTCAAGGCTGTGGAAGAAGTGGGCGAAATCATCGTTTCCAGCCCTTCCGCACAGGATATTGAGGATGAAAGATTTGAACTGGATTTCTCCCTGATTGTGATTTCGGACAAGCCGGTGGATAAGCTGATTGCAGCCATCAGCGATGTTTCCGAAATCGCAGAGGTTTTAGCAGAGCCCATTGATTTAACGAAGATGCCGGGCAGCGAAGAAGGAAAGAGCGCCGCACCCGAGCCCAAAAAAGAAGAACAGAAGGCAGCACCGGCAAAGGTAGCCGCAACAGCCGCAGCTCCCGCAGCGGATAAAAAGACCGGCGTGGCAAAGCAGGCAGGCGGCAAACCTGTTGTAAACCGTACCGTCCGTGTGGATATTGAAAAGTTAGACGTACTGATGAACCTTGTCAGCGAGCTTATTATCGCCAAGAACTCTCTGGTAGCGGCATCCAATGCCCATAAGAGCGCCAGCGACAAGGAACAGAACAATGTAAACGAGCAGATTGAATACCTGGAGAGCGTGACCACCAGCCTTCACGAATCCGTTATGAAGGTGCGAATGGTTCCCATCGAAAGCGTTGTCAGCAAGTTCCCGAGAATGATTCGTGACCTGACAAAGAAGCTGGACAAAAAGATGGAGCTCTACATGTCCGGTGAAGAAACCGAACTGGACCGCACCGTAGTGGATGAAATCGGCGACCCGCTGATGCACCTTCTGCGTAACTCCGCAGACCACGGCATTGAAAGCGCCGAAGTCCGTGCGGAAAGAGGCAAGCCCGAAGTCGGTTCCATCTGGCTGGACGCTTACCAGGACGGCAACAACGTTGTCATCGAAGTAAGGGACGACGGCAACGGTATTGATACGGAAGCCGTTAAGAATAAGGCTATCAGCCGCGGCACCATCACACCGGAGCAGGCAGCAGGCATGTCCGAAAAGGAAATCATTGATTTACTGTTCTTACCCAGCTTCTCCACATCCGAAAAGGTTACGGATGTATCAGGACGAGGGGTAGGTCTGGACGTTGTAAAGAGCAAGATTGAAGCCCTAAGCGGCGAAGTGGAAGTAAAGAGCGTGCTCGGAGTCGGCAGTACCTGGATTATTCGTCTGCCTCTGACCCTGGCTATTATCCAGGCGCTGATGGTAGTAATCGGCGGCGAAAAGTATGCGATTTCCTTAGGCTCCATTCAGACTATAGAGGATATTCCCACCGATGAAATCCGGTTAATCCAGAACAAGGAAGTTATTCATCTGCGCGGCAATGTCATTCCACTTATCCGCATGGATAAGGAACTGGATACCGTAAGCACCAAGGGACCGGATGAAAACATGACCATCCTGATTGTGAAGAAGGGCGATAAACTGGCAGGTCTTGTAGTGGATGAACTGCTCGGCCAGCAGGAAATCGTTATCAAGTCCATGGGCAAGTACATTGACAACAAGTGCAAGCTTATCAGCGGCGCAACCATCTTAGGCGATGGCGAAGTAGCCCTGATTTTAGATGCAAACGTATTGTTATAAACAGGAGGAGAGTAAAATGGAAGAGATTAAAGTAGCAGGCGAAACCGCCCAGTTTATTGTGATCCGTCTCGGTCAGGAACAGTACGGTATTGACATCAGTTACATAGAAAATATTGTGAGAATGCAGCATATCACCAGAGTGCCCAAGCTGGCGCCCTACCTGAAAGGGGTTATCAACCTACGCGGCGAGGTCATTCCCATTATGTGCCTTTCCATGAAAATGGGACTGCCCGTGGAAGAGGAAACCAAGGCAAGCCGTATCATCATCATCAAGATGGAGCAGTGCGGCACTATCGGTCTTATTGTGGATGAGGTAAAGGAAGTGGTTACCCTCGATATGACGGAGCAGGTGGAAAAGCTGGCATTCAATAAAGAAGACAAAAACAATTTTGTACAGGGCGTCGGAAAGTATGCCGGCGGTCTTATTTCCCTGCTTGACTTAAATGCGGTAACCGCAGAAAAGTAGTCCGGCAAAGGCAGGACGGAAACATGCCGCAAAAGCAGGAAACAAACGATAAAGGAGAACAGTGCATGGCAGAACAGGATATGAGCCTGGAAAAAGTGACGGAAAATTATTTTGACGTATTAAGAGAAATCGGCAATATCGGAGCAGGTAATGCTATGACCGCACTTTCCCAGATGCTGCAGTGTAAAGTAGATATGCAGGTTCCGCAGGTCAAACTGCTGGAATTTAAGGATGTCGGCGCTCTTATGGGCGGCGAAGAACAGATTATGGTGGGCATATATCTTGCCGTAGAGGGGGATATTACCGGCAGCATTATGTTCCTTGTAAAGCAGGACAGCGCAAAACATCTGGTAGACAAGATTATGATGGGCATGGGCGGCAGCGAGGGCCCGGGTCTGAATGAAATGGAGCTTTCCGCCATGAAGGAGATAAGCAACATTATTACGGGGGCATACCTAAACTCCTTGTCCGCACTTACCAATTTAAAAATTCATCCTTCACCGCCGGAACTTGCGGTGGACATGGCAGGAGCTATTTTAAGCGTACCGGCTATTGAATTCGGAGCCATAGGGGACAAAATCCTTTTGATTCAGTCACAGTTCTACGACGACACAATGATTGATGGCTATTTTATTCTGATTCCGGATTTGGAATCCTATGCTAAGATACTGCGTTCACTTGGAATGATGTAGATGGGAGTAGACATGGGTGAATTGATAAAAGTGGGTATGGCCGATTTTAAAATATGTTCCGGCTCGGACGGTCTGACCACCCTGGGGCTGGGTTCCTGTGTTGGCATTGCCATCCGGGATTCCCTGACACATATAGGGGGACTGGCGCATGTTATGCTGCCGGACAGCACCGCTATCCGCGGAGGCAGTGACAACATTCCAAAGTTTGCGGACACCGCAATCAAGGAAATGGTGCGCCAGATGGAAGAAATGGGAGCAAGAAGAAGCAGAATGACTGCCAAACTTGCCGGCGGTGCCATGATGTTTGCATTTCAGAATAAGTCGGATCTGGTTCGCGTAGGAGAGCGAAATGTAGAAGCATCCAAAAAAGTACTGCAGGGTCTGCAGATACCGGTCATTGCGGAGGATACCGGAGAAACTTACGGGCGAACCGTTATTTTTTACCCGGAAACGGGCGGCTACGTGATCAGAGCGGTGGGAAAGCCGGAAAAAACCATTTAAGGTTCGGTTTTCGGAAAGGCATGGTAGTTTATGAAAAGAAGAAATATACCGCTGATTTTAATGCTGGTGGCGGGGGCTGTTACCGGCATTATTACTTGTGTGAAGGGCTATTCCATTGTGGAAAAGCTGACAGCGTTATTGATTTCCTTAATTGTGTTTTACCTGATAGGGGTGTGCTTCAAAACGCTTCTGGATGTCTTTGACAGACAGAATGCCGAAAGACAGAAGGCGGAGGAAGAAGCAGAGCAGGAGCAGAAGCAGAAGGAAAAAGAATAGTCGGCATTGACAGCGAATAAAGTAAGAAGGGAAAGGCAGGGTTCAGACCATGGATGAAGCAGGCAGAAAAAAGCTTTGGACAGAGTATGATAAAAGCAGAACCCCGGAGCTAAGAGAAAAAATCATATTGGAATATGCTCCGCTTGTTAAACTGGTGGCGGGCAGACTCAGCATGTATCTGGGTTACAATGCAGAGTATGACGATTTAGTCAGCTATGGAATTTTTGGTCTGATTGATGCCATTGACAAATACGACTACGCAAAGGAAGTCAAATTTGAAACTTATGCCAGTCTGCGTATCCGGGGCGCCATTTTGGACCAGATAAGAAAAATGGATTGGATTCCCCGTACCATAAGACAGAAGCAGAAACGCATTGATGCGGTCTGCAAGGACATAGAAACAAGACTGGGCAGGAGTGCCACGGATGAAGAAATCGCATCGGCATTGGGCATTTCGGATGATGAATATCTGGAATGGCAGAGTCAGATGAAAATAACCAACGTGGTTTCCTTAAACGAATACATGGAACAGGGTGCAGAGGTGCCGGCGGAGGGCAATCAGTTTACCACCGCACGGTTTGACAGCCCGGAGGAAAACATTGAAAAAGAAGAGCTGAAAAAGGTATTGGAAGAGTCCCTGAAACACCTTACCGAAAAAGAAAAAAAGGTCATTCTTCTTTATTATTATGAAGACCTAACACTGAAAGAAATCAGCAACGTACTGGAAGTTTCCGAATCCCGTATTTCCCAGCTTCATACAAGAGCGTTACAGAAGATGAAAACGAAAATGGGAGATTACATGGGAATTTTTGCTGGATGATGGGGGATATGGCTTATGCAGAATGCGTATTTTAAAATTACATCTGACGGCAGCAAATTCGGATTATTGCTGGAACCGCCAAAAAACGGCGGAGAACCCTTAAACATAGCCGAGGTCATGGATTACTTAAAGGAACAGGGAATGGTATTCTCTTTTGAAATGATAAGTGATGCCATAGAGTCCGGTGAAAGTAAGATATTACCCCTCGGAACCGGAACCTGCCCCAGCATCAACATGGAATATGAGGTTAAGGTTACCGAAGACGCCATGCAGGCGTATGTACGGCTTTACAGTCCGTCCGACACCGGTGCGGCTTTGACCGCCGGCGAAATTATCCGCGGACTGGCGCAGAAACAGATAAAGGTAGGCATCCGGGAGGACGCTTTAAAAGAAGCCATAGAAAAAGAAATGTACTGTACCGATATTCTGGCAGCGCAGGGCAGTCCCATAAGAGAGGGAAAGGATGCATATATTACCTATCTGTTCAATACGGACCCCAAGGTGCGTCCTACGTTAAACGAAGACGGCAGTGTGGATTTCTTCCATCTGAATACCTTAAATCCCTGTAAAAAAGGGGATGTTCTGGCAAGGCTTACGAAAGCGGATCCCGGCGAGGTGGGTATGACCGTTTACGGAGCCAGCGTAAAGCCGAAGCCCGTCAAGAGAGCCGTTCTCCGAAGCGGAAAAAACCTGACGGTTTCCGAAGACGGTACGGAACTCATTTCCGAAGTGGACGGTCATGTCTCGTTTTTGGACGGACGGGTTTTTGTATCCGATGTATTGGAATTAAAGAATGTGGATACTTCCACAGGCAATATAGATTTTGAAGGCAGTGTTACGATTGAAGGCAATGTGCAGTCCAACTTTTCCGTGAATGCGGGAGGAAACATTCTCGTGCGCGGGCTGGTGGAAGGAGCCACCTTAAAATCCGGCGGGGATATTATTCTCATCCGCGGCATGGCGGGTGCCGGAAAGGGCAGTCTGACGGCAGGAGGCAATATTGTTGCCAAGTTTCTGGAAAACACCACGGCTTCGGCAGGCGGTTATGTGCGTTCCGAGTCCATTCTGCACAGTACCGTAACGGCAAAAGAGGAAATTACCGTGGACGGAAGAAAAGGCTTTATTTCCGGCGGTAAAATCGCAGCCACCAATCTGGTGGAGGCTAAGACCCTGGGTTCCCATTTGGGAACGAGCACCGTCATTGAAGTAGGGGTAATCCCCGACAGAAAGGACAGACTGAACAAGGTCAGGAAAAGCATCGGCGAGCTGACAAAGAAAATTCATGATATAGACCCGGTAATTGTAACGTATTCGCAGAAATACAAGCAGGGCGCCGCTATCAGCATGGACCAGATGAAGTATCTGAAAAACTTAATTCAGGCACGGGAACAGTGCGTAAAGGAACTGAAGGATTTTACCGCAGAAGCGGAAGAAATCGAAAGCATGATAGCCAGACAGGCAGATGCCCAGGTTATTGTCCACGGAGATGTATATCCCGGTGTCCGCATTGTAATCGGAGATGTTTCCATGTCAGTGCCCAGCAATATGCAGTACTGCCGCTTTATCAAACTGCGCGGAGATGTGAAAATGGTAGGAATTTAAAGGGAGGTAGTTGTATGGCAATCGGTGGAATTGAAATGACATCCATAGTCAGGTCGCAGGATTATACGGCCATTAAATTTAACGAAGACAGCAAAGGCGTCATGCAGCAGAGCAACCTGATAACCAACATGCATCAGCAGGAGGAACAGAAGGCAAGACAGGTCAATCAGGGAGAGGATGCCGAGTGGCAGCAGAAAAAATTTGATGCCAAGGAAAAGGGCAACGGCCACTATGCCGGCAATCCCGGACAGAGAAAGAAGAAACAGGAAGAGGAAAAGGCGAAAAATGCTTTGTATCACAGCTCCGGCTTTGATATCAAGATTTGAGAAGCCTAAGGTGGAGAGCATATGACAACATTGGAAATCGTTTTGCTGATTTTGGGAATTGCCATTTTTGCACTTAGTTTTTTTGTGTTTGGCGGAAACAGCAAACAGGATTTGACGGAAATCAGGGAAGAAGTGAAGGAAGAGGTCAAGCAGGCGGTAAACGTGCAGATGGCGGAGGCCGGCAGACAGTGGGAAGACACTCTGCGTGAAAAAGCGGAGGATGCCGTGAACAATACGGAACGTGAACTGTCCAAGGTGTCCAACGAAAAGATTATGGCGGTCAACGAGTATTCCGACACGGTGCTTGCGGAAATTGATAAAAACCACAAAGAAGCCATGTTTTTATATGACATGCTCAATGATAAGCACAGAAACATTGTGGCGCTTTCCGAAAAGACGGAAGCTTCCTTTGATAAAACCGTAGGAGATACCGGGGATACGGTACAGACTCCTGAGGAAGAGAAGACTGTCGGCAAGAACATTGACGTTGCAACAGATTACAAGGAACCGGACGATATTGCAGAGGGGACTTTTGAAACGAAGAAGGCAGTGGCTGACGAATCGGTTGCCGATACGGTTTCTAAAGAGAAAACGAAAGATAACATCTCCTCACAGATGGATATCAGCTTTATGCAGGACGGCGGCAACAATAATGAACAGATTTTACAACTGCACAAGCAGGGAAAATCCAATGTAGCCATAGCCAGGGAGCTGGGACTCGGTGTGGGGGAAGTCAAGCTGGTCATTGACCTGTTTGAAGGCATGAAATAAGGACAGAAGGAACAGAAGCATGAAATTGAAGTACTACTTACGGGGACTGGGTATCGGTATTTTGGTAACCACCGTAATTTTAAGCTTAGCCGGCATCGGCAGGAAAAATATGACGGATGAAGAGGTCATAAAGAGGGCAAAAGAACTGGGAATGGTGGAAAGCACCCTGCTTTCCGACCTGGCGGACCAGGCAAAGGCGGATGAGGTCAAACCCACGGAGCCGGAAACCAGTCAGCAGCCGGAAGAAACGCTTCCGCCGGAAACCACACCGGAACAGGAAATTACACCGGCATCGGAGACGGCTCCCGGACAGGAAAACGATACGGAGCAGGAGACAACTCCCGGACAGGAAAATGATACGGAGCAGGAGACAATGCCCGGACAGGATAACAATACGCAGTGGGACAAAACTTCTGAACCGGAGACGACACCGGAAACACCGGTCAGCCCGGAGGACGGTAATTCCGATACCCCCGCCGGTGAAACGTTTACCCTGATAATCGGAAGAGGAGAGAGTTCCACAACCGTGAGTAAAAACCTGCAGAAGGCGGGAATTGTGGCAGATGCCACAGCTTTTGATAAATTTTTGTGCAATAACGGCTATGATAAAAAAATCATAACAGGCACCTATGAAATCCCGTACGGTACATCCGAAGAGGAAATCGCAAAAATCATTACAAGAAAGTAGAAACCCCTTGCAATAGGGGTTTTCTTATGTTATAATTCGAATGTTGTGACAAAAAACACGTAAATTTATTTGCAGCCGGTGTCCGGTTTCTTCAAAAAGGAACAGATTAGCTGCAGAGGCGTCCGCATTTTAACGCAGATGCGGAGGGAAAATTTACGGAAGACTTTTAACCATACGGAGGTAAAAACATGAGCGTTATTTCTATGAAACAGTTACTTGAAGCAGGTGTTCATTTTGGACATCAGACCAGAAGATGGAACCCTAAGATGGCTCCTTACATCTTCACCGAGAGAAATGGTATCCACATCATCGACTTACAGAAGTCTGTAGGCAAGGTAGATGAAGCTTACAAAGCCATTTCCGAAATCGCTGCACAGGGCGGCACCATTCTTTTCGTAGGTACCAAGAAGCAGGCTCAGGATGCTGTAAAGACAGAAGCTGAGAGATGCGGTATGTACTATGTAAATGAAAGATGGCTTGGCGGTATGCTTACCAACTTCAAGACCATCCAGTCCCGTATTGCAAGACTTCATGCAATCGAAACCATGTCCGTAGACGGTACTTTCGATGTTCTTCCCAAGAAGGAAGTTATTGCACTGAAGAAAGAATGGGAAAAGTTAGAGAAGAACTTAGGCGGTATCAAGAATATGACCAGAATTCCTGATGCTATTTTCGTAGTAGATCCCAAGAAGGAAAGAATTTGCGTACAGGAAGCTCATTCCTTAGGAATTACTCTGTTAGGTATCGGTGATACCAACTGCGATCCCGAAGAATTAGATTACATCATTCCCGGTAACGATGACGCTATCAGAGCCGTAAAGCTTATCGTTTCCAAGATGGCAGATGCAGTTATCGAAGCAAAGCAGGGCGAAGCTGTTTATACAGACGCTGACGTAGAAGCTGCTTCCGAAAATGCAGATGTAGAAGAAATCGCAGCTAACGAAGAATAAGAATAACGAAAGGACAGGGTAAACTTATTATGGCAAATATTACCGCAGCTATGGTAAAAGAACTGCGTGAAATGACCGGCGCAGGTATGATGGATTGTAAAAAGGCTTTAACAGAAACAGACGGCAATATGGATGCTGCTGTTGAAGTATTAAGAAAAAGCGGCGCTGCTAAGATGGAAAAGAAGCAGAGCAGAATCGCTGCAGAAGGTATCACCCGCGTTGCTGTAAAGGGCAATGTTGCAGTTGTAGCGGAAGTTAACTCCGAAACAGACTTCGTTGCTAAAAACGAAACCTTTCAGGAATTTGTTCAGACTGTTGCTGATACCGCACTTGCTTCCGACTTAAACGGTGGAGCAAACGGAGAAGATATTGATGCACTTCTTGAGATCAACGGACTGAAGGAACTGCTGGTTGAGAAAACCGCAACCATCGGAGAAAAGTTATCCATCCGCAGATTTGCAAAGGTATCCGGTGATGTTGTTACTTCTTATATTCACGGCGGCGGCAGAATCGGTGTTATTATTGCTGCAAAGGGTACAGATAATGAAGCAACGAAAGAAGCTCTTACCAACATTGCTATGCAGATTGCAGCAATGAACCCTCAGTATATCAGTGATAAGGATATTTCTGCTGATGAACTTGCCAAGATCAGAGAAATTACCACAGATAGCGCATTAAATGATGCAACAACCCTTCCCAAGCCTATCTTAAACAAGCTATTAGACAAGGCAATCGGCGAAAAGTTATGGAGTGAAGAAGATATCAAGCAGTTCGAAGAGCATAAGAGCAACATGAATTATGTATGGAACTTCCTTTCCGACGCTGCAAAGGCTAAGCTTGCAGAGCTGGCTATGGCAGACAAGGAAGCTATCACTGCTGAGAAGATGTTTATCGGCGTAGTAGAAGGCCGTGTATCCAAGCAGTTAAAGGAAATCTGCCTTCTTGACCAGACTTATGTTAAGGCAGAAGATGGCAAGCAGTCCGTAGCTAAGTATCTGGAATCTGTTTCCAAAGATCTTACTATTACCAAAATGGTTCGTTTTGAAGTTGGGGAAGGTCTTGAGAAGAAGAACGAAGACTTCGCAGCAGAAGTTGCAGCTCAGGCAGGTATTTAATCCGTAATTTTATAATGAAGCAAAAGCAGAGCATTCCGCTTAGGCGGAGTGCTCTTTCTTGCTTATTTTTTTGCAAATTAAAAAGCCAATGCTATAGCATCAGCTTTTTAATGTAAGGAGATGAGCTTTGAAAGCACATCCATCTTATTCACCTTTTTCAAGATTAGCAAGAACTTTCTTTAATTCTTTGATTTCATTCTTGCGCTTTTCACTGTCTTCACTTAATTTTACGATAGAAGTCAACAGTTCTTCTTTGGAAATGATATTGCTGAAGTTACGGTAGTCTTCTAAGAACTGATGTAAAATAATGTTCTTGGAAGAAGCTTCCGGCTCATACTGACGACTTAAAACATTACCGCTGTGAGTAATGCCGCTTACTTTTACAAGGTTAGCATTCAAGAGTTTACGAAGAACAGCCTGAACAGTACTCTGGCTTAATCCTCTGCCGGCATTTACAATATCAGAAGATGTCATGGGTACACCACTGTTCCATAAAATATTTAAGATATCCAGTTCGCGTGTGTTTAACATATTAACATTCTCCTTTGGGTTATTAATTTATTTCAAACAGTTACACTAAATAATATCAACATTTAGTATACTTTGCATTTCTGAAAATGTCAACATACCATTGTACAAAAATGCATATGTGCGCACAAAATTCATTTTTTTTTAATAATTTTTCTGATAAAAAATCAGATAGGCAAGATTTAAGAAGTATGCTATAATATTCAAAAACAGATAATCCCGTTTTACGGACATAATTTGAGTACATCTAAGAAGGAGGAACAGTATGCTGGTATCGATTATTCCTTTGTTTGATAAAGATATAACGGTAAGAGCTTATTCTCTTTTTGTTCAGAAGAAGAATTATTTTTTGAATCCCAATCTGTTGGGAGGAGCTCAGTTTGACGGCGCCGGCCAGGTGGACGGATTGGAAGTGATTGACAATATGGGCATGGAAACCCTTTCCAATGATGCGGATGTTTTTGTGCAGGTGAGCAATGTTTCCGTATTTTCCGATATCGAAAATCAGTGTGATGCTCCTCACGGAAGGGTAGTGCTCCTTTTGGACAATACGGTATTACCAAACGACATGTATTTAGACAGACTGAAAGCTCTCCGAAAATCCGGCTATAAGCTTGCCATCCGCAAGCTGGAGGTTTCCCAGTTTGAAGATTACAGGGAAGTTCTGCAGCTCATGGATTACATACTGTTAAACCAGAGAAAAATAGACATCAGTAAGGCAAAAATATATTTCCAGAGTCTGTTTCCAAACATTAAACTGTGTGCGGTCGGCGTGGACAGCATGGAAACATTTGAAAAGCTGAAGGAAGCCGGCGGCTATTCCCTGTATGAAGGAGAGTTTTTCCGCATTCCCGGCAACCGGAGCGAACATGAAGTTTCCCCGCTTAAGGTCAACTACATTCAATTATTGAACATGGTAAACAGCCCGGAATTTGAGCTAACGGAGGCTGCGGACATTATCGGAAGGGATACCGCACTGGTTATTTCCTTATTAAAGATGGTAAACCGCATGACGAGAAATTCCACCATTACGTCCATCCGGCACGCAGCGGCCATGCTGGGTGAAAAAGAACTCCGCAAGTGGCTGATTACGGCAGTGGCGGGACAGCTTTACACGGACAAGCCCAACGAGCTGACCAGAATGTCCTTACTGCGGGCAAAGTTTGCGGAAAACCTGGCGCCCGTATTTTCCATGGCAATCCAGTCATCGGAGCTTTTCCTGATGGGACTGTTTTCCGTATTGGATGTTATTCTGGATATGCCTATGAAGGAAGCACTGGAAACGGTAAAAGTTTCCCGAAATATCAGTGATGCGCTTGTTTACCACAAGGGTATTTTTGCATTCCCTCTTGAATTTATCCTGCAGTATGAAAATGCAAACTGGCAGGAGGTTTCAAGACTGATGATTGTGCATAATATTGAGATGCAGCCGGTCTACGATGCTTATCTGAATGCACTCCGTTGGTACAGGGATACAATTTTTGCAGATACTGACAGACAGACTGCAGAGGAAAAACCGGAGGAATAGAAATGTCAGTTATTGACCAGAGCAAAATCCGCAACTTTTGTATCGTTGCCCATATTGACCATGGTAAATCAACTTTAGCGGATAGAATTATTGAAAAAACAGGGCTTCTGACCAGCAGGGAAATGCAGGCGCAGGTTCTGGACAACATGGATCTGGAAAGGGAAAGAGGTATTACCATCAAAGCGCAGACCGTGCGCACGGTTTACAAAGCGCAGGACGGTGAGGAATATATTTTTAATCTGATTGATACCCCGGGGCATGTGGATTTTAACTACGAAGTGAGCCGTTCCCTGGCGGCCTGCGACGGTGCTATTCTGGTGGTAGATGCCGCACAGGGAATAGAAGCGCAGACGCTTGCCAATGTTTATCTGGCGTTGGAACACAATCTGGACGTATTTCCGGTTATAAACAAAATTGACCTGCCGAGCGCACAGCCGGAAAAGGTCATCGAAGAAATAGAAGATGTTATCGGTATTGAGGCGCAGGATGCCCCGCTGATTTCCGCAAAAAACGGCATCGGCATTGACGAGGTACTGGAAGCCATTGTAAAAAAAATTCCGGCGCCGGTTGGTGATCCGGATGCCCCGCTGCAGGCGCTTATTTTTGACTCTTTATACGACTCTTACAAGGGTGTTATTGTATTTGTACGAATTAAAGAAGGACGGGTAAAGAAAGGTACCGTCATCCGTATGATGGCAACCGGTGCGGTGGAAGAAGTGGTGGAAGTCGGCTACTTTGGCGCCGGACAGTTTATTCCCTGTGAAGAACTGACGGCAGGTATGGTTGGTTATATTACCGCCTCTATTAAAAATGTCAGGGACACGGCGGTCGGTGATACGGTTACCGACAACAACAATCCCTGCAAAGAGCCTTTGCCGGGTTATAAAAAAGTTAATTCCATGGTTTACTGCGGTATGTATCCGGCGGACGGAGCCAAATACCCCGACCTTAGGGATGCTTTGGAAAAACTGCAGTTAAACGATGCCTCCTTAAACTATGAGCCGGAGACATCCGTAGCTCTGGGCTTTGGTTTCCGTTGCGGTTTCCTGGGACTTCTGCATCTGGAAATCATTCAGGAAAGACTGGAGCGCGAGTACAATTTAGACCTGGTTACCACGGCTCCCGGTGTTATTTACAAAGTGCACAAGACAAACGGGGAAGTGATAGAGCTGACGAATCCGTCCAACCTGCCCGACCCTTCCGAAATCGAATACATGGAAGAGCCCATTGTCAGTGCCGAAATCATGGTTACCACCGAATTTATCGGTTCCATTATGGAGCTTTGCCAGGAAAGACGAGGCAGATATCTCGGCATGGAATATATAGAAGAAACCCGTGCGCTCTTAAAGTACGAGCTTCCGTTGAACGAAATCATTTACGATTTCTTTGATGCTCTGAAGTCCCGCTCCAGAGGCTATGCTTCCTTTGACTATGACTTAAAGGGTTACGAACAGAGCCGTCTGGTAAAGCTGGATATTCTGGTAAACAGGGAGGAAGTGGATGCGCTTTCCTTCATCGTGCATGCGGACAGTGCGTATGAGCGAGGCAGAAAAATGTGCGAAAAGCTGAAGGAAGAAATTCCCAGACATTTGTTTGAAATTCCCATCCAGGCAGCGGTCGGCGGCAAAATTATTGCCAGAGAAACCATCAAAGCTATGCGTAAAGATGTGCTTGCTAAGTGTTACGGCGGTGACATTACCCGTAAGAAAAAACTTCTGGAGAAGCAAAAAGAAGGCAAGAAGCGTATGCGCCAGATTGGTAATGTGGAAGTGCCCCAGAAGGCATTTATGAGCGTTCTGAAGCTGGATGACAGAAATTAATAAATATGTCGGGAATCCGTATCGGTAATTCCCTGACAGAAATTGAGCAAATCATGAAATCTATCAGTATCTATATCCATATCCCATTTTGTGTAAAAAAATGTCAATATTGTGATTTCCTTTCTGCACCGGCGGACAGCCGGGCGCAGAAAGTGTATTTGTGTGCCCTGAAACAGGAGATAAGAGAGCAGGCCGCCCGTTACCGGGAGTATGAAGTGCAGACGGTTTTTATCGGTGGCGGGACACCTACCGCTGTACCCTTTGAGGAACTTTGCAGGGTGTTAGAAACAGTTTTTTCCTGTTATAAGGTGAGCCCGCAGGCAGAAATCAGCATGGAGGCAAACCCCGGAACCGTGACGAAGGAAGCTCTTTTGGCATACCGGAAAGCCGGAATAAACAGGCTCAGTATCGGACTGCAGTCTGCTGACGACGGGGAACTGAAGCTACTCGGCAGAATTCACACCTACGGGGATTTTCTGCAGACCTACCGGTGGGCGCAGGAAGCCGGCTATACCAATATCAATCTGGATGTCATGTCGGCGCTTCCCGGACAGAGTGTGGAAAATTACAAAAAGACACTGGAAACAGTTCTTTCCTTAAAGCCACAGCATATTTCTGCATACAGTCTGATTGTGGAGGAGGGAACTCCTTTTTACGAAAAATACGGACAGGAGAGTGAACAACTGCAGGCAACCGGGGAAAAACAGCCCGATCTTCCTTCTGAGGAAGAGGAACGGGAAATGTATGCCCTGACGGAAAGAATACTTGCCGAAGCCGGATACCACCGTTATGAAATTTCCAATTATGCACTTCCCGGCAGGGAATGCCGCCACAATCTGGTATACTGGAAGCGGGACAACTATGTGGGATTCGGACTGGGTGCCGCATCCATGGTGGAAAACGTGCGGTTTGAAAACACCCGGGAAATGCAGGAATATCTGGCAGAATATGCGGACGCACCGGAGGCAGAAGAGGTGTTTGCGGAGGTGGCGCAGGGGGATGAACAGGAGCTTTCAAAAGAGCAGGTGCTTTCCTTGCGTGAGGATGCTCACTCTGAAAACGAGCAGGAGCTTGCGATAAGAGAGAATGTTCATCCGCTTTCGCAAGAAGAACAGATGGAAGAAACCATGTTCTTAGGGCTGCGGCTTACCGAGGGTGTATCCAAGGCAGAGTTTCAGCGGCAGTTCGGCGTTTTCATGGAGGAGATTTACGGGGAAGTTATACGGGAAAATACAGCAAAAGGTCTTCTCGTTGATGAAGCCGGGTATGTCCGCCTTACCCGGGAAGGCATGGATTTATCCAACTACGTTATGGCGCAGTTTTTACTGGATGAGGACTGACCGGAGGAAACGGTAGTGCAGAAGGGCGGCAGGGCAGAAGGGACGACAGAGCAGACTGGCATCGGCAAAAGACTGGCAGAGAGCTCCGGAGATTTTACTTTCCGGAAGGTGGAAAGGCACTTCAGAGGCAGAAACTTCATAGAATATTATAAATCTGCTTTTGGAGGTTCTCTTGAAGACTTTTCAAAAACCTTTATCCGCAGAGGAGGAAGCTGCCTACATCCATGTCCTGAAAGACGGCAGTCCACAGGAAGCCAAGGAAGCAAAGGATATTCTGGTTATCCGGAATATGCGGCTGGTTGCCCATATTGCCAAGAAATATCAGAATGCCGAAGAGGATATGGAAGATTTGATTTCCATCGGAACCATTGGGCTGATTAAAGCAGTGGATACGTTTGATGCCGGCAAGGGCAGGCTGGCCACTTACGCCTGCCGGTGTATAGAAAATGAACTTCTGATGATGTTTCGGAGCCGGAAAAAAACATCCCGGGAAGTTTCTTTGTTTGAGTCCATCGGAACGGACAAAGAGGGGAATGAAATTAACCTTCTGGATGTCATGGAAGGGCAGCAGACGGATGTGGTGGAACAGATGACTCTTCTTAGCAACATCCGGCAGATGTATTTTTTTATGGATAAAATTCTGACAAAACGGGAAAAAGAAATTCTGGTTCTCCGTTACGGAATTCTTTCCGGCAGGGAAATGACCCAGAATGAGATAGGGCGTAAAATGGGGATTTCCCGCAGCTATGTTTCCCGCATCGAAAAAAAAGCGCTTCTTAAATTGAAAAACGAATTTGTCAAAATTCATGCATACTCTTAATTCTATTCATGGCAGCCGGCTCTGCGGCTGCCGGAAAAAGTTCCTGTTTTCATGTTCTTATGTTTTTACGTTATGATGCTTTCGTGTTCTTATACTTTTATTTTCTCATTTTTCATTTCCAAATTTTCATTTTCCCAATATTCATTAAGTTATTTCCACATATTCAAATTATTCAAAATCAAAGGAGGTTATTATGTTTCAGGTATTTTATGCAGGCGGCATTCAGGGGATGAATGCCTACAAGGTTCGCGTGGAAGCGGATGTTTCCAATGGTCTGCCCGGATTTGAAATGGTAGGCAGTCTGGCATGCGAGGTCAGAGAAGCAAAAGAAAGGGTGCGTGTTGCCATGAAAAATGCGGGATTTCCGCTGCCGGTGGCACGTATAACGGTTAATTTATCACCGGCACTGATTAAAAAGGAAGGTACCGGGTACGACCTGGCGATTGCAACAGCCATACTGGCATGTATGGGAATGGTGAAAAAAGAAGGGCTGGAAAATACCGCTTTTTTGGGCGAACTGGCTTTGAGTGGGGAGGTACATAAAACGGATGGAGCGCTGCCCATTGCGCTGCAACTGAAAAAGGATGGTATACAGCGGCTGGTGGTACCTTGGGCAAATGTGGAGGAATGCCGGATGGTGCCTGGGCTTACGGTGGTACCTATGCGGGATATGCAGGATTTATCAGTATTCTTACGGACGACGGAAGAGGAAAGAAAAGAGTGGGAAGAAAGGGGAGATGGAGAAAATGGCGAACAGGACAAGCAGGATTTTGCACAAGTAAATGGCGAGCCGGACTTTGCACAAGTAAATGGCGAGCCGGACAAGCCGGATTTTGCACAAGCAAATGGCGGGAAGGACAAGCAGGTCTTCATACAAACAAACGCAAAACAGGACGGGTTAGACTTCATACAGGCAAATCCGGAACAGAACCTGCTGGACTTTTCACAGGTGAGTGGGCAGGAAAGCATGAAGCGGGCAGCTTGCGTAGCGGCAGCCGGTTTTCACCATCTCCTTTTTTCGGGACCGCCCGGAGCCGGAAAGTCCATGATTGCCCAACGGATACCGGGCATACTGCCGCCGCTTACCAAGGAGGAACAGTTGGAGGTTATGAGCATTTACAGTATAGCGGGCAAGCCCCTGACCAGAATGCGTCCTTTTCAGGCACCGCATCACACGATATCTCCGCAGGCATTGGCGGGAGGCGGCAGAATTCCTAAGCCGGGTGTTTTATCACTGGCTCATCGCGGAATTTTGTTTTTGGATGAAATGCCTGAGTTTTCCGTGAACGTGCTGGAGGTATTGAGGCAGCCTTTGGAGGAGAAAAAAGTGCAGATTGCAAGAACACAGGGCGTTTACCGGTACCCTGCGGATTTTATGCTTGTCTGTGCGCTTAATCCCTGTCCTTGCGGGTATTTTCCGGACCGTAACCGCTGCCGATGCACGGAACCGGAAATCAGGCATTATCTTGGAAAAATTTCCGGACCTATTTTAGACAGGATAGATATTTGCGTGGAGGCAGCGCCGGTTACCATTAAGGATTTGGAAGGACCGGCTTCCGGGTATGATACGAAGACTTTGCGGGCAATGGTAGAAGAGGCAAGGGAAATGCAAAAAAAGCGTTATTGTGGGTCTTCCTACGCCTTTAACGGGGAAGTGTCCGGCAATGATGTGAGGAAATTCTGCCGGCTGGGAGAGAAAGAACAGCGTTTTTTGGAGCAGGCTTACGAGGCGGGACAGATGAGCGTTCGCTCGTACCATAAAATTATTAAACTTGCCAGAACGATTGCGGATTTGGATCATGCAGACGAAATCAGCGTTGCCCATCTGGCGGAAGCAATCTGTTATCACAACGGCAAGCGGCTGTTTGAAAGACGGACCGAATAAGACAGACACATCCATAATAGACAGGTGAGGAAAAAATAAACGGATGGGAGAAGCAAATGACAACGGAAGCGGAATGCAAATGATAATGGAAGAGGAAGGCAAGAGACAACGGAAAGGAGAAGTAAATGAAAAACAGAAACAGAATTCATGTAGCAGATTGGGAAATAGAAAGGGAGCAGCCTTATGCTTACTGGCTTATGTGTGCGCCGATTGGAGACGCCGTAAAGAGCAGGCTGCTTTTGCAGTTTGGACGTCCCGGTGCCGTTTTTGAGGCTTCGGAAAAAGTATTGCTGGATAGCACTTTATCCATCGGAAAAAAAGAGAAATGGATTGCTTATATAAAGGAAAGAAACGAGAAAAACATCAAAAGAGAATACGAAGGATTACAGACAAAGGGCATTTTATTTTACCCGGAATATCACCCACTTTTCCCGGCGAAGTTGCTTTCCATTCCGGCGCGACCGTTTGGTATCTTTGTAAAAGGAAAGCTGCCTGACATACGGCAGCGAAGTCTTGCCATTGTGGGAGCAAGGGACTGTTCGGAATATGGGCAGTATGTGGCGAAGCATTTTGCGGAAAAAATGGCACAGAATGGAGTGGCGGTTATCAGTGGTCTGGCAAGGGGAATAGACGGTATAGCGCAGAGGGCGGCAATGGAAGCAGGAGGCGAAAGCTTTGGGGTACTGGGCTGCGGTGCGGATATCTGTTATCCAAAATCCAATGAAAAATTGTATCGCATGTGTATGGAACATGGCGGAATTCTGTCTACCTATTTGCCGGGGACACCGCCCACACCGAACCTGTTCCCACCGAGAAACCGCATTATCAGCGGACTGTCGGACGGCATTTTAATTATTGAAGCAAGAGAAAAAAGCGGTACCATTATTACGGCAGACCTGGCGTTGGAACAGGGCAGGGATGTGTTTGTGATACCGGGGCGTGTGACTGACCGGCTGAGTGATGGCTGCAATAGTCTAATCCGCCAGGGAGCGTCCCTTATTCAGTCGCCGGAGCAGCTTTTAGAAGAATTGCATGTAGGATACGGGAAAATGTCTGCTTTGGGGTATGAGGAAGAAGGGGGTTCTTATGAGATGGCAAATGAAAGCGGAAAAGCTGGACTGACTATGTGCGGCTGCAGGGCGGATAGTGGAAAAGCTGGATTTGATATATACGGTGGAAACCCAGATAATGGAAAAATTGGCTTTAATGTATATGGTGGAAAACAGGATAACGGAAATTTCACTCAACGATTAGCTGATAATGCGGATGACTGCATAGGTCAATCTGATGACAGAGGAACATTTTCCCAGTTTACTCTTGCGGAACAGGCTTTTTTACAGTTATTTGATTTGGAACTGCTTTCCATAGAGCAAATCAGGAGAAAAATGGTTGCAAACTCTTTTCTAAAAAACATTACCCTTCCGCAGACCATGGAAATGCTGATGAAATTTGTGATTATGGGACAACTGCGGGCGGAAGGAGGCTATTATGCAAAAATGATGAGCGGTATTGGAGATAAAAGGTAAGTGTTACTTATTAAATTGCTTGTATAGAGAAGAAAGATAACAAGGTAATTGAGGTGCTGATATGGGGATTACGTGTATATGAGAAAAAATATTCATATCCGTGTAGAAAGAAAATGGAACTTACATGGATATGGAGAAAAACTGAAAATCCGTGTAAGAAGAAAAAGGAATTTACGCGGATATGAAGAAAAAACTAAAAATCCGTGTAAATGGAAAAAGGAATTTACGCGGATATAGGAGAAAAATTAAAAATCCGTGTAAATGGAAAAAGGAATTTACGTGGATATAAAAGAAAAAGTTGAAATCCGCGTAAAGGTAAGAAATAAGTTACGCGGATTTGAAAGAAAATAGTTAAATCCGTGTAAGGGGGTAGAAAATCTTACACGGATATGGAGGAGAATATTGATATCTGCGTATAGAGAATAAATGTTTACAAGAAGGAGAAAAAATATGGAACAATTAGTTAAGATGTTATTGGATAAGAGGGATAAGTTATTAAAGATAAAGCAGGTAATCATTTCTGCTGATACTGTAAATAATTATATAATAAATAATGGGAGCTTAAATATTGGTTACAGTAATGGTAGTTGTCAGTACTATTTGAGAACGGAAGAGAATAAAACTGATTTTCCCAAGGGTAAGTACTTACATAAAGCAGATATGGAGATAGCAAGAAAAATTGCACAGAGAGATTATAACCGAAAAATGTTGAAGGAGATAGATAAGCAATTAAAACTGGTAGAAAGAGCCATGATGCAATTACAGGATAGAAAGTTGGAAGAAATTTTTACAAGGGAGGGAAAAGCAAGACAAAAACTACTGCGCCCATTGGTTCTGCCAATAGAAGAATATGTGAAACAATGGGAGGCTGTTACCTATGAGGGCAAAGTTTTTCCGGACGGGCAGGTAGAAATTTATACGGAGAAGGGAGAGCGGGTGAGGTCAAAGTCAGAAAAGATAATAGCGGACAAGCTGTATAAAAAGGGTGTTCCTTACCGTTATGAATTCCCACATAGACTGACAGGAATGGGAATGGTGTATTCGGACTTTACCTGCCTCAGAAGATGGGACAGAAAAGAAATTATCTGGGAACATTTTGGAATGATGACGGACAGCGCATATGCGAAGAATGCCATGAAGAAAATAGAACTATATGGGAGAAATGGATATTATGCCGGGAAAAATATTATATATACGTTTGAGGCAGCAGAGTGTCCGCTGAATACGATAAGTACGGATAAAATAATAGAAGAAATGCTGCTGTAAGAGTAATAGTATTTTAATAATTGTTGCTGTATTTTTTATTGACATTTCTCCCTTGGCGTCCTATCATAATAAATAGTTCAAAAATGAAATATTCACATATGAAATAAAAGGCATGTGTGTAACAAATATGAACAAAACACATACGTGTGTAGAAAATACATATAAAACATATATGTATGTACCAAATACATATTAAAACAGATATGTAAACCCAATACATACAAAACATATACGTGAAAAACACATATGTGTACGGTTCATACATACAAAACACAAATGTATACAGCCCATACATACAAAAACGCATAGGAAACGAAGCGGAAAACATACAGGAAAACGGGAAGAGGTACAGGAATGAACATAGGATTGGAGCTTATCCGCAAGTTCGGGCAGGCTTACGGGGTAGCCTGCAAGCCGGTCTGCAAGGAGTTCGGGCTTCCTCAGACGTCATTTGACATTTTGATGTTTTTGGGAAACAATCCCGAATACAGGACGGCATCCGACATTGTGGAAATCAGACATATCAAGGCAAATTTGGTGTCCATGCATGTGGACAGGCTGGTGAAAGACGGCTTTCTGGTGAGAGAAGAGGCAAAGGATGACAGGCGGAAAACATTGCTCATGTGCACGGAAAAAGCCAGGCCGGTCATAGAAAAAGGGAAAAAGGTACAGAAAAAATTTATGGAGTCTTTGTTTGAAAATACCGATGAGGCAGGAAAAGAAAACTTCGTAAAAACTCTTAACATCATCAGTCATAACATGGATTTGGTTATAAAAGAGGAAAGGACGGATAGAGTATGAAATTATTGATAACCATTTTGGTAACATTTTTCGCGGGTATGGGGGCAGGTCTGGGAACAGGCTTTGCGGGTATGAGCGCAGCAGCAGTCATCAGCCCCATGCTGATGACTTTTTTGCATGTGGACCCGTATATGGCAGTGGGAATTGCCCTGTCATCGGATGTACTGGCAAGCGCCGTTTCGGCGTATACTTACGGAAAAAATAAAAATCTGGATATTAAAAACGGACTTATCATGATGGGAAGCGTTCTGGCATTTACCGTTGTGGGAAGTTACCTGGCAAGTCTGGTTCCCTCAAAGACCATGGGCAATTTTTCCGTGTTCATGACCTTTTTATTGGGCATTAAATTTATTGTGAAGCCGGTTATGACGACCAAGGAAAGCATGCAGGGAGTATCGGCAAAAAAGAGAGCCGTCCAGTCCCTTATCTGCGGTATTATGATTGGACTTATCTGCGGTTTTGTCGGTGCAGGCGGCGGTATGATGATGCTGCTTATCCTGACCAGTGTTTTAGGTTATGAACTGAAAACGGCGGTAGGAACCAGTGTATTTATCATGACATTTACAGCACTTACCGGCGCGATTTCCCATTTTGCCATCGGCGGACAGCCGGACTGGCTGATATTTGGACTTTGCGTGGTGTTTACCCTGCTTTGGGCAAGAATAGCTGCATTGTTTGCCAATAAGGCAACGCCTAAGACATTGAACCGTGCTACCGGTATTATTCTTGTCATTCTGGGAATTGTGGTGCTTTCCTTCTCCCTGTTTGGGTGATAAAAACAGAAAAGTATGGCTGATAAAGGTAGAAAAAATAAAATTTGATACAGGAAATATATCAGAAACCATCCGTTTTAAAACCATAAAACGGGTGGTTTTTTCCTTGAATGTTAATCGGCGCTTCGGTATAATGAAAGACAGATTGAAGTTACATAAGAACAGAAAGGCAGTTAGTATGATGACAAGAGAAAAAGGCAGACCGGCGGATGTGACCGGCAGACTGGAGAAAGAAATCAGAGTGTACGATTTGCTGGACAGCTTAGGCGTGGAATATGAAAGAATTGACCATGAGGCGGCATTTACCATGGAGGTCTGTGAGGAAATAGATAAGGCACTGGAGGCGGTTATCTGCAAAAATTTATTCCTTTGCAATCGGCAGAAAACCATGTTTTACCTGCTGATGATGCCGGGAGATAAGCCTTTTAAGACAAAGGAGCTATCAGCGCAAATCGGAAGCGCCCGCTTATCTTTTGCGGATGAAGCATTTATGGAAGAATTTTTAAATATTACGCCGGGTTCCGTGAGTATTATGGGACTTATGAATGACAAGGAAAACAGAGTCAGACTGCTGGTGGATGAGGATGTGTTAAAGGGAGAATATTTAGGCTGTCATCCCTGCATCAACACTTCCAGCCTGCGGCTTAAAACCAAGGATGCTTTCGGACCGGTGCTGCATGCCATGCATCATGACATGACGGTAGTAACCTTAAAAGGCGAAGAAAGGGGTAACTTATGTACAGAGACCATACGAAGGTGATAAAAATCGGCGACAGGGTAATCGGAGGGGGCAATCCTGTTCTGATACAGTCCATGACGAACACCCCCACGGAGGATGTGGAGAAAACGGTGGCCCAGATTAAACGTCTGGAAAAAGCAGGCTGTGAGATTATCCGCTGTACGGTACCGACCATGGAAGCGGCGAAAGCGGTAGCGGAAATTAAAAAACAGATAACCATTCCGCTGGTGGCAGATATTCATTTTGATTACAGAATGGCAATCGCCGCCATGGAAAACGGCGCAGATAAA
Source organism: Lachnospiraceae bacterium UBA5899 (assembly GCA_002432425.1). GTDB lineage: Bacteria > Bacillota > Clostridia > Lachnospirales > Lachnospiraceae > Acetatifactor. Next base: position 30,287 of record DJEL01000001.1, read on the forward strand.
ATCCGCATTAACCCGGGCAATATCGGCAGCAGGGAAAAGGTATTCAGCGTGGTAAAAGAAGCAAAGGACAGAAATATTCCCATCCGCATCGGGGTAAACAGCGGTTCTCTGGAAAAAGAACTGGTGGAAAAATACCACGGTGTGACGGCGGAAGGAATTGTGGAAAGCGCCCTTTCCAAAGTGCAGCTCATCGAGGACATGGGCTATGACAATCTGGTTATCAGCATTAAATCCTCGGATGTAATGATGTGCATCAAGGCACATGAAATTCTGGCGAAAAAAACAAACTATCCTCTGCATGTGGGCATTACGGAGTCCGGTACGGTATGGTCCGGCAATATCAAGTCCGGTATCGGGCTTGGCGTTATTTTATATGAAGGAATTGGCGATACCATCCGTGTGTCCTTAAGCGGCGACCCGGTGGAAGAAGTGAAGACCGCAAAACTGCTGTTAAGGACCTTGGGACTGCGGAAGGGCGGCATTGAAGTGGTTTCCTGTCCGACCTGCGGCAGAACCAAGATTGACTTAATCGGTCTGGCAAACAAGGTGGAAGAAATGGTAGCCGATTATCCTCTGGACATCAAGGTGGCGGTTATGGGCTGCGTGGTAAACGGTCCCGGGGAAGCAAAAGAGGCGGATTTGGGAATTGCCGGCGGTATAGGCGAGGGACTTCTCATTAAAAAAGGCGAAGTGGTGAAGAAAATCCCCGAGGCAGAGTTTATTTCCACACTGAAACAAGAACTTGACCATTGGAACGAATAATTTGAATGAAAAATGCGGGATGCCGCATGCACAAGGAACAGGGACGATAAGAATGAGTAAACCGTTTTTGGAAGTTTTTGCGGGACTGAAGCTGCCCACGCAGGTAGGCAGGCAGTTCGAGGATGTGGAAGTGCTGAAAATCACCAGCACATCCAAGAGGGATTTTTTACGGATTTATATTTCCAGCGAACATCTGATTTCCAAGGAAATTGTATATAAAGCAGAAAACGAAATAAAGAACCAGTTGTTTAAGAACAACGACCTGACGGTAAAGATGTACGAAAGATTTCATCTTTCCAGCCAGTATACGCCGCAAAATCTGATGGATGCCTACTGGGAGAGCATTCTTTTGGAATTCCAGCAGTACGACCATATTATGTATATTGCGCTGCGGGGAGCGGAGATTACCTATCCTGACCGTGCGAAGATTTTGCTCACCGTAGAGGAAAGCGTGCTCACCAAAAGCAAGGAAGAGGAAATGCTCCGCATTCTGAACAAGGTGTTTCAGGAACGCTGCGGCGTGGATGTGGTGATTAAATTTGATTACAGGGAGCCGGTGGAAAGCAAGTTTGCCGAAGAAGAGGAAAAGAAGCTTTCCATGGAAGTAGCGGAAATTGCGGCGAGACTGCGTGCCTTAAACGGCAGGGACGATGACGGAAACGGTCAATCGGGTGCTGTGCAGACTGCCACAGCGGATGGGCAGAATGCAAATGACTCAAACGGTCAAAATAGCGCAAAAGCGGGAGGAGCGCAGGCAGGTCAGGCAGCCGGAAAAGCAGGAAGTGCTGCTGCCAAAGCAGGCGACGGCAGAGGCAGTGTTTCGGCGGGAGCCGGAAACCGGAATGCCGGCGGAAAAGGTTTTCCCCAGAAGAGCGGCTTCAAAGGCAAGGGCGACCGTTTTTACGGCGGCGACGGCAAAAAAGGCATCAAGCGTTCCGACAATCCGGATGTGGTGTACGGCAGGGACTTTGACAAAGAAGTTACGAAAATAGTGGATATTATCGGAGAAATCGGAGAAGTAACCATCCGCGGAAAAGTGACGGCGCTGGAAGTCCGGGAGCTTAAGAACAACGAAAAATCCATTCTGATTTTTGCGGTGACGGACTTTACGGATACCATTTCCGCCAAGGTGTTCTGCCCCAATGAGTTTGCAAAGGAACTGGCGGGTGACCTTGCGGTGGGTAAATTTATCAAGGTGGACGGCATTGCCATGATGGACAAGTTCGACCATGAATTATCCATCGGCTCCATTGCCGGTATCAAAAAGATACCCGATTTTACCACGACACGCTCCGATCACAGTGTGAAAAAGAGAGTGGAGCTGCACTGCCATACCAAGATGAGCGATATGGACGGTGTTTCCGAAGCCAAGGACATCGTAAAACGTGCTTACAAATGGGGACATCCTGCCATTGCCATTACCGACCACGGCGTGGTGCAGGGCTTCACGGATGCCAACCATGTGTGGGACGATTTGTATAAGGCGGAAAAAAATGCCCGCAAGGAAAAAGGCGAACCGGCGCCGGACAAGCAGGATTTCTTCAAGGTAATTTACGGCGTGGAAGCCTACATCGTGGACGACTTAAAGGAAATTACCAACAACGACAAGGGACAGGAGATTGCCGGCACGACCTTTGTGGTATTCGATATCGAAACCACGGGCTTTTCTCCCGTACATAATAAAATCATTGAAATCGGTGCCGTAAAGGTAAAGGACGGCAAAATTATAGACCGGTTTTCCACGTTCATTAACCCGAAGGTGCCCATTCCTTTTGTTATCGAAAAACTGACCAGCATCAATGACAGCATGGTGGCGGATGCGCCGGAAATTGAAACGGTGCTGCCGCAGTTTTTAAGCTTCTGCGAGGATGCCGTTCTGGTAGCGCACAACGCTTCCTTCGATACGGGATTTATCCGGGAAAATGCCAGGAGGCTTTCCCTGCCGGCGGATTTTACCTATCTGGATACCATGATTATGTCCAGAGTTCTTTTGCCGGAGCAGAACAAACACACTCTGGATGCTCTGTGTAAGGTATTCAATGTTTCTCTGGAAAACCACCACAGGGCGGTGGACGATGCGGAAGCAACGGCGCACATTTTCCTGCATTTCATGAAGATGATGGAAGAGCAGGGCGTAAAGACGCTGGCGGAAATGAATACCTTTGCCAAGCCGTCCGATGAAAACATTGCCAGACTGCATTCTTACCACTGCATTATTTTAGCAAAAAACGATTTGGGACGTATCAATATGTACCGGCTGATATCCATGTCCCACTTAAAATATTTCAGCCGTCAGCCCAAGATACCGAAGAGCGCCATCAACAAGTACCGCGACGGACTTATTCTCGGCAGCGCCTGCGAAGCGGGAGAGCTGTACCGGGCGCTTTTGGAGGACAGGGGCGATGAGGAAATAGCGGGCATCGTGGATTTTTACGACTATCTGGAAATCCAGCCCTGCGGCAACAATGCCTTTATGATTGACTCCCCCAAGCATCCGGATATCAATTCCATCGAGGATATTCAGGATATCAACAGAAGGATTGTAAGGCTGGGCGAGCAGTTCAACAAGCCGGTCGTGGCAACCTGCGATGTGCATTTTTTAGACCCGGAGGACGAAGTGTACCGCCGTATTATCATGGCGGGCAAGGGCTTTGACGATGCGGACAACCAGGCGCCGCTGTACCTGCGCACCACGGAGGAAATGTTAGAGGAGTTCCAGTATCTCGGCAGCGAAAAGGCGGAGGAAATTGTCATTACCAACACGAATATGATTGCGGATATGATAGAGACCATTGCGCCGGTGCGCCCGGATAAATGTCCTCCCGTCATTCCCGACTCAGACAAGACGCTGACCGCCATCTGCTACAACAGGGCTCACGAAATTTACGGAGATACTCTGCCTAAAATCGTAGAAGACCGTCTGGAAAAGGAACTGCATTCCATTATTACCAACGGATTTGCGGTTATGTATATCATTGCCCAGAAGTTGGTATGGAAGTCCGTGGAAGACGGCTACCTGGTAGGTTCCCGTGGTTCCGTAGGTTCTTCCCTTGTGGCGTTCATGGCAGGTATTACGGAGGTTAACTCCTTAAGTGCCCATTACCGCTGCCCCAAGTGCCGGTATTACGATTTCGATTCCCCGGAAGTAAAGGCGTTTGCCGGCAATGCCGGATGCGATATGCCGGATAAGGTATGCCCGGTCTGCGGAGAGCCGTTAATCAAGGACGGCTTTGACATTCCGTTTGAAACCTTCCTGGGATTTAAGGGCGATAAGGAGCCGGATATCGATTTAAACTTCTCCGGTGAATACCAGAGTAAGGCGCACAAATATACGGAAGTTATTTTCGGTGCCGGACAGACCTTCCGTGCCGGTACCATTGCGACCCTTGCGGATAAAACCGCATTCGGTTATGTAAAGAATTATTATGAGGAGAGAGGCATCCACAAGAGAACCTGTGAAATCAACCGGATTACCCAGGGATGTACCGGTGTCCGGAGAAGTACCGGACAGCATCCCGGCGGTATCATTGTACTTCCCATGGGACAGGACATCAACTCCTTTACCCCGGTGCAGCATCCGGCAAACGATATGACAACGGATACGGTAACGACCCATTTCGATTACCATTCCATTGACCACAACCTGTTAAAGCTGGATATACTCGGACACGATGATCCTACCATGATTCGTATGCTGCAGGATTTAACGGGCATCGACCCCACGAAAATTCCGCTGGACGATAAGGCGGTTATGTCCCTGTTCCAGAATACGGAAGCGATTGGCATCACGCCGTCACAGATAAGCGGCACGCCGGTGGGCTCCTTAGGCATCCCGGAATTCGGTACGGATTTCGTTATCCAGATGCTCCTTGACACAAAGCCCAAGCAGTTTTCCGACTTAATCCGTATTTCCGGTCTGGGCCACGGAACGGACGTATGGCTGGGCAATGCGCAGACCCTTATTTTAGAGGGAAAAGCCACCATTTCCACGGCTATCTGCTGTCGAGACGATATTATGATTTACCTGATTAACCAGGGCGTGGAAAGCTCCCTTTCCTTTACCATTATGGAGAGTGTGCGTAAGGGAAAAGGCTTAAAGCCGGAGTGGGAAGCAGCCATGAAGGAGAAAAACGTTCCCGACTGGTACATCTGGTCCTGTAAAAAGATTAAGTACATGTTCCCGAAGGCGCATGCGGCGGCGTATGTTATGATGGCATGGCGAATTGCCTACTGCAAAATTAACTATCCGCTGGCATATTATGCGGCTTACTTCAGTATCCGTGCCAAGGCGTTTTCCTATGAGCTGATGTGCCAGGGGCAGCAGCACTTAGAGGCGATTATGAAAGATTACAAATCCCGTATGGACAGCCTTTCCAACAAGGAAAAGGATGCCTACGGCGATATGAAAATCGTACAGGAAATGTATGCCAGAGGCTTTGAATTTACGCCCATTGATATTTTCAGCGCCCAGTCAAGACTGTTCCAGATTGTGGACGGCAAGCTGATGCCTTCCTTAAACAGCATTGACGGTCTGGGTGAAAAAGCGGCGGATGCCATTGTGGAAGCAGCCAAGGACGGTCCGTTCTTAAGTAAGGACGATTTCAAGCAGAGAACCAAGGTGAGCGGCACCATCATCGAACTGATGGACAGCCTGCACCTGCTCGGCAAGCTGCCGGAGTCCAACCAGATAAGCCTGTTCGACTTTGTGTAAAAGCCGATACGGCAATTTTTATCATTCTCTGTGTTGACAAACGGAAATCTTGTGGCTATAATGTGACTAATTCCTAACAAAACAGTAAATGCGATGAAGAGAAGAGTACCATCATTAAGACCTACAGAGAGTTGCCGGAGGCTGAGAGGCGCAGGATAGATGAATGGGAAGTACATCTCGGAGCTGCAGACCGAAATGCGTTGCAAAGTAGACTCTGCCGGCCGGCACCGATAGCAGCCATGGTTGTAATAAGATGATAATCTTACGCATACCAAGAAAGCCGTAAATCGTGAGGTTTACGGGAATGAAGGTGGTACCACGGGCTTATACCTGTCCTTTCTTTACAGAGAGGGCAGGTTTTTTTGTTATGATGGAAATTTTTTAGAAACAAAAAGGAGGACAAAGAAATGACAATTTTTGATGAGTTAAAAGCCAGAGGCTTACTGGCACAGCTCACAGACGAAGAAGAAATCAAGGAACTGATTAACAACGGTAAGGCAACCTTTTACATCGGATTTGACCCCACCGCAGACAGCCTTCATGTAGGCCATTTCATGGCACTCTGCCTAATGAAGAGACTGCAGCAGGCAGGCAACCGTCCCATCGCCCTGATTGGCGGCGGTACCGGTATGATTGGTGACCCTTCCGGCAGAAGCGACCTTCGTACCATGATGACCACGGAGCAGATTGACCACAACTGCGAATGCTTCAAGAAGCAGATGAGCCGTTTCATCGAGTTCGGCGAGGGCAAGGCACTTATGGTAAACAATGCGGACTGGCTGAGAGATTTGAACTACATTGAATTTATCCGTGACATCGGCGTGCATTTCTCCGTAAACCGTATGCTGACGGCAGAATGCTACAAGCAGCGTATGGAAAAGGGCTTAAGCTTCCTGGAATTCAACTACATGATTATGCAGAGCTACGACTTCTTATCCCTGTACGAAAGATACGGCTGCAACATGCAGTTCGGCGGTGACGACCAGTGGAGCAACATGTTGGGCGGTACCGAACTCATCAGAAGAAAGCTGGGCAAGGATGCTTATGCGATGACCATTACCCTGCTTCTTAACTCCGAAGGCAAGAAGATGGGCAAGACCCAGAAGGGTGCCGTATGGTTAGACCCCAACAAGACTTCTCCGTTCGAGTTCTACCAGTACTGGAGAAACGTAGCGGATGCCGATGTCCTGAAATGCTTACGGATGCTGACCTTCCTTCCTTTAGAGCAGATTGACGAGATGGACAAATGGGAAGGCAGCCAGTTAAATCAGGCAAAGGAAATCCTGGCATACGAGCTGACCAATCTGGTTCACGGCGAAGAAGAAGCCAAGAAAGCACAGGAAAGCGCAAGAGCACTGTTCTCCGGAAGCATTGCCGGGGAAATGCCCGAAGCAAAGCTTACCGAGGCAGATTTCCAGGACGGCTCCATTGACATTATGGGCGTACTGGTAAAGGCAGGCTTATGTGCATCCCGTTCCGAAGCAAGACGTGCCGTAGAGCAGGGCGGTGTTACCGTAGCGGACGAAAAGGTAACCGACATCAAGACCACATATGCACCGGAGCAGTTTGACGGTGACGGACTTGTGGTAAGAAGAGGCAAGAAAAACTTCAAACGTGTGAAGATGTAAGCATAATGAAAGTTCCCCTTTCATACAATTTATTAAGTATGGAAGGGGATTTTTTATGGACTTGATGGTAAATAAAGAATATGACTTGTACAAGGACATACAGGAAAGATGCCGTGGGGAAATCTACATAGGGGTGGTCGGCCCGGTGCGTACCGGCAAATCCACGTTTATCAAACGCTTCATGGATGTCTGTGTGCTTCCCTTTATGGAAGATGAGCATGAAAAGGAAAGGGCAAAGGACGAACTGCCGCAGAGTGCGGGAGGAAAGACCATTACGACCACGGAGCCGAAATTCATTCCGAAGGAAGCTGCCGCCGTGCATCTCGGCGGGGACGTGGAGGCAAAGGTAAGGCTCATTGACTGTGTGGGTTACATGGTGGAAGGCGCCACCGGCCACATGGAAGAAAATACGGAGCGTATGGTAAAAACGCCCTGGTCGGATACGGAAATTCCGTTTACACAGGCAGCAGGTATCGGTACGGATAAAGTCATCCACGACCATTCCACCATAGGACTTGTGGTTACCACGGACGGCAGCTTCGGGGAACTCCCGAGAGCGGCGTATCTGGATGCGGAAGAAAAGACTATTCTGGCATTGAAGAAACTGCGCAAGCCGTTTCTGGTGCTGCTTAATTCCGAAAAGCCCTATGCGGATGAAACCAAGGCGATGGCGGAAGAAATCGGAGAAAAGTATAAAGTGGCTGTCCGTCCGGTCAACTGCGCCCAGTTAAAGATGGATGACATACATAGCATCATGGAGCAGATACTTTATGAATTCCCGGTTTCCCGCATGGAATTTTTCATGCCGAAGTGGGTGGAGATGTTAAGCCTCGACAATCCCATGAAGAAGGAAATGGTGGGTGCGGTGAAAAACCTCATGAAGGCGGTCAACTCCGTCCGGGATATCCGCAGCATGCAGGTGGACGGCAGGGTGCCGGTGGAAAGCCAGTACATCAAACGTCTGAAAACAGAAAACATCAATTTAGCGGACGGCAGTGTGAAGCTGCAGATGGACGTGGACAACAGCTTCTATTATGAAATGTTAAGCGACCTGGTAGGGGATGAAATCAGCGGGGAATACCAGCTTATTACCAAATTAAAAGAACTCTCCGCCATGAAGAAGGAATATGCCAAGGTACTGCAGGCGGTTCAGTCCGTGCGGCAGAAGGGCTACGGCGTGGTAACACCGGAAAGGGAAGAAATCAGTCTGGCGAAGCCGGAGCTTATCCGCCACGGCAACAAGTTTGGCGTCAAAATCAAGGCGGAAAGTCCTTCCATTCACATGATACGCGCCAACATCGAAACGGAAATTGCGCCCATTGTGGGAACGGAAGAGCAGGCACAGGATTTGATACGCTATATCAACGAAGCGGACAGCCGGGAGGAAGGCATCTGGGAAACCAACATTTTCGGCAAAACCGTGGAGCAGCTTGTGGATGACGGCATCACCGGCAAAATCTCCATGATAGGCGAAGAAAGCCAGGTGAAGCTGCAGGACACCATGCAGAAAATCGTCAACGACATGAACGGCGGAATGGTTTGTATTATTATATAAGTAAGGCATGAAAGAGGCGGGATTTTTCCTACGCAGACGCGCTTGCGCTTAGTAGTCACCGTAGCGGCACATAAGGTGTCAAAGTACGACACCTAAGTGCCGACGGCGACTAAAAGTCTGCTTTAGGAAAAATTCCCGCCTTCTTAATATGCCGGAGGGAGAAGCGCTAAGAGGTGTGTTTGCAAAAATGCCTGTTGATGAAGGAATACGCGCAAGCGGGTCTGCGTAGGAAGAAACCAGCCTGCTTGCCATTTGCCACCTTGTTTTTCCCTCCCCACACTGTTATAATGAACAAAGCCGCACAGTGACGTCGGTATGCGGCAAGAAAACGAAAAGGAACCGAACACACACATGGAATATGTAGTTTTTGCCTTCGTGGCAGTAGGTCTGATTGCGCTGCTGGCTGCAAAAGGAATTTACGATACCAAATCGGAAAAGGCACGGATACTGTACCAGTTCCGGCACAAGTACGGAGAACTCCGCAAAAAAGAATACGGACTGGACCGCTATAAGGCGATAGCGGGGTATTTCAAGCATCACGGAAAAGAAGAACAGATAGATGAAATCACCTTTCAGGATTTGTCCATGGATGATATTTTCATGCAGATGAACTTCACCAACTGCCAGGCAGGGGAAGAGGTGTTGTATCATTTACTGCGGACTCCCGATTTTACAGAGGAGCCTCTCGCCCACAAGGAAGCGGTTATCCAATATTTTGAAGAACACGAAGAAGAACGGGTGCAGTTACAGTACCGGCTGCAGGAAACAGGCTATACCGGCAAGTTTTCCCTCTACGATTATCTGGACAACCTGGATATTCTGGGAAAGCGCTCCAACCTGCAGCACTACACGCTGCATATCAGTTACATTCCCGCCATTGCATTCTGTTTTTTCAGCCCGTCTCTGGGCATCCTGCTCATCCTCGGTCTGATGATGTACGGCATGATAAGTTATTTCCGGGAAAAAGGCGAAGTGGATGTGTATTTAAGCAGCTTTGCGTTTATCTTAAAACTCATGGAAACCTCGGAAAAAATAGAGCAGCTTTCGGCAGAGGGTATCAAAGAGGAACAGGGCAGACTGCGGGAAAACAGAAAAGCGCTGGGACAGTTTCGGAGAGGCTCTTTCTGGCTGATGTCCAACGGCAGAATGTCCGGCTCCGGCAATCCTCTGGATATGATACTGGATTACCTGCGTATGAGCCTGCATTTTGACCTGATTAAATTTAATACCATGTTAGAGCAGGTAAGAAAGCATACGGAAAATGTGGACGGGCTGTTTTACACCATTGGCTACTTAGATGCCATGGTTGCCATCGGGGAATACCGGGCATCCTTACAGAACGGGTACTGCATTCCGGTGCTGCAGGAGGAAAAAGAACCGTTTCTTAATATGGAAGAAGGGTATCACCCGCTGCTTGACAACCCGGTGAAAAATTCCATAGAAGCGAAGAACGGCATTTTGCTGACCGGCTCCAATGCGTCCGGTAAATCTACCTTCTTACGGACGGTGGCAATTTCCGCCATTCTTGCCCAGACCATTCACACGGTACCGGCAAGGCAGTACCGGGCAGGGTATTTCCGCATTATGTCCGCCATGTCCTTAAGCGACGATATTTTATCGGGCGAGAGCTATTATATTGTGGAAATCCGGGCTATAAAGAGAATAATGGACACCATCCGGGAAAAAGGGCATGTGCTCTGTTTTGTGGATGAAGTGCTGCGCGGCACCAACACCGTGGAGCGAATTGCGGCAGGCACGGAAATTTTACGGAAGCTTCTGACAAACCATACCCTGTGCTTTGCAGCCACCCACGATTTGGAACTGACGGAGCTTTTAAAAGACAGTTACGACAATTATCATTTTGAAGAAGAGGTAAAAGACGGGGATGTGCATTTTAACTACCGGCTGATGAACGGCAGGGCAACTACCCGTAACGCCATCAAGCTGCTTTCCGCTTTCGGCTATGACGAGGACATCATAAAGGGCGCCGGCAGGAGAGCGGATGAATTCCTGCAGACGGGACAGTGGAAGTAAAGAAGCGACAGAATAGGAAGCAGAATAAGCACAGATAAAGCGAAATGAAAAACGGAAACGAAAGGATAGAAAGAAGCATATGAAAGTTACGTTATATTCGGACGGTTCGGCGAGGGGCAACCCGGAAGGACCGGGAGGCTACGGCACGGTACTGCAGTTTGTGGATGCCAAAAACACCCTGCATGAGAGAGAATACAGTGCCGGCTACAAAAAGACCACCAACAACCGCATGGAGCTGATGGGCGTGATTACCGGGCTGGAAGCACTGACAAAGCCCTGTGAGGTAACCGTTATTTCCGACTCCAAGTATGTGACGGATGCGTTCAATGCGCACTGGGTGGACAACTGGAAGAAAAACAACTGGCGGACAAGCACCAAGCAGCCGGTTAAAAACAAAGAACTTTGGGAACGACTGTTAAAGGCTATGGAGCCCCATTCGGTGACCTTTGAATGGGTGAAAGGGCACAACGGACACCCGGAAAACGAAAGATGCGACAGGCTCGCCACCACGGCAGCGGATGGGGAGATACTTCTTGACGATGACGGAGGTTCGTTGCTATAATAGAACTTACATGAAAAAGTGGAAGGGATGAGAATTATGGCATTTATCAATTCATTTTTAAGTTATCTTCTTGTTTTCTTTGTATTCTGCATCATTGGCGGATTTGGCATTTTCATGGGCATTACTTTACGGAAACGGAAAAACACCAAGGAAGAAAATCAGAATAAAGAGGCAGAAGCCGTACAATAACCATGGACACATGGCAGCAGGCTCTGAAAAAGGACTGACAAGAATCCGGCAAAACTGGGTTCTTTTTTGTCTTGCCGGGGGATAAAAATATGCCAAAGAGCGAAAACCAGAAACAGAAACTTCTGTATATTATAAAGATTTTGCAGGAGTATACGGACGAAGACCATGTAATCAGTACGAAGGATTTGATTGAAAAGCTTCGGGCAAACGACATAAGCGCCGAAAGAAAAAGCATTTATGCGGATATTCAGTGTCTGCAGGATTTCGGCTTTGACATCATGCAGAAAAAAGGGAAGACGGAGAGCGGTTATTACCTTGCCAGCAGAGAGTTTGAACTGGCGGAGTTAAAGGTTTTGGTGGATGCCGTGCAGTCCTCCCGCTTTGTGACGGAAAAAAAGTCAAGAGAGCTGATACATAAATTGGAGAAACAGGCGAGCACCTACCAGGCACGCCAGCTTCACAGACAGGTGAAGGTGCTGGGACGTGTGAAAACGGAAAACGAAAAAATCTATTACAGCGTGGACACCATTTATACGGCAATCGACGCGGACAGACAGATTTCCTTTTCCTATCTGGAATGGACGACCACGAAGATGCTAAATCCCCGCCGGAACGGCAAAACCTACGTGGTGAGCCCGCTGGCGCTTATCTGGGATGATGAAAATTATTATCTGGCGGCATATGATGCGGAAGCGGACTGCATAAAGCACTACCGCGTGGACAAAATGAAGAACACGAAGGTGGAGGAGAAAAAGCGCGAGGGACAGGAGTTCTTTAACATGGACCCGGCGGAGTATTCCAAAAGCACGTTCGGAATGTTCGGCGGCGAAGAGGAACAGATTACCCTGCTTTTGCCGAAAAAACTGATTGGCGTCATCATGGACCGGTTCGGCAGGGAAACGGATGTGCGGGTAGTGGAAAACGATAAAATCCGTGTGCACATCAAAGCCGCCGTCAGCGGACAGTTTTTCGGCTGGCTGACCGGTTTGGGAGAAGGCGTGCAGATAGCGTCCCCGACAGAAGTGAGGGAGCGCTATAAACAGTGGCTGAAGGATATGCTTGCCGCGCAGGAAAACACGGAAGAATAGAGAAAGAGCGAAAGAGAAAGAAGGAAAAAAACATGCTTGCAGCAGACAGAACGAAGCAGTTTGAAAGCGGTATTTTCCAGCTTTTGAACGACAAGAAAAACGAAGTGGAAAAGGCAGGGAAAAAGGTTTACAACCTGTCCGTGGGAACCCCCGATTTTAAGCCGGCGCCCCATATTGTGGCAGCAGTGGCGGAAGCCGCAAAGAAGCCGGAAAACTATAAATACGCCCTGGCGGATATACCGGAGCTTGTTAAGGCTGTGCAGGAAAGATTTGCAAAAAGATACGATGTTACTTTGGAAGCGGATGAAATCATGAGCGTTTACGGTTCCCAGGAGGGTATCAGCCACATCGGCCTGTCCTTATTTAACGAAGGCGACCTGGTACTGGTTCCCGACCCCGGATATCCCGTATTCTCCATCGGACCTCTGTTAGCCGGTGCGGATGTGGAATGCTATGAGTTACTGCCGGAGAACCATTATCTGCCGGATTTGGATGCTCTGAGCGAAAAATACGGAAACAAAATCAAGTGCATGATTGTTTCCTATCCCTTAAATCCCATATGCAAGTGTGCACCCCGTGAATTTTACGAAAAGCTGATTGCATGGGCAAAGAAGAATGATATTTTAATCATTCACGACAATGCCTATTCCGATATTATTTACGACAGCAGAAAGGGCATTTCCATTCTGTCCGTCCCCGGAGCCAAGGACTGTGCTGTGGAATTTTATTCCCTGTCCAAATCCTTCAACTACACCGGAGCCAGAATGAGCTTTTTAGTGGGCAATAAGGACGTGGTAGCTACTTTTAAAAAGCTCCGTTCCCAGATTGACTACGGTATTTTCCTGCCGATACAGTACGGCGCCGTAGCAGCCCTGACCGGTCCGGATGACTGTGTGAAGGAGCAGCGGGCGAAATACGAGGAAAGAAGAAACGCCCTCTGCGACGGTCTTACTTCCATCGGCTGGAAAGTGGAAAGAAGCGAAGGCACCATGTTTGCATGGGCAAAAATCCCCGATGCGTATACGGATGACTTTGCCTTTGTTATGGAACTCTTAGAAAAAACAGGCGTGCTCTGCACCCCGGGCAGCAGCTTCGGCAAGCTGGGAGCCGGTCACGTAAGATTTGCCCTCACATTACCCGTAGAAACCATAAACGAAGCCGTGGAAGCCATTGACAAGAGCGGAATTTTAAAATAAAATACCAAACTTTTGCATACGATTATTGGTATAAGGATTTCAGGATTTCCGATTGACTTTTTGACGGGGCTTTCTTATACTAAGAATACATCACTAAATATGGTGACAGACAAATGAAAAACACACCATATCTTGTGAAACAAAGGAAAGCGGGGGAAACAGCGCCATGAGTATTGAAGTGGAGCAGATGGGCGAAGACACAACCGATTACGGTGCCCAGTTTAAGACAAAAAGAGATGTGAAGGTCGTTAAAAAGGACGGCAGCAAAGAGACATTTAACGTGCAGAAGGTAGTGAATGCCGTTGGCAAGAGCGCTTACCGTGCACTGACCAAATTTACAGAAGAAGAAAAACGTCATATCTGCCAGTATGTGGTAGAAAAGGTGGACGAGCTTGAGCAGGATGAAATTCCCATTCCCATCATGCACAACATCGTGGAAAGTGCTCTGGAGCAGGTAAAGCCCATTGTAGCAAAGAGCTACCGGGATTACCGCAACTACAAGCAGGATTTCGTGCGTATGCTGGACGATGTATACAAAAAGAGCCAGTCCATCATGTATATCGGGGACAAGGAAAACGCCAATACGGACTCTGCGCTGGTTTCCACCAAGCGTTCCCTGATTTTCAACCAGTTAAACAAAGAGCTTTACCAGAAGTTCTTTATGACAACGGAGGAAATCCAGGCATGCCGCGACGGTTATATTTATGTGCATGACATGTCCGCCAGAAGAGATACCATGAACTGCTGTCTGTTTGACGTGGAAAATGTGTTGTCCGGCGGCTTTGAAATGGGCAATATCTGGTACAATGAGCCGAAGACCCTGGACGTGGCGTTTGACGTCATCGGCGATATTGTGCTCAGTGCGGCAAGCCAGCAGTACGGCGGATTTACCGTACCCAGCGTGGACAATATCTTGGAGCCTTACGCAGAAAAATCCTACAAAAAATACATTGAAAAATACAAGAGACTGGGAATTGATGACGATACGGCGGAGGCAGAAGCCTATGCGGACGTGGTAAGAGAATTTGAACAGGGCTTCCAGGGCTGGGAGTACAAGTTCAACACCGTTGCCAGCAGCCGCGGCGACTATCCGTTCATTACCGTTACGGCAGGTACCGGCACCGGCAGATTTGCCAAGCTGGCTACCATTTCCATGCTGAATGTCAGAAGAAGAGGACAGGGCAAAAAGGAATGCAAGAAGCCGGTTCTGTTCCCTAAGATTGTCTTTTTATACGATGAAAACCTGCATGGTCCCGGCAAGCCGCTGGAGGATGTATTTGAAGCCGGTGTGGCATGCTCCGCAAAGACCATGTATCCCGACTGGCTGTCCCTGACCGGCAAAGGCTATGTGGCAAGCATTTACAAGCAGTACGGAAAAATCATTTCTCCCATGGGCTGCCGTGCGTTCCTTTCTCCCTGGTATGAAAGAGGCGGCATGCATCCGGCGGACGATAAGGATGTGCCCGTATTTGTGGGCCGTTTCAACATCGGTGCGGTTTCCCTGCATCTGCCCATGATTCTGGCAAAGTCCAGACAGGAGAGCAAGGATTTTTACGAAGTGCTGGATTACTATTTACAGTTAATCCGCCAGCTTCATATAAGGACCTATGCATACCTTGGCGAAATGAGAGCTTCCACCAACCCGCTTGCTTACTGCGAGGGAGGTTTCCTGGGCGGACACTTAAAGCTTTCCGACAAGATTAAACCGCTGTTAAAATCCGCAACCGCAAGCTTCGGCATCACCGCCTTAAACGAGCTGCAGGAGCTTTACAACGGCAAGTCCTTAGTGGAAGACGGACAGTTTGCTCTTGAGGTTATGGAGCATATCAATGCCAGGGTCAGTGAATTCAAGGAAGAGGACGGCAATCTGTATGCCATTTACGGCACACCCGCAGAAAACCTCTGCGGTCTGCAGATTAAGCAGTTCCGTAACAAATACGGTATTATCGAGGGCGTTTCCGACAGAGAATATGTCAGCAACTCTTTCCACTGCCATGTAACGGAGGACATTACTCCCATCCAGAAGCAGGACATTGAGGAAAGATTCTGGAATTTGAGCAACGGCGGCAAAATCCAGTACGTGAAATACCCCATTGATTACAATATTGAGGCAGTGAAGACCTTAATCAGAAGAGCCATGGACATGGGCTTCTACGAAGGTGTTAATCTTTCCCTTGCTTACTGCGATGACTGCGGTCATCAGGAACTCGAAATGGATGTATGTCCCAAGTGCGGAAGCAGAAACTTAACCAAGATTGACAGAATGAATGGTTACCTGTCTTATTCCAGAGTACACGGGGACACCCGCTTAAACGAGGCAAAAATGGCAGAAATCGCAGAAAGGAAGAGCATGTAACGGTCTTATGAGATATCATAATATTACCAAGGACGATATGTTAAATGGAGATGGTCTGCGCGTCGTTCTGTGGGTAGCAGGCTGCAGTCATTGCTGCGAACAGTGTCAGAATCCCATTACCTGGGACCCGAACGGGGGACTTTTGTTTGATGAGGAAGCCAAAAAGGAAATTTTTGACCAGTTGGATAAACCCTATATTTCCGGCATCACTTTTTCCGGCGGGGACCCTTTACATCCGGCAAACCGTCTGGATGTGAGAAATTTCATGGCGGAAATCAAGGAGAAGTACCCGAACAAGACAATCTGGCTGTACACGGGCGACTCCTGGGAAAATATCCTGTATTATCCCATGATGCAGTACGTGGACGTAGTAGTGGACGGCGAATTTCATATCGGAGAGCTGGATACCAAGCTTCTCTGGAAGGGCAGTAAAAACCAGAGAGTCATAGATGTCCAGAAAACCCTGCAGCAGCCGGACCCCTTACTTCCGGTCCTGCACTGCGGAGATTACGAATAGACGACAATTAAATTGTGACGGCACAAGACGGTAAGATACCGGAAAGGCTATAGGTCACTGAAAGGCATGGATGGCAGAATGCAGAAAATTGCACAGTTTTTTAAGGTTTCCAAAGAAAATTACATACAGGCGCTTATGGGAGATTTTCCCGCATACGACGAATCGGCAGCGGAAAAAATATATGAAGAATTAAAACTTCC
Organism: Lachnospiraceae bacterium UBA5899; assembly: GCA_002432425.1. Lineage (GTDB taxonomy): Bacteria > Bacillota > Clostridia > Lachnospirales > Lachnospiraceae > Acetatifactor. The sequence goes on from DJEL01000001.1 coordinate 47,085, forward strand.
CATGCGGGCAACCAAAGGAAGCGCGGGCTATGATTTTTACGCACCGTTTTCCTTCGCACTGGCACCGGGTGAAACCATTAAAATTCCCACCGGCATCCGTGCAAAAATGGAAGAGGGCTGGGTACTCCAGCTTTTCCCCAGAAGCGGACTGGGATTTAAATTCCGCCTGCAGCTTAACAATACCGTAGGCATCATTGACAGCGATTATTTCGACTCCGACAACGAAGGTCATATATTCGCCAAGATTACCAATGACTCCAACGAAGGAAAGACCCTTCAGGTGGAAGCAGGAACCGGTTTCTTACAGGGAATTTTCTTACCCTTCGGCATTACGGTGGACGATGAAGCGGATGGTATCCGCAACGGCGGCTTCGGCAGCACCACAAAATAAAATCAAAAGTATAAAATTTCTCCTTTTCGGAACACTGATAGTGATTTGGGAAGGAGATTTTTTTATGGAAAAGAAAGAGGAAATGACGGGAACCTTACGGCAGGATATGAACTACTTAAACGACCGGCTCAAGGTGGACAAAAGCTTTGACTTGATTTACCGCACCATTGAGATTGGCGGCAGGGAAGCCTGCATGTATTTTATAGATGGATTTTGCAAGGATGAGCTGATGGAGAAAATCCTGCAGTACTTCCTTGGCATCAAAGCGGATGCCATGCCGGAGGACGCCCATAAAATGTGTAAGCTCTGCATGCCCTATGTGGAGGTGGATTTAAGCGGAAAGTGGGACAACATTTTGAATAATCTGTTGTCCGGCGTATTTGTGCTGCTGATAGACGGCTATGATAAAGCAATTCTCATAGACAGCAGGGAATACCCCTCCCGGAATGTGGCGGAGCCGGATAAGGACAAGGTGCTTCGCGGCTCCAAGGACGGGTTTGTGGAAACCATTGTGTTCAATACAGCGCTTTTAAGAAGACGAATTCGCAGCACGGATTTGCGCATGGAAATGTATGCCGCCGGAAAAAGCTCCCATACGGACATTGCGGTCTGCTACATGGAGAGCCGGGTGGATAAAGCACTGCTGGATAAAATTGTCACCCGAATACAGAACATCAAGGTGGATGCGCTGACCATGAACCAGGAGAGCCTGGCGGAGTGCCTGTATGAAAAGAAGTGGTACAATCCGTTCCCGAAATTCAAATATACGGAGCGTCCCGATACCGCAGCAGCGCAGGTGCTCGAAGGAAACATCATTATCTTTGTGGACAATTCCCCATCGGCGATGATTTTGCCAACTTCCATTTTTGATGTGGTGGAAGAGGCGGACGATTATTATTTTCCGCCCATTACGGGCACATACCTGCGGCTGACGAGATTTCTTATCTTTATTCTGACGTATATTATGACGCCGACGTTTCTACTTCTTATGAATCACACGGAATGGATACCGGAAAATTTTGCATTCATTATGCTGAAGGACATGGAAAACATTCCGCTTATCTGGCAGTTCCTCATTTTAGAGCTTGCCATTGACGGCTTAAGACTGGCGGCAGTCAATACGCCCAGCATGTTAAGTACGCCGCTTTCCGTTATGGCGGCGCTGGTACTGGGAGAATTTTCCGTCAACAGCGGCTGGTTCAATTCTGAAGTTATGCTGTATATGGCATTCGTTGCCATCGCCAACTATACGCAGGCAAATTATGAATTGGGATATGCGCTGAAATTTATGAGAATACTGACGCTGATTTTAACGGCATGGCTGGATGTGTGGGGATATGCGGCAGGTGTTGTGATAACCTGTCTGGCAGTAGCCTTAAACAAAACGGTTTCCGGACAAAGCTATCTGTATCCGTTTTTACCGTTCCGCTTTAAGCTGCTTGCCAGAAGGCTGTTTAGGCTTAGGCTTCCGGATGCCAGAAAATAAGTTACTCCGCAGAAAGAAAAAGGGCGTGTGGATTTCCACACGCCTTTATGTTACCAGCTTCGTACAAACTTGTTGATATAATTGTCCAGACATTCTTCGATGACACGGATGGCTTCTTCACGGTTGCCCTTTTCGTTTACGTCGGTGGTTTTGTTTTCCAGCGCCTTGTAAACGGTGAAGAAATGCTCCATTTCTTCAATCACATGGGAGGGCAGCTCGGAGATGTCGTGGTAGCAGTTGTAATTGGGGTCGTTAAAAGGAACGGCAATAATCTTTTCGTCCTTTTTGCCGCCGTCCAGCATGGAGATGACACCGATGGGATAGGCACGTACCAGAGTCAGGGGAACCACCGGCTCCGAGCAGAGCAGCAGTACGTCCAGGGGGTCACCGTCATCGCCGTAGGTACGGGGAATAAAGCCGTAGTTGGCGGGATAGTGGGTGGAAGTATAAAGGATACGGTCCAGAATAATGTAACCGGTTTCCTTGTCCAGCTCGTATTTCGTTTTGCTTCCCTTTGGGATTTCAATAACGCAGATAAAATCCGTGGGTGTTACTCTCTTTACGTTGATGTTGTGCCAGATGTTTCCGTTAATTCCATTCATCATAAACATTCCTCCAAAATTTTAATCTAAAAATCCGAAATGTGAGAGTGCATGCAGAATGCCGTCCTCGCTGGCTTTGTCCGTTACATAGGAAACTTTGTCAAACAAAGAAGCAGGAGAGGCGTTGCCCATGGCAATGGCTGTGTGAACCGCCGTCAGCATGGGAAGGTCGTTGTTGCTGTCGCCGATGGCATAGGTGTTTTCCATGGAAATGCCGTGGTGGGCGACGATACGGGCAATGCCGGTAGCTTTGGAATAGCACTTGGGGACAAATTCCCGGAAGGTGCCGCCCCTGTCGATACAGTCAAAGTACGCATCCGAAACGGTGCGGAAAGCGGCAAGCTGGGATTCATCCTGATACCAGACCACAAATTTGTCGCAGAAAAAATCCTCTTCGGTAAGGTTCGTCCGCATGGGATAGTGGTGCACATCCCGAAAGGAACGGAAAAGCTCCGCCGCATCGGGGTGCCGGATGGGACGGGAGGTATCGAAACATACCTCATATTTGGACTCAAAAGCAATGTCTACCTCTGCCTGTCTGGCCGCACGCAGAATTTCCATGGTGAGCGTGTGCGTCTGGGAGACGTAAAGCAGTTCCTTTCCACCGCTGTACAGGTTTGTCCCGCATCCGCAGACTATGCCGTCAAATCCGATTTCCTGAAAACGCGGCTCCACATTCTGAAAGCAGCGTCCGGTGTTGATATACATCAGATGCCCGCATTCTCTTGCCCTGCGAATGGCAGAAATGCAGCTTTCGGGAATGGTGCCGTCGGTTTCTTTTGTCAGTGTTCCGTCAATGTCAAAAAAGATAATTTTTTTCATACCTGTATTATAAATTTAACGGACATAAAAGTCAAAAAATATGTAAAAGGATTTGCAAAAAGCAGAAAATTAGTGTGTTCAAAGTGTGCATTTTATGATATACTTTACCTATAGTTTTTTGAACGGGTATAAAACAGAAGATTATGTGAGGTAGAAGGATGGATACAAAAATCTTATTGGAAAACGGGACAAACGAATTGGAAATTCTGGAGTTTACCGTAGCGGGCAATTCCTACGGCATCAACGTGGCAAAGGTAACGGAGATTATCAATTACCAGCCTGTGACTCCCATTCCCAATGCACATCCCAGCATAGAAGGTATTTTCATGCCGCGTGACAAGATGATTACGGCGATTGATTTGAAGAACTGCCTGCAGATGGGCGTTTCCGAAGCGGGAGGTCTGTTCATCGTCACCAACTTCAACAAGCTGGACATTGCCTTCCATGTGGACAACGTAGTGGGCATTCACCGTCTGTCCTGGACGGAAATCATCAAGCCGGATGCCACCATTGCATCGGACAGCTCCGCACTCGGCGTTGTGAAAATCAAAGACAAGCTGATTATTATTCTGGATTTTGAAAAGATTATTGCAGACATTAACCCGGAAACCGGACTTCGTTCCGAGCAGCTTGCAGAACTGGGACACAGAGAGCGCTGCGACGTTCCCATTCTGATTGCAGAGGACTCCCAGTTGTTAAACAAGCTGATTGTGGATGCCTTACATAAAGCCGGTTACGTGCATCTTATCCATACTGCAAACGGACAGGAAGCGTATGATGTAATTACCGGTGCCATTCAGAAAGGAACACTGAAGGATGAAGTACAGTGTGTCATTACCGATATTGAGATGCCACAGATGGACGGTTATCATCTGGCGAAGCTGATTAAGGAAAATGACGAAACCAAGGATATCCCGGTAGTTATTTTCTCTTCCCTTGTAAATGAAGAAATGCGTGCCAAGGGCGAGCAGCTCGGCGTGGATGCCCAGCTTTCCAAACCGGAAATCGTAAAATTGGTAGAAGTGCTGGATGGCCTTTTATTAAAGAAATAAAAATGGCAACAGGGCCGGGAGTTATCCCGGCTCTCTTACTGTACAGGAAAATTTACAGAGTACGGAAGGAAAAACAGTATGAGCGCGGAAGCAAACAGCTTAACGGAAATAAAGGAAAAAATACAGGCAGCCGATATGGTTCTGGTGGGCATCGGAGAAGAATTTGAGGATGAGGCATTTTTACAGGAAAAGGAAAACTATGCAAAAGTCTGCGGGAAAATAGCCGAGGCGGGAGTCCAGTGGGTGGTTCCCTATGTGAATTACTTATTCTTAAAAGAAGATGTGAGGCTTAAAAAGGCTTATGAGGGACTGACCCATCTGCTTCAGGGCAAAAATTATTTTATTTTGTCCTACTGCATGGACGGCATTCTTTCCGAGCAGGAATTAAAGCAGGACCGCATGGCAGAGTTCTGCGGCAACTGGCGGCATTTTACGGATGAGCCGGAGGAAAGCAAAAAAACTGCTTTGTATCGGGATATTGAAAGCTGCGTTAAGGGAGAGAAAAGCTTTCGGGATTTGAAGGTACCTGTCGGCTTAAAAACCGGGCAGCCTTGTGAATTTAATACTCTTTATGCAGAGCATTTTGAAGAACCGAATTACAAGGAAAACTGGGACCGCTACTTAAAATGGCTGCAGGGCACCTTAAATAAGAAGCTCTGTATTCTGGAACTGGGTGCCGGCATGCGCAACTTAAACACCATCCGTATCCGCTATGAAAAAATAGCCGAGTTAAATCTGAAATCCGATTTTATACGAATTCATGAATATTTATACCAAATACCAGCCGGACTTGCCGAAAGAGGCGCAGGAATTCAAAAAAATGCGGTTTATGCTATGGAAGAGTTGGAAAAAATGTGATACACTTACCTTGTTTTTTTAGCAGGCGGAAAGCCTTAAGGGAGAATTCTTATGAATATGAATGAAGAATATCTGGATAATTTATTAAAAAGTATGAATAATGCGTCCGCAGCACCGAAAGCACATAAGGGAGAAAATACGCCTTTCCGTGCGCCGGAAGCCGATTTGAAACCGGATAAGGAAGACAATGCGGGCGGCTCTCTTACACCGGAAGAAATTGCGGCGCTGTTTGATGCTGCCGAAAAAATTGCCAACGGAGAAGAACCGGAGTCCCTTTCCGATGAGTCGAAAGACAGTACGGTTTCCGTATCGGAAGAAACACCTGTGACTCTGCCGGAAGATATGGAAAAAGAATTGCAGGAACTGCAGAAAATGACCGAGGAAAATGAAATTTCCACGGAGGCTTCCTACGAAGAGAAGCCGGCAGCCGGGGAGGCAGGTCCTGGAGGAAAGATGCCGACAGCCGGAATGTCGGGCAGTGATGAAAAGACTGCGGCAGAAGGAAAAGACGGAAACAGTGCGGCAGGTAAAGCTGTCGGAGAGGGACTACCTTTAATGGTGGAAAACCCGGATGATATGTCGGAAGAACCTGCCGGACAGGGAATGGGAACATCCACGGGCGAGGGCGTTATGGAAATGGACCTTGCCGATATCGATGAACTGCTGCAGGACAAATCGGAGAAGAAAGAGAAAAAGCCTGGCTTTTTCAAACGTCTGCTGGCACTCTTTACAGAGGAAGCAACTCCCGAAGAAGAGCCGCAGAAGGACGAAAACGAAGAAGTCTTAGAAGAACTGGAAAAAGAAGACAAGACGGCAGAGCAGGACAAGAAAAAGAAGAAAGAAAAGAAGAAAAAGGACAAGCCTGCCAAGGGCAAGGGAACGAAAAAGAACGCCAAAGCCGGAAACGAAGAAGACGGCGACGAAGAGGAAGACGGAAAGCCGGAAAAAGGAAAAGGCAAGGACAAGGGAAAGGCGAAAAAAGCTCCCCAAAAGAAGAAGGAAAAGCCGGAAGTATCCGAGCAGGAAGAGAAAGTTTCCAAAGGCTATACAAAGAAAAACATCATTCTGGTATGCCTTTTCTCAGCGGCAGTTTTTGCTGCGCTGTATTTGAGCATTTCCTATGTGGCACCCGGTTATGCCAAGAAAAATGCCGTGACGGCGTTTGAAAATCAGGACTATCTGACCTGTTATGAAATTCTGTACGGACAGAAGCTCACGGAAAGAGAACAGCAGTTGTTTACCTTCTCCAATATGGTGCTGCGTATGCAGAAAAAGATAAACGACTATGACAAATATGTGGAAGACGGAGAAAATCTGTATGCTCTGGACAGCCTTATGCAGGCAGTGGAGGAGTACGAGGAAACCCAGGAAGAAGCACTTGCCTGCGGCGCAGACGGTGAAATGTTAAAGCTTTACCGGGAAGTACTTACCATTCTGCGGGAAAATTACGGACTGGATGAAGAGGGCGTAAGAAGCATTGCGTTCTGCGACAACAAGGTGGAATACACCAGAATGCTTGACACGCTGATTAACGGCGGAACCGTGGATATCAAAGACGAACCGGCAACGGATACGGAGGATTTGCCGGACTTACTGCCGGAAGAGGAAGAAACCGATGATACGGAATTTCTGCCGGAGGACGCTGGTAATACACTTTAGGAGGAAACTTCAGTGATTGCAATTATCGACTACGATGCAGGCAATATAAAGAGTGTGGAAAAAGCACTTCAATATCTGGGAGAGGAAGCTTTGATAACGAGGGATGCCGGAGAAATCCTTGCGGCGGACAAGGTTATCCTGCCGGGCGTGGGAGCCTTCGGCGACGCCATGGAAAAGCTGAACCGCTACGGTCTGGTGCCGGTTATTCACGAAGTGGTGGAAAAAGGAATTCCTTTTCTGGGCATCTGCTTAGGATTGCAGCTTATGTTTGAAAGCAGCGAGGAAGCGCCCGGCGTGGAAGGCTTGGGACTTCTGAAAGGAAAAATCGTGCGTATTCCCGAAGGAGACGGTCTGAAAGTACCGCACATGGGTTGGAATTCGTTAAGTTTTCCCAAGAAAGGCAGGCTGTTTGCCGGCATACCGGAAAATTCCTATGTGTACTTTGTGCATTCCTATTACCTGCAGGCAGAAGAGGATATTGTAACGGCTACCGCGGAGTATGGCGTGACCATTCACGCATCCGTGGAAAAGGGAAATGTGTTCGCCTGCCAGTTCCATCCGGAAAAAAGCTCCCATACGGGACTTACCATTCTGAAGAACTTTGTAGAATTAAAAGGGAGGGAAGACTGATGCATACCAAAAGAATTATTCCCTGTCTGGATGTGAAAGACGGACGCGTGGTAAAGGGCGTCAATTTTGTAAATTTAACGGATGCCGGAGACCCGGTGGAAATTGCGGCGGCATACGATAAAGCCGGAGCGGACGAGGTGGTTTTCCTTGACATTACCGCTTCCAGCGACAACCGCGCCACGGTTGCCGATATGGTGCGCAGAGTAGCGGAAAAGGTGTTTATTCCTTTTACGGTCGGCGGCGGTATCCGTACCGTGGATGATTTTAAGCTGTTACTCAGGGAAGGCGCGGACAAGATTTCTGTGAATTCCGCAGCGGTTATGAACCCGCGTCTGATTGCGGATGCGGCGGATAAATTCGGCAGCCAGTGTGTGGTAGTAGCCATTGATGCCAAAAGACAGCCGGACGGTCATTTTTCCGTTTATAAAAACGGCGGCAGAGTGGACTGCGGCATCGACGCAGTGGAATGGGCGATGCAGGCGGAAAAACTGGGTGCGGGTGAAATTCTGCTTACCAGCATGGACGCGGACGGCACAAAGGCGGGGTATGATATTGCCCTTACTTCCGCCATTGCAAAAGAAGTAAAAATTCCGGTTATCGCATCGGGCGGAGCCGGTAAAATGGAAGACTTTTACGAGGCGCTGACAGCGGGCGGTGCGGAAGCGGCGCTTGCGGCTTCTTTGTTCCACTTTAAGGAACTGGAAATCCGGGAAGTAAAGGAATATTTACAAAGCAGAGGCGTACCGGTCAGGTTATAAGAGCAGAGAAGTAACGGACAGGCTATCGGAACAAAGAAGCACCGGTCAGGTTATAGGAGTACAAAAGTTATGGGAATGATTACAGGTGACTGGCTCACGGCATTGGAGCCGGAATTTAAGAAACCTTATTATGCCAAACTATTTCGGTTTGTAAAAAAAGAATACGAAACCACACAGGTGTTTCCGCCTGCGGACGATATTTTCAATGCGTTTCATCTGACGCCGCTTAAGAAAGTCAAAGTGGTGATACTGGGACAGGACCCCTATCACAATGACGGACAGGCGCACGGCTTATGTTTTTCCGTAAAGGCGGATGTGGAAATTCCCCCTTCCCTGGTTAATATTTATCAGGAGCTGCACGATGACCTCGGCTGCTATATACCGGATAACGGCTGCCTTACCAAGTGGGCGGAACAGGGCGTGCTTCTCTTAAACACGGTGCTGACTGTCCGGGCACATTCCGCTTTTTCTCATCGGAACATGGGCTGGGAAGAATTTACGGATGCTGCCATAAGGGTGTTAAACGAAGAGGACAGACCCATTGTGTTTATTTTGTGGGGAAAACCGGCACAGATGAAAAAGTCCATGCTGAACAACCCCAAACACCTGATTTTAGAGGCACCTCATCCGAGTCCGCTTTCTGCTTACAGAGGATTTTTCGGAAGCCGGCCTTTCAGTAAGACCAACGAATTTTTAATGCGGAACGGTCTTACCCCCATTGACTGGCAGATTGAAAATATTCATAAATAAAGTTTTATACGGAGGAGCAATACATTATGAAAAAACCATTTGTAACAAAAGAACTGATTGAAGAGGTCGTAAAGGAATATCCCACACCCTTCCATATTTATGATGAAAAGGGTATCCGGGAAAATGCCAAAGCCTTAAAGGAAGCTTTTGCCTGGAATAAGGGCTACAAGGAATTTTTTGCGGTAAAAGCAACACCCAATCCGTTCTTAATTGACATCTTAAGAGAATACGGCTGCGGTTGTGACTGTTCTTCCATGACAGAACTGATGCTTTCCCATGCCATGGGCGTTCCGGGAGAGGACATTATGTTTTCCTCCAACGACACTCCGGCGGAAGAATTCGCGTATGCGGCAAAAATCGGAGCCACCATCAATCTGGATGACATTACCCACATTGATTTTCTGGAAAAAACCATCGGCTATCTGCCCAAGACCTTAAGCTGCCGTTACAATCCCGGCGGATATTTCTCCATTGCCAACAGCATTATGGATAACCCCGGCGATGCCAAATACGGCTTTACCACGGAGCAGATGTTTGAAGGCTATAAAATCTTAAAGGCAAAGGGCGTGGAGAACTTCGGTATTCATGCATTCCTTGCCAGCAACACCGTAACCAACGACTATTATCCGACACTTGCCAGAGAGTTATTTGAACTGGCGGTGAAGTTAAAAGAAGAAACCGGTGCGCACATCACCTTCATCAATCTTTCCGGCGGTATCGGCATTCCTTATAAGCCCGAAGATACACCCAATGACATTCGCGTAATCGGAGAAGGCGTCAGAAAGGTTTACGAAGAAGTGCTGGTTCCCGCAGGTATGGGAGACGTTGCCATTTACACCGAACTCGGCCGTTTCATGATGGCGCCTTACGGTCACCTTGTTACCAAGGTTATTCATGAGAAACACACCCACAAGGAATACATCGGTGTGGATGCCTGTGCCGTAAACCTGATGCGTCCTGCTATGTACGGCGCTTATCATCACATCACGGTTTTGGGAAAAGAAAACGCACCCTGTGACCACAAGTACGATGTGGTAGGTTCACTTTGCGAAAACAATGATAAATTTGCCATCGACAGAATGCTTCCCGAAATCGAAATAGGAGATTATCTTGCCATTCACGATACCGGCGCACACGGCTTTGCCATGGGTTACAACTACAACGGCAAGCTGAAGTCCGCAGAGCTTCTCTTAAAAGAAGACGGCAGTGTACAGCTTATCCGCAGAGCGGAAACCCCGAAGGACTATTTTGCAACCTTTGACTGCTTCCCGATTTACAAGAAGATTTTTGAATAAGGAAAAGTCACGGACGGAAACGGATTTTTAGAACTTACAGGATAAAGAAATGTTTGGCTTAGGTACGATTTTAAATACGCTGGCGGTGATTGCAGGCAGCGTGGTAGGAATTGTGGCAAGAAAGGGCTTTAGGCAGCGCTTTCAGGATATTCTCATGAGCGCCTGCGGCGTAGCCATAATTTTTATCGGAGCGGCAGGTACGCTTATCGGAATGTTAAAAATTGAAAACAGCACATCCATCGCCCAGGGAGGAATGCTTTCCGTAGAGAGCATTCTTTCCACAAAGGGCAGTATGCTGCTCATCGGCTCACTGGTGCTCGGTGGGCTTTTGGGTGAATGGATTGATATTGAAAAGCGGATGGACGCTCTGGGAGAAAAGTTAAAGAAGCTTTTCCATGCGGAAAAAGACAATCATTTCGTAGAAGGCTTTGTCAACACCTCCCTGGTTATCTGCGTGGGAGCCATGGCAATCGTGGGTTCCATTGAGGACGGACTCACCGGTGATTATTCCATGCTGGCGGTCAAAGCCGTGCTGGACTTTGTGATTGTAGTGGTATTTGCGGCTTCCTACGGCATCGGCACTGCATGCTCCGCCATAGCCATTTTTGTCTATCAGGGACTCATCACACTGGCAGCGCATCTGATTGGCAATTTCGTTCCCGACAGCCTGATTTCCGATTTGAGCTATGTAGGCTCCTGCCTGATTTTCTGCGTGGGCATCAATCTGACCTTCGGCAAGAAAGTGAAGGTCGGCAACCTGCTGCCTGCATTGCTGGGACCGGTTGTGTATGCCGTTTTTCAGGCGTTGTAGGGAGAAAAAATGAATGTAGCATATGCAAGAAAGCTTCTTTCTGTTACAGAAAAAGACGATTTGCAGTCATTAAAAAAGAAGTACCGCCGTCTGATGAGCGAATGCCATCCGGATGCACTGGGCTCGGATAACCCGAAGCATATAAGAAGGGCGCAGGAGATAAATGAGGCATACCAGCTCTTAAAAAAAGAGCCGCATGCTTTTCGGACAAAAATGTCAGGAAGAGAAGATAGAAGGTACGGAAGAGAAGGAAAGAAGTACGAAAGGGAAGAAAAGAAGCGCCCGGAGTGGACGGGGCAAGTGAATGAAAGAGCCTTCCGGGACAGAAAGATATACCAGTATTACAGCATGGAAACCGAAACGGAAGAGCATCCCTACTATGAGGTGGCGCAGGGAAAGTATCTGTGGAACCCGAAAGAAGAGGATTTTGCGCTTTTTTTAATCAGTATTCATCAGTTGGTAAAAGACCTTTTAGAAGAAAAAGAAGCCGGTATGCAGATAAAAAGCCGGCTTTTTCATTTTCTGGCGGAACAGTTTACAGAGCCTGTAAGTATTTTACACAAGATTGCAGGACAGGGAAAAAAGGACAAAGAGAACCGGGAAATTTATCATTTTCCGGCGTATCTTAAGGTGGAGAAAAGGAAACATCCGCCGGAGGGGATGACCTTGTACCCAAAAGCCTTTCAGAGCAACCGGATTATGGTCTGCAGCAAAGAAGGCACGGAATACGGGCATTTGTCCTTTGAGGATGACCGGCTTTATTTCTGCCTTATTCCTCTGCTGAAAGAAAAGCTGGCGAAAGTGAAAATGACGGTTCATAACGGCAAAGTGGATTTCTGCATCCGGCTGGAGAAAGGGGCGGAAACTTACTGCATTCCCAACCGCAATCTGGAGATAGCGGAGCTGCTGGGCAGACTGTGACGGAAATTTATCTCGTTTCCTTCCGAAAAACTTCTTGTCAATGGCGAAAGAATATGGTAATATAAAATTCGGCTGTGAAAGCAGTGAGCCGGTGTGGCGGAATGGCAGACGCGGCAGACTCAAAATCTGTTTGTGGCAACACAGTGCGGGTTCAAGTCCCGCCACCGGCATAAAAAGTCCAGTATTTACTGGGCTTTTTTTGTTGCCATATCATGAGTTGCCTTACAGCATCCCATAAACCACCATACCCAGTCCCGCCGACAGTAAAAGCATCAGGATGGGAGAAATGGTTTTCTTACGGAAGTGCTTCCATAAAACATGCAGAACAATCAGAAATACAAAGATGAAAATCCCCTTATAATCCGGAGATACGACGCCGGAAGACAGGGAACCAGCCGCCTCGGAAGAAAGTCCAAGGTTAAGAAGGTTGCCGATATCATCGACGGACCGGACGGAAAACAGGGTTCCGAGTCCCATGGTAACGGCGGTGGAGAGTATCATAGCCACCACGCAGGGGCGGATTCCGGAAAGAAACGCCTGCACGCCGGCATATTTCATGAAGTTTTTAAGGAGCGCCGCAATCAGCAGGATAATGAAAAAAGAAGGCATTACCACACCCAGGGTAGCAAAGAAACTTCCCCAAAAACCGCCCTGGGAGGAACCGATAAAGGTCGCCATATTGACGGCAAGAGGGCCGGGAGTGGACTCCGAAACCGCAATGAAATTTAAGAATTCTTCTTCGGAAAGCCAGCCGTAAGAAAGAACGGTTTCCCGGATTAAGGAAATCATACCGTAGCCTCCGCCGAAAGAAACCGTGCCAATCATCAGAAAAGAGAAAAACAACTGCAGGTAAATCATAGGTCATTTCCTCCTTTCCCATCTTTATTTTTCCCAGGTGCTTGCGAAACACCGTAAGCCGTGTGTATAAGATACAGCAGAACGGCAAGAAATCCGCAAATCAGAATATAAAATACGGACGAAAACGAAACGGAAGTCAGGGTAAAAAAGGTCATAAGAAGAAAGACCGCAGCCAAAATCAGGCGGGAGAAAATGTCCTTTTTCAGACCCTTTGCCATTTTTATGCCGGCGGAAAAAATCAGATAAACCACGCCCACCTGGATGCCCTTGAAAGCGTAAGCAACATAGCTTAGGCTTAAGAAACGGTCAAACACCAGTGATATCAGATAAATAATAACAAAAGAGGGAATACTTACGGCAACCGTCGCAAGCAGTGCGCCGAGGACACCCTCTGTTTTATAGCCGATAAAGGTAGCACTGTTGATGGCAACCGGTCCGGGAGTCGATTCGGCAATGGCAACCATGTCCATAAATTCTTCTTTGCTAATCCACTTCTTTTTTTCTACAAATTCATGCTCCAAAAGAGCAGCCATGGCGTAACCGCCGCCAAAAGTGAAAGTACCTATTTTAAGAAAAGTAAAAAATAAATTTTGTTTTTTCATAAGACAAATATAGCATAAAGAAGCAGGAAAGGAAAGTTTCTGATGCATCTTTTTTTAGAGTATGGTAAAATGTATAGGGGTTATCAGCGCAAGCAGCGAAAGGTCCAAAGAAGACGTACTGTTCTGTTTGCGGAAAGAAGGAAAGACTGACAGGGTATGAATTGCAAAGAATGTGAAAAGCTCATTCCGGCATTTATTGCGGGGGAATTGAGCGATAAGGATTTGGAGAGCTTTCTTGCACATGTGGAAAGCTGCCCGGATTGTGAAGAAGAGCTCACCATTCAGATACTGATTGCCGAAGGTATGTCCCGTCTGGAGGACGGCAGGGCATTTGACCTGAAAGAGGAAATCAACCGCCGGATGGAAGGAGCAGAGCATAAATTACGAATGCATAAGGTATTCCGCTACATGCGTATTACCTTTGAAATTCTTGCGGCCATAGCCGTGGGGACACTGCTTGTATTCTTTGTCTGGTGACGGACGAAAAATCTGCGGTTTCGGAAGAATGAATTCTGCAGGTTAGAAAGGCATGGTATTATTGTGAGTGAAAAAATAGTTTTGATAGACGGACACAGTATCTTGAACAGGGCGTTTTACGGACTGCCGGATTTGACAAATGCGGAAGGCCTCCATACCAACGCGGTATACGGATTTTTAAATATTATGTTTAAGATACTGGAGGAGGAAAAGCCGGAGTATCTGGCGGTGGCATTCGACAGAAACGAGCCAACCTTCCGCCATGAAAGATATGCGGCATACAAGGGCACCAGAAAGCCCATGCCCACGGAGTTAAGGGAGCAGGTTCCCTTGATGAAGGAAATGCTGACAGCCATGGGCATCTGCATATTGGAGCATGCCGGCTGGGAGGCGGACGATATTCTGGGAAGTCTTGCCAGACTGTCGGAAAAACAGGGCATGCAGGTGTCTTTGATTTCCGGGGACAGGGACCTTTTACAGATTGCCACGGACAAAGTAAAAATCCGCATACCCAAGACCAAGGGCGGCAAAACCGAAATCGAGGATTATTATGCAAAGGATGTGGAAGCGGCTTACGGCGTGACACCCACCCAGTTCATAGAGCTGAAAGCCCTGATGGGCGATACGGCGGACAACATTCCCGGTGTGCCAAAAGTAGGCGAGAAAACCGCACAGGAGCTGATGAAGCAGTTCGGCTCTTTGGACGGCATTTATGAACATGTGGAAGAGGTCGGCAAGAAATCCATAAGAGAGTCTTTGCAGGCAAATAAGGATTTGGCGGATTTAAGCAAGGAGCTTGCCACCATCAAGACGGATTGTGACCTTGATTTTTCCTATGAGAACGCAAAGGCAGAGGGCTATTTTACCAAAGAAGCGTATGCTCTTATGAAAAGGCTGGGCTTTAAGAATTTCCTCGGACGCTTCAACGAAGAGGAGTCCCAGGGGGAAAGCACTTTTACGGAAAAATTTAAGAAGGTAACGGAAAAAGCGGAGGCGGAAAAGGTGTTTGCCGGAGCGCTCACTGCCGGAAAAGCCGGATTTTTCCGCTTAAGCACAGGCATTGCCCTGTGTTACAACACGGAAAATGTTTATTTTATCGATACGGACTGTATGCCAAAGGAAGAAACAGCGGAGAGAATGCTGACTTTGTCGGAAAAGGCAGAGATTTCCGTGTGCGATATCAAGAAGCAGTATGATATTCTGGCGAAGGATGGCACGGAGCGTTATTTTGACATCCTGATTGCGGCATACCTTTTAAATCCGCTGAAAAACGATTACGACACGGAGAGCATTGCCGGAGAACATCTGGGACTTATGATACCCGGAAGGACGGAAGTGTTCGGCAAAAAAACGGAGGAAGCCGTTTATGCGGAAAATCCGGCGAAGGTGACGGAGTATGCCTGCTATGGCGCCTATGCGGCATTTACGGCAAAAGAAGTACTTGAACAGAAGCTTTCCGAAACCGGCATGCTTTCTTTGTTCCGGGAAATAGAAATGCCCCTTTCTTTGGTCCTTTACGATATGGAAAAGGAAGGCATTTTAGTAAAGCCGGAGGAATTAAAGGCATACGGCGAGAGACTGTCCGGCAGAATTGCCGAGCTGGAAACGAAAATTTACGAAGAAGCGGGGAAAGAATTTAACTTAAATTCTCCCAAGCAGTTAGGGGAGATTTTATTTGAGGAAATGCATCTGCCCGGCGGAAAGAAGACGAAAACCGGTTATTCCACAGCGGCGGACGTACTGGAAAAAATGGCGCCGGATTATCCGATTGTGGCGGATATTTTAGAGTACAGAGGGCTTGCCAAATTAAAATCCACCTATGCGGACGGACTGGCTTCCTGCATCAAGGAGGACGGCAGAATTCATACAAGCTTTAACCAGACCATTACGGCTACCGGACGCATCAGTTCCACCGAGCCCAATTTGCAGAACATTCCCATGCGAATGGAACTGGGCAGACAGATACGAAAGGTATTTGTGCCGAAGGAAGGCTATGAATTTACGGATGCGGACTATTCCCAGATTGAACTTCGCGTGCTGGCGCATATGTCCAAAGACGAAAAGCTGATTGACGCTTACCGGAAGGAAGAGGACATCCACCGCATTACGGCGTCCCAGGTTTTCCATGTGCCGTTTGAAGAAGTAACGGATTTGCAGAGAAGAAACGCCAAGGCGGTAAACTTCGGTATTATTTACGGCATCAGTTCCTTTGGGTTAAGCCAGGACTTAAGCATCAGCAAAAAAGAAGCGGCTGCCTACATGGAGCAGTATTTTGAAACCTATCCGAAGATTAAGGATTTTATTGACGGACTGGTGGAGAAAGCCAGGAAAACCGGCTATGCCGTAACCTTGTTCGGACGGCGCAGACCCATTCCGGAGCTTTCCTCCAACAATTTTATGCAGAGAAGCTTCGGAGAGCGTATTGCCATGAATTCCCCCATTCAGGGAACGGCGGCGGATATTATTAAAATTGCCATGATTAACGTGTGGAAGAGTCTTAGGGACGAGGGACTTTCCTCCCGGCTTTTGCTGCAGGTACACGATGAACTTCTGATTGAAACGGCAAAAGACGAAGAAGAGCAGGTAAAGCATATTCTGGAAAAAGGCATGAAAGGGGCGGCAGACCTTGCCGTGGAGCTTGCCATAGATATGCATACCGGTGAAAACTGGTACGAAGCAAAATAAAGATACAAGGGGGTAGATTTATGCGTCTGATTGGTATTACCGGCGGTATCGGTGCGGGGAAAACGGAAGTGCTATCTTTTATCAGACAGCATTATCTTTGCAAAATTTGTTTAGCTGATGAGGTGGCGCACATTATCCAGTCGCCCGGTCAGGACTGTTATGAAAAAATGGTGGCGCTGCTTGGAAAAGGTGTGCTGGATGCGGACGGCAGGATTAACAAAAACCGCATGGCGGCGCAGATTTTCCTGAACAAATCTTTGCTAAAAAAGGTGAATGATATTGTGCACCCGGCAGTGAGAAATTATCTGGAGCAGGAAGTTAAGAAGGCAGCCGAAGAGGGAAAAACAGAGCTTTTCTTTATCGAGGCGGCGCTTCTGATTGAGAACGGTTATAAGGATTTTGTGGATGAGATGTGGTATGTTTATGCATCCCCAGAGGTAAGAAGGCAGAGACTGAAGGCAAACAGAGGTTACAGTGATGAAAAAATCACGGGAATTATGGGCAACCAGCTTACGGAGGAACAGTACCGTAAAAACAGTGATTTTGTGATTGATAACAGTGACAGTCTAAGCGCAGCCTGTGACCAGATAAAGAACAGACTGGAGGCATATACGTGGCAGGAGTAAGCAGGAAAAAAACGACGATGACGCAAAAGGAAAAAGCACAGATGGTGTTCGGTCTGGACATCGGTACCAGAAGCATTGTGGGAACCGTTGGATACCGGGACGGCGAGCGGTTTATCGTAAAGGCGGAATGTGCAAAGGAGCATGAAACCCGCGCCATGCTGGACGGACAAATTCATGATATCCGCAAGGTCGGCAGCACCATTAAAGAAGTGAAGGAAGCGCTGGAGAAGGAACTGGGATTTCCGTTAAAGGATGTCTGCATCGCAGCCGCAGGCCGTGTGCTCCGTACCGTGACCATTCATGTGGAAACGGCATTTGAAGAGGACAGGACGGTGGAACGCGACGACATGTACGTGCTTTCCGCAAAGGGCGTGGAGCAGGCATATGAGGAATTTTCCAAGGACAATCATACGGGACTGAATTTTTTCTGCGTGGGATATTCCGTTATCCGCTATTATATGAACGGCTACCAGATTTTAAATCCGGAAGAGCACAAAGCCGGAAACATCGGGGCGGATATGATTGTGACTTTCCTGCCCGAGGACGTTGTGGACGGTCTGTATAAAGCGGTGGAGCTGGCAGGCTTGACGGCAGTCAATCTGACATTGGAGCCCATTGCCGCCATTCAGGTGGCTATTCCCGAAAAGTTCCGTATGCTTAACATTGCACTGGTGGATGTAGGCGCCGGTACCTCCGATATTTCCATAACCAAGGACGGAGCCATTGTGGCATACGGCATGATACCCATTGCGGGAGACAGCCTGACGGAGACCATCGCCAAGCACTGTCTGGTGGATTTCAATGCGGCAGAGGAAATCAAACGACAGATTGAAGACAAAGAAGAAATCAGCTTTACGGATATCATGGGGCTTCCCCAGACCATTTCCTCCAAAGAGCTGTTAGAGGTGCTGGAACCGCAGATTGAGGCTATGACAAAGCCGGTTGCGGAATGCATTATGGAATTGAACGGCGATAAGCCGGTCAGTGCCGTGTTTGTGGTAGGCGGTGGCGGTAAAATCCCCGGCTACACGAAGAAACTTTCGGAAGAACTGGGCATTGTAAAGGAAAGAGTGGCTGTCCGCGGCGGCGATGTCATGGGATTTGTGGATTTCCCGGATTATGTGCAGAAGGACTCCTTACTGGTAACACCGGTGGGTATCTGTTTAAGCTACTACGAGCAGCATAACAATATTATTTATGTGACCTTTAACGAGGAAAGCATCAAGATTTACGACAACGGCAAGCTTTCGGTTGTGGATGCCGCCATGCAGGCGGATTTCCCCAACGAGGGTCTGTTCCCCAGGCGGGGCGATGAGCTGGATTTTACGGTGGACGGAAAGAAACGCATCCGGAGAGGACAGCCGGGAGAGTCTGCCATTATCATGGTAAACGGCGCACCGGCGGATATTCACACGCCCATCAAGGCAAACGATGTGATTACCATTATGCCCTCCACGGCGGGGGAAGCGGCAAAGCTGAAAATCGGCGCTCTGCCGGAGTACCGCCAGTTCCTTACCATCAGGGTAAACGATAAGGAAGTGACGCTTCCGAAGTTTGCCATGGTAAACGGCGAAATGCAGTCCGAATTTTACGACATAAAGAACGGTGATAAGATTGAAATGCAGGCTTATTACACCGTGGAACAGGTGAAGGAGCTGCTTGATTTGTCACTGGACGGCAAGCGGGTTCTCTTAAACAACGCGCCGGCTTCCCTTTCGGACAAGGTGTACGAGAACTTCTCCTTACAGATAGCGGATGCGGACGATGTGCCCGAAACCTGGGAGGCGCTGCCGGATGAAAACCCGGAACAGAGCGAACAGTTTGACGAAATGCGGGCAGGCGGCGGAAATGCGGCACAGGCGGACATAGCGGAGAAATCCCATGCCGACGGCGTAGCGGACCTGACAGAGAAAGCCTCTGCTGACGGTGCAGCGGATGAAGCCACGGAGCAGCCGGAGGTAGAACCTGTTCCGGAACCGGTTATCCACGATGTGCATGTGGTGGTAAACGGCAGCCCCATTACCCTGCACGGCAAGACAAGCTATGTCTACGTGGATGTGTTCGACTACATAGATTTTGATTTGAAGCATCCCAAGGGCTCCGGCATTGAAACTCTGCTGAACGGACAGTCCGCAGAGTATCTGAAAGAAATATTTGACGGCGATGTGATTGACATCCGATGGAAGGACTAAAGAAATGAGATTTTGCAGTATAGCCAGCGGAAGCAGCGGAAACTGTATTTACGTTGGCTCCGATACCACGCACCTTTTAATTGACGCAGGCATCAGCGCCCGGAAAATCGAAACGGGACTGGCGGAACTGGAACTTACAGGGAGGGATATAGACGGCATTCTGATTACCCATGAGCATTCCGACCATATAGCGGGACTGGCGGTGCTGTGCAAAAAGTACAGCATTCCTCTTTTTGCTACAAGAGGAACCATTAAAGCCATTGTAAACGGCAAGCAGAAAAACATTCCCGACCCGTCCCTTTTTCAGGAAATAGAAGCGGACAGCCAGATGATTATTAAGGATCTGAAGGTATGGCCCATGAAAATTTCCCATGATGCGGCGGAACCGGTGGGGTATCGTGTGGGTTACGGAGACAAAAAGGTAGCCGTGTGTACGGACTTAGGAACGTTTGACGATTATACGGTGGCATGTCTTTCCGGTCTGGACGCTCTTCTTTTGGAGGCAAACCATGACGTGAACATGCTGCAGGTGGGACCGTATCCCTATTATCTGAAGCAGAGAATTTTAGGAAACAGGGGACATCTGTCCAACGAAAATGCCGGCAGGCTTTTGGACAGGGTGCTGAATGATAAAATACAGACCATTATGCTGGGACATCTGAGCAAGGAAAATAATATGCCGGAGCTGGCGCATGAAGCAGTGCGTATGGAAATCACCATGGGAGAGAGCCGGTACAAAGCGGACGATTTTCCCATTTATGTGGCAGCCAGGGATGCCCTGTCACCGGTCATCGAATTATAGGAAGAGAGGGCGCAAATTGATGAATACGTTGATTTGTGCCTTTTTGTATGACAGGAAAACTTTGTTGCATAACGGGTGAAAAGTCTTTCTGATAGGAGGTAAAAATGGTTATCAGGACAGCGACCATAGAGGATGTAGAGAAAATTGCAGCTGTGGACGGCTTTGTCACGGATGAAAAGGATTTACGGGATGAAATGTACGAGGATGCAGGGCTTCATAATGAAAACGGTGCCTGGCAGATGATATTCGGTGTAAATACGTTACCGAAATACTGGCGCCGGGGGCTTGCCGGACAGCTTTTAAAGCAGGCAATTTCTGATGCAAAGAAACAGGGAAGAAAGGGGAAAAACTATGTTTTGGGACAAAGTTGCAGGCGTGTATGATTTATTTGAAAACTTATATAACAAAAAGGTATACCGGGAGACGGGCATTCAGGCGGCAAAGATGATAAATAAAAACGATAAGGTTCTGGAATGTGCCTGCGGAACCGGCGCTATCAGTATATACATTGCAAAGAAAGCAAAAAGACTGGTTGCCACGGATTATTCGGCGGGCATGCTTAGACAGGCAAGGAAAAAGCTTTCTTCTTTCCCGAATGTCCGGCTGGCAAAGGCGAATATTACGAAGCTAAAATATGCGGACAATTCTTTTGATAAGGTGGTGGCGGGAAATGTTATCCATCTTCTGCCGGACCCGAAAGCCGCATTGCAGGAGCTTACCCGTGTCTGCAAGCCGGGAGGCAGGCTGATTATTCCCACCTATATTAACGATACCAAGAGCACCAACAAAGCAGCCGTCCGTTTTCTGGAAAAACTGGGAGCCAACTTCAAGCAGCAGTTTGACGAAAACACCTACCGCGAGTTCTTTCAGGAAATGGGTTACACAGACGTCACCTATCAGATTGTGGAGGGACGGATGGCATGCGATATAGCGGTGATTGAAGTTATTAAGTAAAATAAACAAGGAAAGGATAAAACATGAATACAGAAAAGATGCACATTGAGCCAAATACCGTTCAGGAAACATTGGTGATACCCTTATGGGGCAGAAAGTACTGTTCCGAAATTTATTCCGATATTTACAACGACCCGATGGCGGCGCAGATAATGGAAAAGCTGGATTATGATTTTTCGGCGCTGGAAGCAAAGAAACAGAACGTAGGCTTCCGTTTCGGTTATCTGGAGGCTGCTGCCAGATATACGGATTTGGGCATTGAAGTCAGAAACTACTGCAAGGAACATCCTGCCTGCGCTGTGGTAAACTTAGGCTGCGGTCTGGACTGCACTGCGGAAAATAATGCGGGAGAAGGCTGCAAAATATACAACATTGACAGACCGGATGTAATAGCGGTACGAAACGAATTGATACCGCCTGCGGAAAATGTGACCAATATCGGAGCGGACTTAAATGACACGGCGTGGTTTGATGCCATTGATGACAGCAGGGGTGTGGTCTTTTTCGCTGCCGGTGTTTTCTATTATTTCCTTTCTTCGGATATCCAAAAACTGTTCACTGCCATGGCGGAACGGTTTCAGGGCGGAAGGCTCTGTTTTGATGCAGCCAATAAAAAAGCGGTAAAGCTGATGCTCAAAACCGGGGTAAAGGCGGCAGGCATTACCGATATCGACCGGTATTTTTACATAAACAATCTGGACACGGATTTGAAAGCATGGCTTCCCGGAACGGAGATTTCCGCAAAAGGCTATATGCTGGGATATCATGATTTGAAAACACCGTCGGTCAGCGGCTTTTTCCGCTTCCTTGCCAAAGTGGGAGACGGCTATATGCAGATGAGGATTGTGCAGATAAATTTTTAAGAACAGACAGAAATGTTCAATGAAAAGGAAGGAGAATGGTTTCTATGGCAAATTTAAACGTTGAAATGTATTCCAACTGTTTACACAGAGAGGTTTCTTTTAAGATGGTAATTCCTACCGACTGCCGGACGAATGAAAACACCCCTTTTCCCAGAGAAAATCATTCCAAAAAGAGAATGAAAACTTTATTTTTACTGCACGGTTATACCGGAAAAGGGGATTGCTGGGTACCGGAAGATTTGATTAAGGAATATAATTTTGCGGTTATTTGTCCGAACGGCGAAAACAGTTTCTGGTTGAACGGAATTTCTACAGGGCATGCTTACCAGTCCTACGTGGGAGAAGAACTGGTGGAGTTTGTCCGGAATACGTTCGGACTGGCAAAAGAACGGGAAAATACTTATATTATGGGACTTAGCATGGGCGGCTTCGGTTCTCTGCACACAGCTCTGGCATACCCGGACGTGTTCAGTAAAACCGCAGCATTCAGCTCCGCTTTTGTGCAGTATGAGGTTGCGGATATGAAGCCGGGATGCGGAAATGGTGTTGCCAATTACGAATACTACAGAGAGTGTTTCGGCAATCCGGAAAAAGTGATGGAAAGTGAGAATGTGCCGGAAACTCTGGTACGAAAAATATTAGCCAGCGAAGGAAAAATGACCATGCCGGAAATTTATATGGCATGCGGAACAGAAGATTTTCTTCTGGAGCCGAACAGGACAATGCATCAATTTTTATCCGAACAGGGGGTAAAACATACCTATCTGGAGTGGTCCGGGGTTCATGATATGAAATTCTGGAATGAATGTGTTCAGAAATTTATTCCGGAAATGATGAAGTAATACATACGGAGGCATTAAAATGAAAATACAAAAGGTTGCCGTACTCGGCGCGGGAGCGGTGGGCTCCTATGTTATCTGGGGACTTTCCAGGAGAAAGGACATTCGTCTGGGCGTTGTGGCAGAGGGAAAACGTGCGGAAAAGTTAAAGAAGCAATGGGTTATGAAAGAAGTGTAACCAGGAAAGAAAAATAAGGAGTACTGTCATGGAAAACGATAACGAGCCCCGGTACATAAAGGTTAGAGGGGCAAAGGTACATAATCTGAAAAATATCAATGTGGATGTACCACTGCACAAGATTGTGGGGATTGCGGGCGTATCCGGTTCCGGCAAGTCCTCTTTGTCGCTGGGCGTACTGTACGCGGAAGGCTCCAGAAGGTATCTGGAGTCTCTTTCTACCTATACTAGAAGACGAATGACGGGAGCGGCAAAGGCGCAGGTGGACGAAGTACTGTATGTGCCGGCGGCTCTGGCGCTGCATCAGCGTCCGGGCGTCCCCGGCATCCGCAGTACTTTTGGTACGGGTACGGAACTGTTAAACAATCTGCGGTTAATGTACTCCCGGCTGGCATCCCACCGCTGTCCCAACGGACATTATGTGCCGCCCACCTTAAAGGTAGCGGCGGAGCAGGAAATTATCTGTCCGGTATGCGGGGAAAAAGTACATGCGCCCAGCGCGGAAGAACTGGCATTTAATTCCCAGGGAGCCTGTCCGAAATGCGGCGGCACGGGAAGTGTGCGCACGGTGGATTTAACAACCCTGGTACCGGATGACTCGCTCAGCATTGACGAGGGTGCGGTAGCCCCCTGGAACAGTCTGATGTGGTCTTTAATGACGGATGTATGCCGGGAAATGGGCGTGCGTACGGATATTCCGTTCCGTGACCTGACGGATAAGGAAAAGGAAATTGTCTATCACGGACCGGCGGAGAAAAAGCATATTTTTTATAAGGCAAAGAAAACCAATCAGGCGGGAGAACTGGATTTTACCTATTATAATGCCGTGTATACGGTGGAAAATGCGCTTGCCAAAGTGAAGGACGAAAAGGGTATGAAGCGCGTGGAAAAATTCTTAAAGGAAGATGTCTGCCCGGAATGTATGGGAAGCCGTCTTTCCGAGGCGGCACGGGCACCGAGACTACGGGGAATTGGTCTGGCGGAAGCCTGCAAAATGACGTTAAAGGAACTGGTGGAATGGGTAGCTGGCGTGCCGGAAACCCTGCCGGAAGAAATGCACCCCATGGCGGAGTCCATCTGTGAGTCGTTTCAGGCGGTGGCAAAGAGGCTGATGGATTTGGGACTTTCCTATCTTTCACTGGACAGGGCGGCATCCACTTTGTCCACCGGGGAAAGACAGCGTATGCAGCTTGCCAGAGCCGTGCGCAACCGGACAACGGGAGTGATGTATGTGCTGGACGAACCGTCCATAGGGCTGCATCCGTCCAATATTGTGGGATTGAACGACGTCATGCACGATTTGATTGCCGACGGCAATTCCGTCATTTTAGTGGACCACGACACCCAGATTTTATCGGAAGCCGACTGGATTATCGAGATGGGACCGAAGGCTGGCGCCGGCGGCGGTTATGTCATAGCGGAGGGAACCATTCCGCAGATTACGGCAAATAAAGCCTCTATGATTGGACCTTTCTTAGCCCGCACAACGGATACTTCTATGCGGAACCGGGCGGATAAAAAAGACATGTTTTCCATCGGAAAACTGCATCTTTCCACGGACAGCATCCATACGGTGAAGCCGCTTGAGGCGGACATTCCCAAGGGCAGGCTTACGGTGGTGACCGGTGTGTCCGGCTCCGGTAAAACGACCATGGTTCTGGAGAGTCTTATTCCCGGGCTGGAAGCCATGCTTAAGGGGGAACGTCTGCCGGAGCATGTGAAGAGTGTTTCGGCGGAGGGGATTTCCCATGTGAAGCTGATTGACGCCTCCCCCATCGGCATCAATGTGCGTTCCACGGTGGCAACCTATGCCAATGTCCATGATGAACTGCGGAAAATTTATACCAGGACACCGGATGCGAAAAATAAAAAATGCAAGGCGGGAGATTTTTCCTACAATACCGGCAATTTAAGATGCCCGGTCTGCGACGGCACAGGACAAATCAGTCTGGATGTGCAGTTTTTGCCGGATGTGGATGTGCCCTGCCCGGAATGCGGCGGTTCCCGTTACGGAAAAGAGGCATGGCAGATTTTCTATGAAAATAAACAGGGAGAAAAATACTCCCTGCCACAGGTTATGGAAATGGATGTGAATACAGTGCTGCAGGCGGCAAAGGACTGGAAAGTCGTGCATCAACGGCTGGCAATTCTGGAAAATTTGGGACTTGGTTATCTGACACTGGGAGAAGAAACGCCCAGTCTGTCCGGCGGCGAGGCGCAGAGATTAAAGCTTGCCAGTGAGATGGGAAAGGGACAGGAGGACAGCGTGTTTGTGTTTGACGAGCCCACCATCGGTCTGCATCCTCTGGATGTGAAGACCCTGCTTGGTGTTTTTCAGGCGCTGGTGGGCAGTGGGGCAACAGTGCTTGTCATTGAACACGATTTGGATGTTATCCGGAATGCGGATTACATCATTGACATGGGCCCCGGCGGAGGGGAGGACGGCGGCAGGATAGTGGCTGTCGGCACCCCCGAAGAGATTGCGGAAAACGAAAACAGCATTACGGGGAAATATATCAGGTAGCGGATTTTCAGAATAAATCACGTAGCTCTTCATAGGAAAAGCCGTAGGCGGAAACGGCATGCTCGATAGTGTCCTGCTGCCTGTCCGAGGTGATTTTCTCTACATGGACAGCGGAAACGGAGTAGTCGTCACTGACGATGATTTTATAAATATCCATGTGGTAAATACTCGAATGACCGTAATCCGCCACTAAGAGATAGACCTCTCCGGGAGCGGCGGCTTCAAAGGTAAAACCGTATTTTTCGGACATATGATGGCTGTGCCTGGGAGTATCCACTAAAGTCAGAATACCTTCTTTGGAACAGATATAGGCAGAGCTGCTGCCAAGGGAACTGCTTCCGGAGTCCAATACGGTAACCCGGTTTTCCCGGACGGACAATTCGGGAAGGCTGTCATAATAGATACCGACGCCGATGTGAACAAGAATGCAGATTGCCAGGACACCGATATAGGAACCCAGGATAACAAAGGCGCCTTTTACGAGGGATTTAGTTTTGGTTACGGCGGCGATACCCAGAAAAACGGCAAACAGGCAAAGTGCTA
The DNA here is from genome assembly GCA_002432425.1 of Lachnospiraceae bacterium UBA5899. Lineage (GTDB taxonomy): Bacteria > Bacillota > Clostridia > Lachnospirales > Lachnospiraceae > Acetatifactor. Next base: position 73,263 of record DJEL01000001.1, read on the forward strand.
TAAGACCAAATAAAAAGGCGCAAAAGAGAAATAAAAGAGCCGCAGCGTCCATGAAAGATACCTCCTTACCGAAATCTGCAAAACGTACAATAAAATATAAAAATATCATAACAAATAATTGAGGAAAAGGAAATCGTCCTTTATTTTAAGGGGAAGGAAGCATATGCTTCCGGCGGCAGAAAATATTGCGTTTTATTCCTATCTGTGCCATACTGACAGAGAGTCAGAAGAAATTATCTGATAAAAATTTATAATAAGGAGAAGTTCTTTTTGAACAAGTACAGAACAATGGAGATTGTGGCAGACAACCTGTGCGCAGCATAGGAGCGGAAGGTTTGCTTACAATCCGGAACCTCCCGCAGGAATGCATCTAAAGTTGACAGATTTCAGGAGGATTAAATAATGAAGAAAGACAACATTATTATACGAAAAGAGAAAAAAGAAGAGTACCGTGAAGTGGAGAACCTTGTAAGAGAAAGCTTCTGGAACGTGTACCGCCCGGGATGTCTGGAGCATTATGTTCTGCATCAGTTACGGAAGGACAGTGCGTTTGTGCCGGAGCTTGACCTCATTATGGAAAAGGACGGCAAAATCATAGGACAGAACATGTTTATGCAGGCTGTAATAAAAGCGGATGATGGCAGGGATATTCCGATTATGACAATGGGACCTATCTGTATAGCTCCGGCGTTAAAACGAAAGGGATATGGAAAAATACTGCTGGATTACTCGCTGATACAGGCGGAAAAACTGGGCTGCGGCGCGATTTGCATGGAAGGCAATATTGACTTTTACGGCAAAAGCGGATTTACTTATGCCGGCAGCTACGGAATTCGGTATCATGGAATGCCGGAGGGCGAGGAGGCACCTTTCTTTTTATGCAGGGAATTAAAGCCGGGATACTTAAGCGGAATAACCGGAGTGTATACACCGCCGCATGGCTATTTTGTGGATGAAAAGGAAGCCGAGGCTTTTGATAAAGAATTTCCGTATAGGGAAAAGAAAAAACTTCCGGGACAAATCTTTTAAGGAAAAACAGTTGGAGGAGCTTCTTACCAACGAAGAAATTACGGAAACCTTTATGGTGCCCGATTTTGAAAACAGGGAGCAGGTATATTCTCTGGCGGAGAAGCTGATTGCGTTCAGCAGCCTGGAGGATACGGTTCATTTAGAATACGGCGTTTATCTGGACAACCGCATGATAGGGTTTGTGAATGACTGCGGGACAGAAGAGGATGCCATTGAGATAGGCTATGTCATTCATCCAGAGTGTCAGGGGCACGGTTATGCCACCGAAGCGGTGAAGGCTGTCTTAAAGGAACTGCAGGAAATGGGATTTCAGAAAGTGAAGGCGGGATTTTTTGAAGAAAATACCGCCAGCCGGAAGGTGATGGAAAAAGCCGGAATGCAGCTTACGGATGAAGTGGAAGAAACAGAATACAGAGGAAAAAGTCACAAATGCTTTTATTACGAGATGTGTTTCCTTCGGTTTGTGACCTTGCGGGAGAAGCCGGAGATTGCCAAGAAAGCGGCGGAATGGTTCCACAGCAAATGGTTTGTGCCGGTGGAAGCCTACCGGGAATGCATGGAGGCGTATCTTGCAAAGGAAACGGAATACGGCTGGTATCTGTGTCTGGAGAATGAAAAAATAGTGGCGGGGCTTGGCGTCATTGTCAACGATTTTCATGACAGAAAAGACCTTACGCCCAATATTTGCGCGGTCTATACGGAAGAAGCTTACCGGGGAAGAGGAATTGCCGGACGGCTTTTGCATATGGCAGTGGAAGATTTGCGGGCAAAAGGCATTTCGCCGGTATACCTGATAACGGAACACACCGGATTTTACGAAAGATACGGTTGGGAGTTTCTGTGCATGGTGCAGGGCGACGGCGAAGCGGAGCTCTCAAGGATGTATGTACACCGGTAAGCCACGGAGCTGCCAAAGATGTATGTGCATTGGTAAGACATGGAGCAGTCAAGTATGTATGTTGCAACGATAAGACACGGAGATGGGAGAACATATGGCAAGTTTTTATGACAGGGCGGATATATACGATTTATTTGAGGACGAAAACAGTTACCGGGCTTACGGAAAGCACTGGGAAACGGTTCTTTTAGGCAAAAAGGTGAAACCATGCTGGATGTCAGCATCGGTTCAGGAAGAGTCACACTGCCGGTTCTGGATTTGGGAGTGGAACTGAGCGGTTCGGATTTAAGCGAAAGCATGCTGAAAAATTGTGAGGAAAAAGCCCGGGAACGCAAGCAGAAGGTGACCTTACAATGTAGTGATTTCCGTGACCTTTCCTGTTGGGAAAAACAGATATTCGACATGGTGGCAAGCACCGGAAATTCTCTGGCATATGTATCGAACGAAGATGTCTTAAAGACACTGGAGCAGATGGATGCCCATGTTTCGGAAGGCGGGTATTTGTATTTTGACACCAGAAACTGGGACAGGATTTTAACGGAGCGTCCGAGATTTTATTTATACAATCCGCTCTTTGACGGCAACAACCGCATCAATGTTATTCAGGTCTGGGATTACCATGAGGACAACAGTATGACATTTAACATTCTGTATACATTTGAAAAGGACAACCGGATTTTTCAGAAGGAGAAGTTTGAAGAGTATTATTTCCCTATTTTCCGAAAGTTGTTGTTGGAGAAACTGGAGTCATTAGGATATAAGAACATAGAGTTTTACGGGTTCCCGGCACAGTATTCTGCCGACGACATGGACAAGGTGGAATGGTACACGGTGGCGGCGAAGAAAAAGCAGACGGAATAACCGGCGGAAATAAAAACAGACGGCATGAAAAATGAGAGGTGAAGGGCAGGATGAATACAGAAAAAAAGAATACGGCATATTATCACCTTCCCGGTCTGTTTGAATTTTATGAGCTGTACCGCTTGTTTTTGCCACTGTTCCGGGAGCACCGGGAATATTTTTATGACTGGTGTGACATCGGTTCCGTATACGGGGCACCGGCGGATTGTCTGTGGGGCGGCGGACGGGTCGGCTTTGGCGGCAACCGTCCCGAAGAGGTGCTTGCCCTGATGCGGGAATATGGGATTTCCGCCCGGCTGACTTTCAGCAATTCCCTGCTGCAAAAGGAGCACCTTTCGGACAAAAAATGCAATGAACTCTGCACCATGTTCGGAGAAAGCAGGGAGCCGGCAAACGGTGTCATTGTGCATTCCGATTTGCTGGCGGACTATTTACAGGAGCAATATCCGGGGCTGTATCGGGTGTCCTCCACCACGAAAGTGCTGACGGATTTTGCAGAGCTTACGGAAGAGCTAAACAGAAAAGAATTCCGTTATGTGGTGCCGGATTTCCGGCTGAATAAAGCCTTTGATAAATGGGACGATTTGTCGGAGGAGCAAAAGAAAAAAGTAGAATTTCTTTGCAACGAATGCTGCTTCTTCGGCTGTAAGGACAGAAAAAACTGTTATGAAGCGGTCAGCCGCAAAAGCCTTGGCGAAGAGGTAGAACATTACTGCAGTGCGCCGGATGCGGGAGAAGGGTATCGTTTCTCCAAAGCGATGGAAAATCCGGGTTTTATCGGCAACGGGGATATTACAAACATTTATTTGCCCATGGGCTTTTCCCAGTTTAAAGTCGAAGGCAGGGGACTGGGCAGCGCGCTGGTACTGGAGTTTTTACTGTATTACCTGACCAAGCCCGAGTATCGGATACATGTCAGGGAAAGCATCTATCTGGATAATATGCTGGATTTGTTTTAAGAGATAGCCATGTGCTATACCTAAAAATACTTGGCAAGGATTACATAGAAAATACTTTACAATTTTGAAACGGCATTGTAATAATATAACACATTGCTGAAAATAAAAATATTGACAATTTCTAAAAAAATAGAAAGTTGAAAATACATAGTATAAATAATTTAAAAATTGGCTATAAGAAATGAGAGGAAAAAGTATATCAATTTTTAGGAAAGTAGTAAGGAACATACAGGGGAAGCAATGGTAAAAGAACGAACCAAAATTTGTGGCAATCGATGTCCTATATGCCGAAAAGAAATATAATTATGGAAGAATGGATATGGTAAGTATTGCATTAATGAATGAAGTATAGCAGGAAACAATTTTGAGGGGAGGAACAGGGGAATTGAAGAAAATAAAAATCATGAATGTATATATGTGTATATTTGGGGCAGCGGCCATACTGCTTGGCATTTTAAGTATTCTGCATCCGCGCTTTCAGAATATCATGACCACTCTGTTTATGGTACTGATGATGGTTATGTGCATTTATTGGAAAAACAAAGGGAAACAGCAGGCTAAGGCTCCTTCTGGGGGAAGAATACTCGTTGCGGCGCTTCTGGGTACCTGTATGGTTTATTATGTTTGTGCCTTTTTTGCGCCTTTGTTTCCAAAGCATATGCTTTATGAATATAAATCCGATATCAGGAAATTAAAAGAAGAATACAGGAATGTCTATTTCTTTTTCCCGGATGTGATACCGGAGGAGGCAACGGATGTAACATGGGTGGTATGCCCGTCAATGATGCAGGGAAGCGGTTATGAATTTCTCGGATTTCGGGCATCGGAAGAGTACATAAATGCGATTGTGGATAAGTACACGGGAGAGGCACATGTAAGAAAACGGTCGGAAGAGTCCTACGATAAAAAGATGTTTGACAGTTATCTGGGTGAATTCTCTGAGACAGTAGTGGATTACGAGCTTTACAATAACAATGACTGGAACCATGAGCAGATGTGGGGAATTCTGGTGTCAAAAGAAAATGGATATATTGGATTTTACTGCCAGTAGAATTGGAACCAATACGAACGGGACTTAAGTTGAGTAAAGGAAGTAGAAATGACTGTATATAAATATGAAAAGGAAGAAGCATCCGTCATTTTAATTCAGCCGGTCAGGAGCAAGGCGGTGTATTTAAGCCTTGGAGACAGGGAAGAAAAAACGAAAAATCCGGTTATGTGCACGGTGGATGACTGCATCCGCAAGGCACATGCGTACCTTGCCGGGCGGGGAACGGACTGCACGCTGGAATGGAATGCGGGAAATCATTTTAAGGAATCGGAACTGAGGACGGCGAAAGCCTTTGCCTGGGTGATGAAAGAACAGAAAGAGATGAGAATGTTATGAACATTACGGTATATTTAGGCGCATTGGAAGGAAACGACAAGTCCCTTCGGAACGCCGTAAGAGAATTGGGAAACTGGATTGGAGAAAGCGGCAATGCACTTGTATACGGAGGCTCCAAAACGGGACTGATGGGAGAACTGGCGGAAAGCACCCTGCAGGCAGGCGGCACCGTAACCGGTGTGGAGCCGGAATTTTTAATGGAAAAAGATGTGCAGTATGAAGGGCTTACCAAACTGATTGTGACAAAAGATATGTCGGAGCGGAAGGCAGAAATGATTGCACTGGGAGATGCCTTTATAGCGTTTCCGGGCGGTACGGGGACATTAGAAGAGATTTCAGAGGTCATGTCCAAGGTGTCCATGAAACAACTGGCGGCACCCTGTATCATTTACAATCTGAACGGTTATTACAACAGCCTGAAGGAGCTGCTGCAGCATATGACGGATATGGGATTGTCCTCCGAAGAACGGCAGAAGGGCATTTTCTTTGCGGAAAGCTTAGAGGACATTAAGAACATTCTGGAGAATAGATAAAACATGCACATTCGGTAGAACGGGAAAACAGGTATATTCCGGAGAATGGGTAAAAACAGGTACATTCCGGAAAACGGGTAAAACAGGAACATTTTGAAGGACAGGTAAACCAGGCACATTTCGTAAATCAATAAAACAGAAAACTCATGAGGACAATTATGGCAGAGAAAGAGAAATATCAGGACGAAGGGCTTAAGGGCAATGAAAAAATAGAAGAAGCCATTGCAGCGTTGCAAAAAGAGGCAACACCGGAGCAGCTTGCCCATACGCTTACCGTGATACGGCACCGGGTGCAGGAAGGCGGACAGCTTATCGTGGCGGTTGAGCCGTCCCTGACGCAGACGCAAATGAATGTAAGGGTGGTAAAAACCTCGGACGGTGCAGCCTGGTGGACTACATTTACCGGCTTTGATGAAGAACTGAAAGGTGCGGACAGTGTAAAATCCACTTTCCTGACGGACATGGGAAAGTTGCTTCAGGCAGCACTTACGGTGTCGGACATTCAGGGCGTCATCTTAAATCCCTGGAACCGGACTCTTATGTTGGATAAGCATCTGATAGAAATTCTGTTGCCAAAGGAAAACTGATTTAGGTATGGGCAGGTATTCCGGTGTGAAAGTTTGAAAAAGTGCGGAAGAACTTTAGGGGAAGCAAAAAGAAAAAAATTGACAAATTGTTTCCAATAAAATGTGAACAGAAGAAGCAAATAAAAGAAAAAGTGTAAATTGCTTTAAAGTAAATTGGTGTAGGAGAAGCAAATCAGATAATTTTAAGAATTTGTTGCAAAAAAATAGAAGCATGAGAAGAAATATGAAAGATTTGCTTTAAAATATGTTAAGACCGGAGCAGCAAATCTATATGAAAATAAAATTTGCTTTAAAATATATTATTGGACAAGATGCAAAAAGCGAAAAAAGCAAAAAATGCTTCTATATGTTTTGCAGACAGGAAGCAACGGAGAGAAAAACGGAAAATGTTTCCAACAGTTTTTCTGGACAGAAAACAAAAAGGAGAAAATGCCAAGAAAAGTAAAAACGAAAAGGAGACCCTACATGAAAAAAATACCTTCTTTTGGGAAAGGGCTGATAGCGGGAATTATCATATGGCTGTTTATTATTCTGGCGGATGCCATCGATGAATTTGTTCTGGATGTGGATACCTTCCTGGGCAGCTGGGTGAGTCTTGTTGTTTTGCTTTGTATGATGGTAGCCTATATTGTGTATTACATAAAAAAGAAGCCGGGCTGGAAGAACATTCTGTGCTTTTTTGCGGGCTACCTGATAACGGGCGCTATCACGGGATGGATTATCTTGACTGCCTTGGAAAATGCAACGTTTTTTATAGAGCAGACGAGAAAACGATGCGATTTCCTTTGCTTGAACGGAATAGAATATCTGTTGTATCCTTTTATCACCATAGGAGGCTTCAGCATATTATGTGCCTTGTTTCATGTGGTTTATGCCATAATTTCTTTGCTTTGTCCTTGCAATAAAAAGGACCATGTACTATAATTTAAGACAAATTTGCGTCCCCATAAGCGGACAGAAAGGGATTTACTCGATGAAAAAGACAATCATTACAGTAGTAGGAAAAGATACGGTAGGAATTATTGCAAAGGTTTGTACCTATCTGGCAGAAAATAAAATCAACATTCTGGATATATCCCAGACCATCGTTCAGGGATATTTTAACATGATGATGATAGTTGATACGGCGGAAAGCACAAAATCCCACGGAGATATGGCGGATGAACTGGAAAAATTAGGAGAAGGCATCGGCGTTATCATCAAATGTCAGAAAGAAGAAATTTTTGACATGATGCACAGAGTATAAGCTTACCGAAGGAGACAGCCATGATTAACATATCAGAAGTAGTAGAAACCAATAATATGATTGAGAAGGAAAATCTGGATGTGAGAACCATTACCTTGGGTATCAGCCTTCTTGATTGCATCGATTCCGATTTGAATGCCTTAAACGACAAGATATATAAAAAGATTTACGAAGCCGCCAAGGATTTGGTAAAGACCGGTGAAGAAATTTCCGGAGAGTTCGGTATTCCCATTGTCAACAAGAGAATTTCCGTTACCCCCATTGCCCTGATAGGCGCGGCAGCCTGCAAGACGATTGAAGATTTTGCAAGCATTGCAAAGACCCTGGATAAGGTAGCACACGAAGTGGGCGTAAACTTTATCGGCGGCTATTCCGCACTGGTAAGCAAGGGTATGACACCGGCGGACGAACTGCTTATCCATTCCATTCCTTTGGCACTTTCCACAACGGAAAGAGTGTGCAGTTCCGTAAACTTGGGTTCCACCAAGACCGGTATCAACATGGATGCGGTTCGTCTGATGGGACAGATGATTAAACAGACGGCGGAGTACACCAAAGAGGATGACTCCTTAGGCTGTGCCAAGTTAGTCGTATTCTGCAACGCACCGGATGACAACCCGTTTATGGCAGGCGCATTCCACGGTGTTACGGAAGCGGACAAGATTATTAACGTAGGCGTCAGCGGCCCCGGCGTTGTAAAAACAGCTCTGGAAAAAGTAAGAGGCGAAAGCTTTGAAGTGCTTTGCGAGACCATTAAAAAGACGGCGTTCAAGGTTACCCGTGTGGGACAGCTTGTTGCCAAGGAAGCATCCCGTATACTGAACGTACCCTTCGGTATTGTGGATTTGTCACTGGCGCCCACACCGGCTATCGGCGACAGCGTAGCGGATATTTTATGTGAAATCGGTCTGGAATATGCAGGCGCTCCCGGTACCACCGCAGCGCTGGCACTCTTAAACGACCAAGTGAAAAAGGGCGGCGTTATGGCATCCTCCTATGTGGGCGGATTGTCCGGTGCGTTTATTCCGGTCAGCGAAGACCAGGGTATGATTGATGCCGTTATGGCAGGAGCCCTTACCATTGAAAAACTGGAAGCCATGACCTGTGTCTGCTCCGTAGGACTTGACATGATTGCCATTCCCGGAGACACCAGCGAAAGCACCATTTCCGGCATCATTGCGGATGAAATGGCTATCGGTATGGTAAACCAGAAGACCACGGCAGTGAGAGTTATTCCCGTTATCGGCAAGGGAGTGGGAGAAAAGGTAGAGTTCGGCGGACTGTTAGGTTACGCACCGGTTATGCCGGTCAATCCGTTCTCCTGTGAAGCCTTTGTAAGCAGAACCGGCAGAATACCGGCTCCAATCCACAGCTTTAAGAACTAAAAGCGAAATACATAAGAAATGACTTTCAATATTGGGAAATCCGAATGACAGGGCGGCTGTACTCCGACACAAAGGGGCGGCCGTCCTTTTGCGTGCGCAGCATGTGCAGCATGCGTACATGTTCGTAAAGGTGGGCAGCAAAGATGTCCTTGGAAAGACAGGAAAGAGCCTCGGGGGACAAAAGGGAAGACGCGTCCTTCAAGCGGGACAGCAGTGGAATATTTTCCGTGGAAAGACAGCCAAACACTTCGGAAGAAGTTTCCCGGAAACCTAAAATGCGGGCATAGGGTGCAGAAGCGGGAATGTCTTCTTTTTTAATGGAAAGCAGAATGTGAAGCAGGGAACGATACACTCTTGTCAGGGTAATATCCTTGCTTTTTAAGCTGTTTTCGCAGAAAACGGAAAATGTGGTAAAGGAAGTAAGATTTTTTCGTATCTTATCGGATAAATCGGAAGAAACATCAAGATAAGAGTCATAGCCGGTATTTTTTTCGGAAAGCAGCTTGTAAAAAAGCATGCCGGAAAAATCATCCGCACACAGGGCACTTTTCGTTTGACAGGCATCGGCAAATTCCTGCCGGATGCTTTCCGGCACATAGCGGAGCAAATCGGGAGTTCCTTCCATAATGCCTTTGCGGAGCGCCATAGCGGAGCAGAAAGACTCCTCGGATAATGTATGGGACAGATAGCCGTCCCCTTCCCGTTTAATGGTATAAGGAACCGGAGAGTGCTGTCCGGTTTTCTCTAATGCAAGCAGCGCCTTAAGGTATTCCACACCCAGAATATTGTTTGGGGAAGCAAGAATGTCAGAATAAGCAGACGCATCTACACCAGTCAGATAGCCGGAAGCAGTCATATCCACGCCAGACAGATTGCCGGAAGCAGTCACATCCACACCGGACAGACTGCCGGCATCCGCACATTTTTTCACCGCAGCCGCGCGGGCGGAGGGGAAAGAAAGCCCTTCCTTCAGGGTGTTGTTCAAGGCTTCTTTGTAGGCGGGCGGCTCCGCAAAGAGCAGGGAAGCAATTTCCCGTAAGGGCGCAATTTCCCCGCATTCGCTGCCGAAGCACAGGGCGTCCACACCGAGGGCGGAAAGCAGGGATACAGCCCCTTTGGCAAAAAGCTCCGCACTGGCGGTAGCGTAAACTACAGGCAGCTCGATGCACAGGTCGGCACCGGCAAGCAGGGACAGGCGGCAACGGGTGTATTTATCAAATACGGAGGGGATGCCGCGCTGGGTAAAGTCACCGCTCATGACCACGACGGCAAAATCCGCACCGGTTATTTCTTTTGCCTTTTTCAGCTGGTAAAGATGCCCGTTGTGAAAGGGATTGTACTCGGCAATGATACCTACGGTTTTCATGGGATACGCTCCTTCGGAATGAATAATTTGTACTGCAAAACATACAAGAAAACGCACTTTTGTGCTTGTATGAAAAAACTGTATTTAGTATAATATAAATTAGATTATTTGCATAGTGGGAAAGGAGAACAATATGTCATACATAGATCTCATTAAAGACAGAGCAAAAGTAGATAAAAAAACCATTGTCCTGCCGGAATCCAACGACAAGAGAACCCTGATTGCGGCAGCCAAAATATTGGAAGAAAAAATAGCGGACATCATCATGATTGGCGACGAAGAAAAAATCATGGACGGTGCCGGATGGCTGGAGGTTGACCTGACGGGACTTAAGATTATTAATCCCCAGAAAACCGAAAAATTAGACGAATACGTCAACGTTTTGTACGAAACCAGAAAGGCAAAGGGCATGACCCCGGAAAAAGCAAGGGAAATCCTGCTTTCCGATTACCTGACCTTCGGTATCGTAATGGTAAAGAACAACGACGCGGACGGCATGGTGGCAGGTGCCTGCCATTCCACAGCCGACACCCTGCGCCCGGCCCTGCAGATATTGAAAACCGCACCCGGCGTCAAACTGGTATCCGCTTTCTTTATTATGGATACCCAGATGAAGAATCTGGGAGAAAACGGCACCTTCCTGTTTGCAGACTGCGGTCTGAACCAGGACCCGACCCCGGAAGAACTGGCAGCCATTGCCGATACTTCTTCCCGGAGCTTCAAGTCCCTTATCGGCCCGAAGCCCGTGATTGCCATGCTTTCCCATTCCACCAAGGGAAGCGCCAAGCATCCTCTGGTTGACAAAGTAGTGGAAGCCACCAAGATTGCAAAGGAAAAATACCCATATCTTGTGATTGACGGCGAACTGCAGCCCGATGCGGCGCTGGTTCCCAGCGTTGCCAAGTTAAAGGCTCCCGGAAGTGTGGTAGGCGGTAAAGCCAATGTCATGATATTCCCCAATCTGGATGCCGGCAATATCGGCTATAAGTTGGTACAGAGACTCGGCGGAGCGGATGCCTACGGCCCCATGCTGCAGGGTATTGCCAAGCCTGTAAACGACCTTTCCAGAGGATGCTCCTGGGAGGATATTGTAGGTGTTGTTGCGCTGACAGCCGTACAGGCTCAGCTTGTGTAAGCCCTAAAGGCAGAAGGTGAGGAAATATGAACGTACTTGTTATAAACTGCGGCAGTTCTTCTCTGAAGTTCCAGCTCATTGAAGCGGAGAGTGAGAAACTGATTGCAAAAGGTATCTGTGAAAGAATAGGCATTGAGGGAAGCCGGATTTGTTATACACCGGCAGGCGGCACCAAAGAAGTGACCGTTTCTCCCATGAAAGACCATACTGATGCCATCCGTCTGGTGCTTGCGGCGCTGACCAACGAAAAGACGGGCGTGGTAAAGGATTTGAGTGAAATCGGAGCAGTGGGACACCGTATCGTACACGGCGGCGAGAAGTTCTCCAAAGCAACGATTATCGACGATGAAGTGCTGAAAGCCATTGCCGAATGCAACGACTTGGCACCCCTTCACAACCCGGCAAACTTAATCGGTATTGAAGCCGTAAAGAAGCTGATGCCGGACACCCCGATGGTAGCCGTATTCGATACCGCATTCCATCAGACCATGCCCAAGAAGGCATACCTTTACGGACTGCCCATTTCTTATTATGAAAAGTATAAAATAAGAAGATACGGCTTCCACGGAACCAGCCATTCCTATGTCAGCAAAAAAGCGGCGGAAGTGCTGGGTAAAAATTATGATGACTTAAAGATTATTGTGTGCCATTTGGGAAACGGTGCCAGCGTATCCGCAGTGGACCACGGCAAATGTGTGGATACATCCATGGGACTTACCCCGTTGGAAGGTTTGATTATGGGTACCCGTTCCGGTGACATTGACCCCGCCATTATTGAATACATCGCACACAAAGAGGGCAAGAGCATTGATGAAATCATGACTCTTTTAAATAAGAAGTCCGGTCTGCTCGGCATGTCCGATTACCTTTCTTCCGATTTCAGAGATTTGGAAGCAGGCTATGAAGAGGGCAACGACAGGGCAGTTGTGGCAGTGGATGCATTTGCATATCGCACCGCCAAGTACATCGGCGCTTATGTGGCAGCCATGAATGGTGTGGATGTTATCTGCTTTACGGCAGGTGTGGGCGAAAACGCTTCCTTCCTGCGAACCATTATCTGCAACCAGTATTTAGGCTATCTGGGTATTGCCCTGGATGAAGAAGCCAATGCCAAGAGAGGCGAGGACATTGCCATTACCACGCCGGACAGCAGGACTACGGTTATGGTCATTCCCACCAACGAAGAGCTTGCCATTGCAAGAGAGACCTACAGGCTTACCAGGTAAAGCAGAAACAAACTGTCATAAAAAATGAAAATTTTGGTTGACAAAGTGTGTGCCCGAAGTTATACTATACAAGTGTGTGAAAACGAAAGAGTGTCATCAGATGCACTTTCGCCGGGAGCAGGCTATGTTACTTAATTTGACAGATGTATTTACAAACGAAGGCAGGGTTCGGAAAGAATCCGTTGCAATGGAACTGAAAGAGTTCAAAAGCCGTATGGGTGCGTTTCCCATTGTGGAGCAGAGCCCGTTAGAGCTCACCATTACCAATGAGGGAATGGGCAAGGCACTGATAAAAGGTCATGCAGTCTTAACCCAACTGATGAGCTGCGACAGATGCCTTAAGGAAGTCAGAGTTCCCATTACGATTGATTTTGAAAGAACGGTTGCTTCACCGGATGTAAGAGATGACAAATTAGAGGATGATGGCGATTTCGATGTAATGGAAGGCTATCAGTTAAACGTAGATGTACTGGTATACAACGAGCTTTTAATGAACCAGCCTGAAAAGGTACTTTGTAAGCCGGATTGCAAAGGAATTTGTATGAAGTGTGGCAAAGACCTGAATGAAGGGGAATGTGGATGCGATACATTCGTGCCGGATCCCCGCATGGCGGTATTACAAGATATCTTTAACGCAAATAAGGAGGTGTAACGATGTCTATTTGTCCTAAGAATAAATCTTCCAAAGGTAGAAGAGATAAGAGAAGAGCAAACTGGAAAATGAGTGCTCCTACATTAGTAAAATGCAGCAAATGCGGCGCATTAATGATGCCTCACAGAGTATGCAAGGCTTGTGGTTCTTACAATAAAAAAGAAATCATTGCACAGGACTAATTTGAAACGCCAGGGACTTTCCTAAAAAGGGAAGTCCTTTTTTCGTTTTGACAAAAACAGACCGTAATCCGGCAAAAATGTCGGAAATTACGGAAAGAAAGGTATAATAAAGATGAAAGAAAGAGGACTGACGGGGAGTACCTTAAAATGGATTGCCATTGTGACGATGCTCATTGACCATACGGGAGCCGCCGTTTTGGAGAAAATGCTCATCAGCGGAAAATACGGAGAAGTGTCAGCGGCAAATCCTCTGTATCAGACGGATATGATTTTACGGGGCATCGGAAGACTGGCGTTCCCCATTTTCTGTTTCCTTCTGGTGGAGGGCTTTTTACATACGAAAAATGTGTGGAAATATGCGGGCAGACTGGCGCTTTTTGCATTGGTTTCGGAAATTCCGTTTGACCTGGCATTTCAGGGAGAATGGCTGTTTATGGGGTATCAGAACATCTTCTTTACCCTGCTTATCGGACTTCTTGTCATGATTGCCTTTCAGAAAGCGGAAGAGAAAATCTCGGCAAAGCCCTTAAGGATACTCTGCGAAGCGGTTGCTTTGCTGGCAGGCTATGTGCTTGCCGATGTGATGCACACCGATTACGGCGGTCTCGGCGTGGTCTGCATCATGCTTTTATATATTTTCCGTTACAACAGAAAAATGCAGGTGCTGGCGGGAGCAGCCGTATTTATATGGGAAATCACGGCGCCGCTTGCGTTTCTTCCTATTTATTTCTACAACGGAAAAAGAGGCATGAAAATGAAATACTTCTTTTACGCCTTTTACCCCGTACACCTGCTTATCCTGTACGGAATTGCACGGCTGCTCGGCGTGGCGTGAGGGGTATGAGAAATCCGCAGGCGGGGAAATGGTTTTTTCTACTTGATTTTTACATATGCGTTTAGTATAGTAAAAAAGGGTAATAGCCTGTGAAACAAACAGAAGAAAGGAAAAGGCAAAATATGGCTGAGACAGTAAATGTGGCAGTAGATGCCATGGGTGGGGACAACGCCCCCGTAGAAATCGTCAAAGGTGCAATAGAAGCCTTAAATGAAGAGAAGAAAATTAAACTTTTCCTTCTTGGCCGCAAGGAGGTAATAGAACAGGAACTTGCCAAATACACTTATGATGCAGACCGTGTGGAAGTGGTGCATACGGAAGAAGTCATTGAGACGGCAGAGCCGCCCGTTATGGCTATCCGTACAAAAAAGGACTCCTCCATCGTAAAGGGTATGCATCTGGTAAAAGACGGTACCTGTGATGCATTTGTTTCTGCAGGTTCTTCAGGAGCCGTTTTGGTTGGCGGACAGATTATTGTGGGCAGGTTAAAGGGTGTGGAAAGACCCCCTATGGCACCGCTCATTCCGACGGCAAACGGTGCGGCACTGCTGATTGACTGCGGCGCCAACGTGGATGCCAGACCTTCCCATCTGGTGCAGTTTGCCAAAATGGGTTCCGTCTACATGGAAAATGTAGTGGGTATCAAAAATCCCAGGGTCGGTATCGTCAACATCGGTGCGGAAGAGGAAAAAGGCAATGCACTGGTAAAGGAAACCTTCCCGCTTTTGAAAAACTGTCCCGATATCAACTTTATCGGCAGCGTGGAAGCCAGAGATATTCCGGCAGGCGCAGCGGATGTAGTAGTCTGCGAGGCATTTGTGGGAAATGTTATCTTAAAGATGTACGAAGGTGTCGGTGCGGTTATGCTTAAGAAGGTGAAGGAAGGCATGATGACCTCTCTTCGCAGCAAAATCGGTGCGCTTTTGGTAAAGCCCGCCCTGAAGGAAACCCTGAAGGCTTTCAGCCTGGATGAATACGGCGGAGCGCCCATGCTCGGCTTGAAGGGGCTGGTAGTAAAGACCCACGGCAGTTCCAAGGCAGTGGAAGTAAAAAATTCGGTTCTGCAGTGCGTTACATTCAAGGAACAGAAAATCAATGAGAAAATCAAGGAAAAAATAGCCTTAGAAGATTAAGAAAGAAGGAACAGATTATGGAATTTGAAAAACTGAAAAAAATAATTGCGGAGGTTCTGAATGTGGACCCGGAAGAAATTACACCGGAATCTACTTTCATGGATGATTTAGGAGCTGACTCTCTGGATGTTTACCAGATTATTATGGGCATCGAAGAAGAGTTTGACATTGAAGTTGCTCCCGAAAAGGCAGAAAAGATTACCACAGTGGAAGAAGCTGTTGAGATGATTAAGAGTGCAGTAAACAATTAATCTGCGGATTTTTCACAGGAAAGAAAAGCGTCTGCAAATTGCAGGCGCTTTTTATGAAAGGACATTTCATGCTAAAAGAAAG
Source organism: Lachnospiraceae bacterium UBA5899 (assembly GCA_002432425.1). Classification (GTDB taxonomy): domain Bacteria; phylum Bacillota; class Clostridia; order Lachnospirales; family Lachnospiraceae; genus Acetatifactor. The sequence goes on from DJEL01000001.1 coordinate 89,010, forward strand.
TGATTTTCAGGAATTAGAAAAGAAAATAGGATATACCTTTCAAAACAGGGCGCTTTTGAAACAGGCAGTTACACACAGCTCCTTTGCCAACGAGCAGAAGATTAACAGACAGAAGCATTACGAAAGACTGGAATTCTTGGGAGATGCCGTATTGGAGCTTGTTTCCAGTGATTTTTTGTTTCAAACGCACCCGGAGATGCCGGAAGGACAGCTTACCAAGCTGCGTGCATCCATGGTCTGTGAGCCGGCGCTGGCATACTGCGCCAAGGACCTGACTCTGGACAGCTACATCCAGCTTGGAAAAGGAGAGGAAGCGACCGGCGGCAGATATCGTGACTCCATTATCTCCGATGTGATGGAAGCGGTTATCGGCGCCATTTACCTGGACGGCGGCATGGAGCCCGCCAGAACTTACATACATCGCTTTGTTCTTTCCGATTTGGAGAACAAACAGTTATTCTTGGACTCCAAGACCAACCTGCAGGAATATATGCAGCAAAATCTCAAAAAGGAATTTCATTACCGGCTTGTGGATGAGTCCGGTCCCGAGCACGACAAGGTGTTCGTGGTGGAAGTGGTAATGGAGGAAAAGGTACTCGGCAGGGGAAAAGGCCGTACCAAGAAGGCAGCCGAACAGCAGGCTGCTTATGAAGCGCTGCTTGGTTTCAAGAAACCGGGCAAAAGAGGATAGGGGCATGTACTTAAAAAGCATAGAAGTATACGGATTTAAATCGTTTGCAAATAAAATTACATTTCAGTTTCACAACGGTATCACCGGCATCGTAGGACCGAACGGCAGCGGTAAAAGCAACGTTGCCGATGCGGTCAGATGGGTTCTGGGTGAACAGCGCATCAAGCAGCTCCGCGGTTCCTCCATGCAGGATGTTATTTTCTCCGGCACGGAAGCGAGGAAGCCTTTAAGCTACGCATATGTGGCAATTACCCTGGACAATTCCGACCACCAGCTCGCCATTGATTTTGACGAGGTCACGGTGGCAAGGCGTATATACCGTTCCGGTGAAAGCGAATACCTGATTAACGGCGCAGCCTGCCGGCTAAAGGACGTCAATGAGCTCTTTTACGATACCGGTATCGGTAAGGAAGGCTATTCCATTATCGGACAGGGTCAGATTGATAAAATTCTTTCCGGTAAGCCGGAGGAAAGACGTGAGCTTTTTGACGAAGCGGCGGGTATTGTAAAGTTCAAGAGAAGAAAATTTGCCGCCCAGAAGAAGTTAGAGGACGAAAAGGCAAATTTAGTCCGTGTAAACGATATTCTTTCCGAATTGGAAAAGCAGGTAAAGCCTTTGGAGAAGCAGTCCGAGACGGCGAAAATCTACTTAAAGAAAAAGGAAGAATTAAAGGTACTGGATGCCAATACCTTCCTGCTTGAGAGCGAGCAGGTAAAGACCCAGCTTGCCGATGTGCAGGGAAAGTACGACATTGCATCCAAAGATTATGAGGAAACTTCCCAAAAGTACGAGGGCATCAAGCAGGAGTACGAGGCAATACAGAGCCGGATAGAAACACTGGAAAAGGAAATTGAGGAAGCCCGGAACAATCTGACGGACACCAGCGTGCTGCGCGGCAAGTTGGAGGGCGAAATCAATGTCTTAAAGGAGCAGATACATTCCGCTACGGACAACGCTGCCCATTTACAGACAAGAAAAGAAAACTTAAACAGCCAGATTGCGCAGAAGGATACCGAAAAGCAGGAAATCCTTGCAAAGAAAGCGGAAATTGATGAGCAGGTAACGGAGCTTACCGCTACAAGGGATGAGGTAAAAAAGAGCTTAGAGAGCTTACAGAACCGCATCCAGGAGTTAAACGACAGCATTGAAGCCGGCAAGAACACCATCATCGGCGAGTTAAACCAGAGAGCGACCATCAAGTCCAAAATCGGACGCTTTGACACCATGTTAGAGCAGGTAGCCATAAGAAAAGCAGAGCTGAATTCCCGGATTCTCAAAGCCAAGTCCGACGAAGAGGACAGGGAAGAAAACATTAAAAAGCTGAAAGAACAGTTTACGGCAGTTTCCGATGCCTTAAAGGAAATGAAGGAAAAGGCGGAAAAGGACGAAGCGGACATCCAGAAAATCAGGGGAGAGCTTACCCAGAAGGATGTGAAGCTGCGGGAAACCCAGGAGCAGTACCATCAGGAGAAATCCAAGCTGGAAGCGCTGTCCAATCTGACGGAACGCTACGAAGGCTACGGCGGCAGCGTCAAAAAGGTCATGGAGCAGAAAACCGACAACAAGGGTATTATCGGTGTCGTTGCGGATATTATTAAAGTAGACAAAAAATACGAAACGGCGATTGAAACCGCTCTTGGAGGCAATATCCAGAACATCGTAACGGATGACGAGGAAACTGCCAAAAAGATGATTGGCTTCTTAAAGAAGAACCGTCTGGGACGAGCTACCTTCCTTCCCCTGACAAGCATTAAAAATCCGCAGGAATTCAAGAACCCGGAAGCTCTGAAGGAAAAGGGCGTTGTGGGTATGGCGGACGAGCTGGTCAAGACGGAAACCCGTTACAAGGATGTGGCGAAAGCCATGCTCGGCAGAATCGTGGTTGTGGACAACGTGGACAATGCCGTGAAAATTGCCCGGAAGTTTGACTACGGCATCCGTATGGTTACCATTGAGGGTGAACTTTTGGTACCCGGCGGCGCCATCAGCGGCGGTGCCTTCAAGAACAACAGCAACCTTCTCGGTCGAAGAAGAGAAATGGAGGATTTGGAGAAGAAAATCAAAGACCTTCTTTCAAACGTCGAGACCATCCAGAAGGATATTGAAGAAACCAAACAGAAAAGAAATACCATGCGTATGGAATTGGAAGCCCTGAAAGCCGACATCCAGCGCAAGTTTATCGAACAGAATACGGCAAGACTATCCGTGGAAAGCGCCAAGGAGCGTATGGAAGAAGCCGAGGCAGGCTCCCGTACTTTAATGGAAGAATTAAAGGAAATGGAAAAGCAGGTGCTGGAAATCAAGCAGGGCAAGGAAGAAATCCAGAAAGAGCTGACCGGTTCCGAAGAAATGGAGAAATCCGTAGAGGCAAGCATTTCCGAGTTCCAGAAGGAACTGGAGGAAAAGAGACTTCTGGAAACAGAAAGCTCCGCCAAGGTTTCCGAATGGGAGCTGAAAGTGGAGAAGATGCTGCAGACCCAGGGCTTCCACCAGCAGAATGTGGACCGTATCAATGGCGAAATCGAAACTCTTAAGGGAGAGCTTTCCGAAATCGAAGACGGCATTGCCGGCAACGAAGAAAGCCTACAGGAAAAGAAGGAGCACATTGCCGAAATTGAAAAGACCATTGAAGCTTCCCATACTTCCCAGGACAAGTCCCAGAAGGAACTGACGGAAAACATTGCCAAGAAGGAAGAACTGAGCGCCAAGCAGAAGAACTTCTTTACGGAGCGGGAAGAACTGTCCCAGCAGATGACCAGACTGGACAAGGAAGTGTACCGTCTGAATGCCCAGAAGGAAAAAATGGAAGAGGCGATGGAAACCCAGATTAACTATATGTGGGATGAATATGAGCTGACCCTTTCCGATGCGGCGTCCTTACGGAACGAGGAGCTTACAGATTTAAGCTCCATGAAAAAAGAGATTTCCGCCATCAAGGACCAGATTAAAAAGCTGGGCGATGTCAATGTCAACGCCATTGAGGACTACAAGAATTTAATGGAGCGTTACACCTTCTTAAAGACCCAGCACGACGATTTAATCGAGGCGGAAAAGACACTGGAGGGCATTATCACGGAGCTGGACAGCGCCATGAGAAAGCAGTTCCAGGAGAAATTTGCGGAGATTAACAAGGAATTTGACAAAGTATTCAAGGAACTCTTCGGCGGGGGCAGAGGCACTCTGGAACTGATGGAGGACGAGGATATTCTGGAAGCGGGCATCCGTATCATTGCCCAGCCGCCCGGAAAGAAACTGCAGAACATGATGCAGCTCTCCGGTGGCGAAAAGGCGCTGACGGCGATTTCCTTACTGTTTGCCATCCAGAACTTAAAACCGTCACCGTTCTGTCTTCTGGACGAAATCGAAGCGGCGCTGGATGAGTCCAACGTCGGAAGATTTGCCAAGTACCTGCATAAACTGACCAAGAATACGCAGTTCATCGTCATTACACACCGACGGGGAACCATGGAAAAGGCGGACCGCCTGTACGGTATTACCATGCAGGAGAAGGGTGTTTCCGCACTTGTCAGTGTCAACCTGATTGACAAGGATCTGGACAATTAAGCAGAGGAGATAAGGAAAATATAAAGGAAGGCATAAGACTATGAGTGAAGAAAAAATGGGATTTTTTGTCAAACTGAAAAACGGGCTGAAAAAGACCAGGGACAATATTGTAAACGGTATTGACTCGGTGTTTAACGGCTTTTCTTCCATAGACGAGGATTTCTACGAAGAACTGGAAGAAATCCTCATCATGGGCGACATCGGCGTGAATGCCACCACCGCCATTATCGAGCGGCTGAAGCAGCAGGTAAAAGTGCAGCATATCAAAGAGCCTTCCCAGTGCAAACAGCTTTTGGTGGACAGCATCCGCGAGCAGATGCAGGTGGGAGAAAATGCCTACGAGTTTGAAAACAGACAGTCCGTAGTCATGGTGATTGGCGTAAACGGTGTGGGAAAGACCACTTCCGTGGGAAAGCTTGCCGGCAAACTGAAGGCGCAGGGAAAAAGAGTGCTGATTGCGGCGGCGGATACCTTCCGTGCGGCGGCCTTAGACCAGCTTAAGGAATGGGCGGACAGAGCGGATGTGGACATTATCGGCGGCGCAGAGGGTTCCGACCCTGCGAGCGTGGTTTACGATGCCTGCATGGCAGCCAAGTCCCGTAAGGCGGATGTGCTTTTAATTGATACCGCGGGCAGACTTCACAACAAGAAGAACCTGATGGAAGAATTAAAGAAGATGAACCGCATCATTGACAGGGAATTTCCCGATGCTTACCGGGAGAACTTTATTGTTTTGGACGGCACCACCGGACAGAATGCGCTGGTGCAGGCAAGGGAATTCGGTGAGGTGGCAGACCTGACCGGTATTATCCTGACGAAGCTTGACGGTACGGCGAAGGGTGGTATTGCGGTAGCCATCCAGTCCGAGCTTAGTGTACCGGTAAAGTACATCGGTGTGGGCGAGACCATAGACGATTTGCAGAAGTTCGATGCAGATGCATTTGTCAGTGCATTGTTTGACAGAAAAGACGATGACGAAGACGAGAAAGAAGTGTAAAAATTGTGCAGGCACAAAGTTTGCAGGTTTTGAGAAAAGGAGAAAATATGGAAGAGAAGATGCTTACATTACCGAGATTTGAGGAGGCCTCCGAAATTGTAAAGAAGGTGACTCTTGAAACCAAGCTGGTTTACAGTGATTTCTTAAGTGAACGCTACGGCAACAAAATATATTTGAAGCCGGAAAATATGCAGTTCACCGGAGCGTACAAGGTGCGCGGCGCCTATTATGCCATGAGTACCTTAAGCGACGAGCAGAGAAGCAAGGGTGTTATTACCGCTTCCGCAGGCAACCATGCACAGGGCGTTGCCTATGCCGCAAAATGCTACGGCGTGAAGGCGACCATCGTAATGCCGACTACAACCCCTCTTATGAAAGTAAACCGCACCAAGAGTTACGGCGCGGAAGTGGTTCTGTGGGGCGATGTGTATGACGAAGCATGTGCCAAGGCATATGAACTGGCGGACGAAAAAGGTTACACCTTTATTCATCCCTTCAATGACCTGACTGTTGCAACCGGTCAGGGTACCATTGCCATGGAAATCTTCAAGGAGCAGCCTCTGGTAGACTATATTCTGGTTCCCATCGGCGGCGGCGGACTGGCAACCGGTGTTTCCACACTGGCAAAGCTTTTAAATCCCAAGATTAAAGTCATCGGTGTAGAACCTGCCGGAGCAGCCTGTATGAAGGCCACCTTAAAGGAGGACAAGGTAGTGACACTTCTCAAGGTCAGCACCATTGCAGACGGTACTGCCGTAAAGACACCGGGCGACAGGCTGTTTCCTTACATAAAGAAAAATCTGGACGACATCATTACCGTAGAGGATGACGAACTGATTGTAGCCTTCCTCGATATGGTGGAAAATCACAAGATGGTAGTAGAAAACTCCGGTCTTCTGACCGTGGCAGCTTTAAAACATCTGGATGTGAAAAATAAAAAGATTGTACCGATTTTGAGCGGCGGCAATATGGATATCATTACCATGTCATCCGTGGTACAGCAGGGACTGATTTTCAGGGACCGTATCTTTACCGTTTCCGTACTGCTTCCCGACAAGCCGGGCGAACTCTGCAAGGTGGCGGGTATTGTGGCAAAGGAAAACGGCAACGTTATCAAACTGGAGCACAACCAGTTTGTATCCACCAACAGAAGCGCAGCCGTAGAACTCCGTATTACTCTTGAGGCCTTCGGCACCGAGCACAAGCATCAGATTATCGCAGCACTGGAAAAAGAAGGCTACAGCCCGAAGCTGATTCAGCCCATTATTTAAAGCTTTCCGGTTGGAAGGAATGCTTTTAAAATCAAAAGATGTGTTAGTACACTGATAAAATCCGCATATACTATATATGCGGATTTTGTTTCCCTTAAGGTTTTTTACCCGGAAAAACATATTCGTGTAAAGGAGAAAACATATGGATAAGAAAAAAATCGGCAAAAAAGTTATGGGTTATGTGCTTATGACACTGGCATGCTTCTGTTATTCCGTAGGTATCAGTTTATTTGTGGAGCCGAACAACATTGCTTCCGGCGGCGTAACCGGTATTGCCATTATTTTAAATAAGGCGATAGGCGGCAGCACCGGTATCTGGTTCTTCGTTATCAATATTCCCATTCTGTTAATCGGTATGTGGAAATTCGGTTTTAAGTTTTTAATGTCAACCGTTTACTGCACCACCATAATTTCTGTGTTTACGGACTTGCTCAGCCGCTACGGAAGTCCGCTTACAAGTGACGTACTGGTGGCAACCATCGCCGGCGGTATGCTGACGGCAATCGGCATGGGCGGTGTGTTCAAGGCAGGCGCCACCACGGGCGGTATGGACATTGTGGTAAAGCTCTGCAAATTGAAATTCCCCTATATGAAGACAGGCTCTTTGTTCCTCATTATGGACTTTTTAGTGGTGCTGGCATCCGCCTTTGTTTTCCAGGATATTGACAGAGCCTTTTATTCCGCCATGGAAGTGTTTGTGACATCCACGCTGCTTGACCTGGTATTGTATGGTAAGGACGGCGCCAAGCTGATTTACATTATCAGCGACAAGTCGGAAAAAATTGCGGCAAGACTGTTGGACGAGCTCAACATCGGCGTAACCTATATGGAAGGACAGGGCGCCTATAGCGGCAGGGAAAAGAAGGTCATTATGTGCGTCACCAGAAAACAGATGGCGCCGAGAGCGGAAGAAATTGTAAAAGAGGAAGACCCCAATACCTTTATGATTGTGAGCAGCGCTTCGGAAATTTACGGGGAAGGTTACAAGAGCTATTTCAGCGAAAAACTGTAAGAGGGGAGAAATCATATGGATTTTTTTGACAGAGAAGGCAGCTACGAAAAAACGGGGTATCTGTATGACGATTTCAAGATGTTTACCCTGATGGGAAAGGAAAACCGGACATATGAATACCACTACCATGATTTCTGTAAGCTTCTCATATTCTTAAACGGGGATGTCACCTATTCTATAGAAGGAAAAAGCTATAAATTAAAGCCGTTTGACTATGTGCTGGTGGACAAGGGCGCCATCCACAAGCCCCGGATAGCCTCGGACGAACCTTACGAACGGGTGGTGTTTTATATTTCCGATGAGTTTTTCAACCATCTGAAAGAGGAGGGCTGCGACCTGCATTACTGCTATGAAAAGGCAAAGGAAGAGGGCGTGGACGTGCTGCGCTTTCCCGCCATGCAGAATACCAGGCTGCGGGGACTGTTGGAAGAAATGCAGAAAAACAGCTTAAGCGGGGAATATGCATCCAAGCTGTACGGCAAAGTGCTGTTTACGGAACTGATGATTTTGTTAAACAGGGGCTGCAAGGACGGAACCGGCAGCTTTGACCATGCCGTCACCTACAACCAGAAGATGATTGACCTTCTATATTACATCGGGGAGCATCTGACGGAGGAGCTGTCCGTGGAAGAGCTGGCAAACCGGTTTTACATCAGCAAATACCACATGATGCGGCAGTTTAAGGAAGAAACCGGCTACACTATCCACCAGTACATAACGGAAAAGAGAGTGCTTCTGGCAAACTCCTACCTGAAAACAGGCATGAGCGCCACAAATGCCTGCTTCCAGAGCGGTTTTAAGGACTATTCCACTTTCCTGCGGGCGTATAAAAGCCGCATGCAGAAGAGTCCCACGGAAAAATAATGCAGTCGGGCAGAAAAATACAAAAAACAAAAAAATACAGGTGTAAAGAAAAAATACTTGACACCCGTTGCGGGATATTGTATCATGGCAAAGGTGATGACAGGAAAACCGAAGGGGCGTGCCTTCTATGGATAAGATTTTTGAAAAAGGCCTTTTGTATGATTTTTACGGTGACCTTCTGACACCGCATCAGCAGAAGATTTATGAGGATGCCGTGTACGGCGACCTTTCCCTTGGCGAAATAGCCGAGCAGGAGGGCATCAGCAGACAGGGCGTGCATGACCTTATCAGGCGCTGCGACAAAATCCTTTGTGACTATGAAAGCAAACTGCATCTTTTAGAAAAGTTCCAGATGACGAAAGAGACCGTCCGTGAAATCAAAAGTCTTGCCGAGGAAACCAGGCAGAGCTTACCGGCGGACACGGAAATATCGGTGCTTTCCGAGAAGATTAAAAAAATAGAAGCTTTGAGCGAGAAGCTGTTAAAAGAGTGATACCCGAAAGGAAATATGCATGGCATTTGAAAGTTTAACCGAAAAATTGCAGAATGTATTCAAAAATCTGCGAAGCAAGGGCAGACTTACGGAAGAGGATGTCAAGACCGCCTTAAAAGAAGTCAAAATGGCGCTTCTGGAAGCGGATGTAAACTTCCGGGTGGTAAAGCAGTTTGTGAAATCCGTGGAAGAAAGAGCCGTAGGCAGCGATGTATTGAACGGCTTAAATCCCGGACAGATGGTTATCAAAATCGTAAACGAGGAAATGGTTGCCCTCATGGGCTCCGAGACCACGGAGATTAAGATGCAGCCCGGCAAGGCAATTACCGTCATTATGATGGCAGGTCTTCAGGGCGCCGGTAAAACCACCACCACGGCAAAGATTGCCGGTAAATTAAAATTAAAGGGCAAGAAACCGTTACTGGTTGCCTGCGATATTTACCGTCCCGCAGCGATTGAACAGCTGCAGATAAACGGAAAGAAGCAGGAAGTGGATGTCTTTTCCATGGGTACGGACCACAAGCCTGTGGAGATTGCAAAGGAAGCCCTTAAGTACGCAGAGAAAAACGGACACAATGTGGTTATCCTGGATACCGCCGGACGTCTTCACATCGATGAAGGTATGATGGCAGAGTTGCAGGAAATCAAACAGAATATAGATGTTCATCAGACACTGCTTGTTGTGGATGCCATGACAGGTCAGGATGCCGTCAATGTGGCAAAAGAGTTTGATGAAAAAGTCGGTGTCGACGGTATTATCCTTTCCAAGATGGACGGTGATACCAGAGGCGGTGCGGCTCTTTCCGTAAAGGCTGTCACCGGCAAGCCTATTTTATATGTAGGTATGGGCGAAAAGCTCTCCGATTTGGAGCAGTTTTATCCCGACAGAATGGCGAGCCGTATCCTTGGCATGGGAGATGTGCTTTCCCTGATTGACAAGGTGCAGGCAAACATTGACATTGATGCGGACAAGGAAAAAGAAATGGCCGGCCGCATGAAAAAGGGTAAGTTCGATTTTGAGGACTACTTGGAGAGCATGAAGCAGATGAAAAAAATGGGCGGTCTTTCCGCAATCCTCGGTATGATGCCGGGTATGGGAGGAAAGGCAGGCGATATCGGGTCCATGGTGGACGAAAAGCAGCTTGCCCATATGGAAGCCATTGTGCTTTCCATGACACCTGCCGAAAGAAGAAATCCCAAGCTCTTAAACCCGCAGCGCAAGTTCCGTATTGCGAAGGGCGCAGGTGTGGATATTGCGGTGGTAAACCGCTTTATCAAGCAATTTGAACAGAGCCAGAAGCTGATGAAACAGTTTGCCGGAGGCGGCAAGAGAAAGGGCTTCGGCGGTTTCCCGGGAATGGGAGGCAAAGGAAGATTTCCTTTTTAAGCATGTTACACCATGGAAAACATGGTAAACCCCAAAGAGAATGGTACGGAATTCAGATTTCCTTATCATAGATAAAATTTTAAGAATCACGCGGAGGTGAAAAGAAATGGCAGTTAAAATCAGATTAAGAAGAATGGGACAGAAGAAGGCTCCTTATTATAGAATCATCGTTGCAGATTCCCGTTCTCCCAGAGACGGAAAATGTATCGAAGAAATCGGTACCTATGATCCCAGCACAGATCCCAGCACTTTTAACATTAACGAAGAGTTAGCTAAGAAGTGGTTGGCAAACGGTGCACAGCCTACAGAAGTTGTCGGCAAACTTTTCAAAGCTGCAGGCATTGAAAAATAGTTTCCTGTTGACAGCGTGTTTGGAGGTGGATTATGAAGGAATTAGTTGAAGTAATTGCAAAAGCACTTGTTGATAATCCGGATGAAGTAGTTGTTACAGAGAAAACAGAAGGTAAGAATGTAACTGTAGAGCTTCATGTTGCTGCATCTGATATGGGTAAAGTAATCGGTAAGCAGGGCAGAATTGCAAAGGCAATCCGTTCTGTTGTAAAAGCAGCATCATCCAAAGACAATAAGAGAGTGGATGTAGAAATCATCTAATCCTACAGGGTAGGACGAAACAGGGACGCCTCGGGCGTCCTTTGTTTTTAAAAGAAAGAGGACATATGACGGACCGATTGAAAGTAGGAGTCGTGACATCCGTACACGGTATTAAGGGAGAAGTCAAGGTTTTTCCTACCACGGATGACAGCAGACGGTTTAAGAAATTAAAACAGGTATATTTAGACACCGGCAAAGAAATGCTTCCTTTGGAAATCGAAGGAGTAAAGTTCTTTAAGCAGATGGTGATTGTGAAATTTAAGGGCTATGAAAATCCCGATGACGTGATGAAATTCCGTCAGAAGGAGCTTTGGATTGACAGAAAAGACGCAGTAAGGCTTTCCAAGGATGAATACTTTATTGCGGATTTAATTGATATGGAAGTGTGCGATGAGGAAGGAACCCTCATCGGTACCTTAAAAGACGTCATTTCCACCGGCGCCAACGATGTGTATGCAGTAGAGACACCGGAGGGCAAGGAAGTTTTATTCCCCGCCATCAAGCAGTGTGTCCTTGACGTGGACACAGAGGCTCGCAAAATGACGGTACATGTAATGGAAGGACTGTTGGATTTATGAATTTCCACGTATTGACGCTGTTCCCGGATATGGTGAAGGACGGTCTGTATACCAGCATTTTGAAACGTGCCATGGACAACGGACTTATTTCCTTAAACACCGTAAATATCAGGGATTACACGCTGGACAAGCATAAAAAGACGGACGATTATCCTTTCGGCGGCGGCGCGGGACTCTTAATGCAGGCGGACCCGGTTTTCCGGGCTTACGAGGCGGTGACGGAAGGGAAACAAATTCGCACCATCTATCTTTCCCCCCAGGGACACACCTTCAACCAGCGGATGGCGGAGGAGCTTTCCAAAGAGGAAAATCTGGTATTTTTATGCGGGCATTACGAAGGGATTGACGAAAGAGCCCTGGAGGAAATCGTGACGGATACGGTTTCCATGGGGGATTTTGTGCTAACCGGCGGCGAACTGGCAGCCATGATGATGATTGATGCCATATCCCGGCTCATTCCCGGCGTGCTGCACAATGATTTTTCCGCCAAGGACGAGTCCTTTTCCGGGTATCTTTTAGAGTATCCGCAGTATACCCGGCCGGAAATCTGGCACGGAAAAAGAGTGCCGGAGGCGCTTTTATCAGGCGACCACAAAAAAATCCGCGAATGGCGGCAGCAAAAGGCGGAGGAGCGGACAAAGGAAAGACGCCCCGACCTTTATGCCGAATACTTAGAACTTCAGTCCTGTAAGGAAATGCTTATGAAAAACAAGCTTCTCTACAGGGATATGATAGAAACCATAGACAGGGGCGTTGCGAAGCTTCTTTATAAGGAAGAAGGAACCGTGCTCCTGTATAACCGGGCGGGAGAAGCCTGCCAGCTTATGGCAAAGAATGCGGAAGCGGGAAAACGGGCGCTGGCGGCTTTAACGGAAGCGCCGGATGCCATTATTTCCCATGAGCCCTATATGGACGAAGTGCTGCGAGATTTTGTCTGCAAAGACGGGGCAGCCTATGAAATGTGCCAGCCTTGCGTACAGATGTCCTATACGAGAAAAGAGCTTCTGCCGGCACCCAAAAGCGACATACGCCTGCTTACGGAGGACTATGCGGAAATCATTGACGAAAACTATGATTTGCTTTCCATAGACGGTATCCGGGAGCATTTGCGGGAGGGAAAGCTTTTCGGCATATTTGAAGGAGAAGTACTGGCGGGCTTTGCCGGGGAACATTCCGACGGCAGCATGGGCATGCTGTTTGTATTTCCGAAATACCGAGGGAAGGGCTATGCCATGGAACTGGAGCGTTTTCTCATAAACGAAACCGTAAAAAGAGGCGATACGCCGTACTGCCAGATTTTCTTCGACAACGAAGCATCCCTTAAATTACAGGAAAAGCTGTCCCTGTATGCGGCGAAAGGAAATATCCGCTGGTTTGTAAAGAAATAACTTGCAAAAGTACGGGTTCTATGGTAAAGTATGAATGTTGTGAAAATAGATGGTCCTCTGTTACAAAGTGTATTAAGAACATCCAGTAGAAAAGGAGTAAAGAAATGAACGAAATCATTAAGAGCATCGAAGCTGAACAGCTCAAAGAAACCGTTGACCAGTTTAACGTTGGTGATACCGTAAAAGTATACGGTAAAATCAAAGAAGGAAACCGTGAAAGAATTCAGATTTTCGAAGGTACTGTAGTAAAGAGACAGGGCGGAAGCAACCGCGAAACCTTCACTGTAAGAAAATCCTCCAACGGTATCGGCGTTGAGAAGACATGGCCATTACATTCTCCTAACGTAGAGAAGATTGAAGTAGTCAGAAGAGGTAAAGTAAGACGTGCGAAACTGAACTACTTAAAGGGCCGCGTTGGTAAGAAGGCTAAGGTTAAAGAGATCGTTAAATAGTTTTTTACGAGGGACTTTCCGGAAAAGGAAAGTCCTTTTTTCTTTCTTGCCTTACTTTTCCCAAGGTAGTATAATAAAATTCTATAAGAAAAATAAAAAGGTTTTGTATGAGAAGAAGGAATAAAGGACTTAGTTTTTACAGAAGGAAAAAGAAAATCAGTGCCGGTACCGTAAGGGAGATTTTCGTCTATATCTTCGGTATCTGTGTGGCTGTTTTTTTAGCGTTTATTTTGGTGTATTCCGTGGGGATGTCCGTCAGTGTCATCGGTGTTTCCATGGAGCCGGAGTTTACCAACGGACAAAAGGTACTGGTCAACCGTTATGCCTATCTTCTGACTTCCCCGAAGCAGAATGATGTGGTGGCATTCCTGCCGAACGGCAACAAAAATTCCCACTGTTACATCAAACGGGTGGTAGCCGTTCCGGGCGATACCGTGGAGATAAAGGACGGCAGACTGTATGTAAACGGCGTCAAGGTGGTGGATGATTACGACAAAATGGCGGAAGCCGGCATTGCCCAGAACCCGCTTACCTTAGGCTCGGACGAATACTTTGTTTTAGGCGACAACCGCAATGCTTCCGAGGACAGCCGCTCGGCGAATATCGGACCCGTAAAGGGAAAAGACATAATAGGAAAGGTTTGGTTTAAGAGATGAATTATCAGTGGTACCCCGGTCATATGACAAAAGCAAAACGTATGATGCAGGAAGATATCAAGCTGATTGATTTGATTATAGAAATTACGGATGCCCGGATTCCTTTATCCAGCAGAAATCCGGACATTGATGAGCTTGGAAAGAATAAATTCCGCCTGATTTTACTGAATAAATCCGATTTGGCGGACCCCGTGCAAAATAAAAAATGGACCGCCTTTTTTGAAGAAAAGGGCTATGCGGTGCTGGAAATCAATGCGAAAACCGGAGCCGGCATGCGCTCCATCCAGGATACCATCCGTGCAGTCTGCAAGGAAAAAATAGAGCGCGACAAAAAGCGCGGCATTGTAAACCGTCCCATCCGTGCCATGGTGGTGGGCATTCCCAATGTCGGAAAGTCCACGTTTATCAACAGCTTTGCCAAGAAGGCATGCGCCAAGACCGGCAATAAGCCCGGCGTGACCAAGGGAAAGCAGTGGATTAAAGTCAATCCAACGCTGGAGCTTTTAGACACCCCCGGTATCCTCTGGCCGAAGTTTGAAGACCAGTCCGTGGGCATGAAGCTGGCGTTTATCGGCTCCATTAACGATGAAATTCTTATCATGCAGGAAATGGCAGTGGATTTGCTCATGTTTTTAGGCAGGGAGTACCCGAAGCTTTTGGAGGAGCGGTACGGCTTTACCTATACGGAATTAGAGGCAGAGAGCAAAGAGACGGAAAAGGGGCAGGATGCACATCCCGAGCTTACGGAGGAAAAGAATACCGCCATCGCCTGTCTGGCACAGATTGCCCGGGTGAGAAAATGCTTTGACAAGGGCGAAGCCTTAAACTACGACAAGGCGGCTGCGCTCCTTATCGACGATTTCAGAAGCGGCAGAATAGGCAGAATTACGTTGGAATATCCGGCAGAAGAAGGTAAACATGAATCGTAAATTTTTGAAAGAACTGTTCAGCACCGGACTGTATATTTTAGGTGTGTTGTTAATCACGTATGTGATTGTTACGTTTGTGGGACAGCGGACGGTGGTAAAGGGCGCTTCCATGGAGCCCACCCTGCACGGCTCGGACGACCGGGATAGCAGCAAGGTCGGCGACAATTTAATCGTGGATAAATTAAGCTACCGTTTCCATGACCCGGAGCGTTTTGACATTATTGTATTTCCCTACCAGTACGGCGGCGGAAAGGAATTTTACATCAAGCGTATCATCGGTCTGCCGGGCGAAACGGTGCAGATTGACGATGAGGGCAATATTTACATAAACGGCGAAATCCTGAAAGAGGGCTACGGAAAAGAGGTTATTCTAAATCCAGGTTCCGCGGCGGAGCCCATTACCCTGGGAGACGATGAATACTTTGTCATGGGTGACAACCGCAACAACAGTGCGGACAGCCGTGACCCGAGAGTCGGCACCGTGCACAGAAGCTCCATTGTGGGCAAGGCATGGCTGCGCATCTGGCCGCTCAGCCGTTTCGGTATTCTGAAACACCAGTAACTATGGAAAAGAACAGGGTATTACAGAAAGTATAAAAGGATGATTGGTTATGGAAGAAAAAATATCCGTTATTAAATCTCATTTTCAGGCAGCTTCTTTGGACAGGCTGCCTGAACTTATATCCGCTTATAAAGCGGATGAAAGAAGCGGCGTACAGAGCCTGATTGCCGCCGCCAAAAAGAAGCTGGAGGCGCTGGAAAAGGAAAAACAGCGCACGGAAAGCTTAAAGAAATTTGAAAAGGAATACGCTGCTTTCGGGTATCTCTGCGGCATAGACGAAGTGGGCAGGGGCCCCTTAGCCGGTCCCGTGGTAGCCGGTGCCGTTATTTTACCGAAGGACTGTGACATTTTATATCTAAACGATTCCAAGCAACTGTCCGAAAAAAAGAGAGAAGAGCTTTATGACGTGATTATAGAAAAAGCGGTTTCCGTGGGGCTGGGCTTTTCTTCTCCGGAGCGTATTGATGAAATCAACATTCTGCAGGCGACCTATGAGGCGATGCGGGAGGCGGTTTCAAAACTCTCCGTGCAGCCGGATGTGCTGTTAAACGACGCGGTTACCATTCCGGGACTGCCCATGAAGCAGGTGCCCATTATCAAGGGTGATGCCAAGAGTGTTTCCATTGCGGCGGCCAGCATTGTGGCAAAGGTAACGAGGGACCGAATGATGGTGGAATACGACACGGTGTTCCCGGAATACGGCTTTGTTTCCAACAAGGGGTACGGCGCGGCGGCGCACATTGAGGCGCTGAAAAAATACGGTCCCTGCCCCATACACAGAAGGAGCTTTATTACCCATTTTGTATAGAAACCGGTTCATATTTGTTCCTGATAGGAGGTACTCGTGAGACTTACGGATTTATTGCAGTCAACAATAAAGAGCAGCAGCCGGCAGGCGGCAGCCGCTACGGAAGCTACTTTTCCGAAAATGGTGAAAAGTCTGGTTCCCGGTACCACCATACAGGGCGAAGTTATTGCCAAAAACGGCAATGAGGTACAGATACGTATAGACAAGGACACGGTTTTGCAGGCAAGACTGGAGCAGGACGTCAATGTGGAGGAAGGACAGAATATCCGTTTTCAGGTAAAAAACAACGGAACGACTCTGACGTTGAGTCCCCTTCTTACCAACACGGCGCAGGCGGACAATGTCTATAAGGCACTGCAGATGGCGGGACTTCCCATCAACGAAAGCACCGTTGCCATGACGGATGAGATGATGAAGCTGGGCATGAGCATCGACAGCCGTTCCCTGCAGAATATGTTTAAGGATGTGGTTACCCATACCGATGTTTTGGCAACGGATGTGGTTTTTTTACATAAAATGGATATGCCTCTTACCGAGAGTAATTTGCGGCAGATACAGAATTACACGGAACTGCAGCATGAAGTGGTAAAGGGCATGCAGGATGTGACGGACGCCCTGCAGGGGCTTATAAACGGTGCAGACGGGGCGGATGCAAATACCCTGACACAGTATCAGAACCTGGTGAAAGAACTGGTTTCCGACACCCTTATGGGGATGTTGCCGGACGGCGCCGGGGCTGCCGGTGACGGAACAGGCGGCAATCTTGCAGGCGGTATCACCGGAGCGGACTTAGTGGGAGAGGCTCTCGCAGGCGGTCTATCCGGGGAGGCTTTGGCAGCCGGCGTAAGCGGAGCGGATTTGATGGGAGAAGCCCTTGCGGACGGCTTGGCGGGAGCGGTGCCTGCGGATGAAAATATGCCCGGCAATGCTGCCTTCATAAAAGGGGTCCTTCAGGACGCGGCGTTTTCGGAGCTCTTAAACAACGGTCTGTTTACGGAAGAAGAGGCTGCCGGTTTCTTAAAAGAAGCCTCCGGGCTCCTTACGGAAAAAGGAATAACCCTGACCGGGAATACCGCTTCGGAAATGATGAAAGCGCTTTTAGACATAACGGCAGGAAATACGCAGGATGCGGAAAGCCTGCAGAGGCTGTTTTCCGGCAAGGTCTGGAAGAATTTACTGGAAAGCACCGTAAAGACGCAGTGGTC
Organism: Lachnospiraceae bacterium UBA5899; assembly: GCA_002432425.1. Classification (GTDB taxonomy): domain Bacteria; phylum Bacillota; class Clostridia; order Lachnospirales; family Lachnospiraceae; genus Acetatifactor. The sequence continues at coordinate 106,480 of DJEL01000001.1, forward strand.
GCTTACCCCGGAAACCCTTCCAAAAGAAGGGGAAGTGGGCAAGGTCTACGAAAAAATCGTAAAGAGCCTGCATACGTTAAACGAAACCCTTCTGCAGAGCGGCGCAGAGAATACGGCACTGCAGGAAAGCATTACGAATTTAAGGGAAAACATCGATTTCATGAACCAGTTGAACCAAATGTATACCTACGTGCAGCTTCCTCTGAAAATGCAGAACGGCGAAAAAAACGGAGAGTTGTATGTGTTTACCAATAAGCGCAGTCTGGCGGAAAAGGACGGAGAGGTCAGCGCCCTGCTGCACCTTACCATGGAGCATCTGGGACCGTTGGATGTGTATGTCAAAATGAACCAGGGAAAGGTCAGCACGGAATTTACCGTGGAAAAAGAAGAAACCCTGCTTTTCTTAGAAAAGAACATGTCCATTCTGACGGACAGACTGCAAAAAAGAGGCTATGACATTTCCTGTAAGATGAAGGTAAAGGACGAAGCGGGAGAGCCGGAAAACCCAGTGGAAAGACTGCTTACGGAAAAGCAGAACGGTGCATTGCCGGTGCATGCACAGTATGCCTTTGACGTAAGGGCGTAAGTTCGGTAACGGCGGAAAATGCGGTAGGACGGAAGAGTCTGAGGTGGATGATGGAAGAAAAGAAAAAAATCAAACAGGCAATCGCTCTGGAATATGACCCTCATGAGGACGCCCCCAAGGTCATTGCTTCCGGCAGGGGAGCCGTGGCGGAACGGATTATCGAAAAGGCAAAAGAGGCGGCGGTTCCGGTTCATCGGGACGACAAGCTGGCGGACACCTTATCCCGGCTGGAAATCGGCGAAATGATACCGCCGGAGCTCTACGAGGTAGTGGCGGAAATTCTGGTGTTCGTGGATGCCATGGATAAAATTAAGGGAAAGATGTAACGGAACGCTTAATTCTGCATTCCTGATTATTAAAATTTCATAGGGACTGTTTTACGAAAAAAAAAAAAGGACGGGAAAGTCGTATTAAGGCTTTCCCGTCTTTTTTGTTGTGTAAAAAAACATTTTTACCCGTAACGGAGCCCTTCTTAAGAAAGAAATAAGAATTCTCTAAGAAATTCCTCTGAAATGCTTAAAAGCAAATAAACATTTAACCGTTATGATGGAGAAAAAGAGAAGAGGGACGTCTTACAAAAATTTACATCGAGTGAGCCTTTTCTTTTCCCGGCAAATATACTATGATAGAACAAGAAGGATGTCCTGTGCGGAAAGGACTTTTTATGAAGAACACAACAGGACAGGGAAACACAAACAAACGCACCATAGGTGCACTTGCGGAGGAACGGGCAGCCCTATTTTTACAGGCGCGGGGAATGCAGATTTTAGCACGTAATTACCGGTGCAGGCAGGGCGAAATCGACCTGATAGCCTGGGACGGCAGATACCTTATTTTTGCGGAGGTAAAATACCGCGGCTCCTCCCGCTGTGCGGACCCGCTTTCTGCGGTGAATGGGGCAAAGCAGAAGAAAATCTGCCGGGTGGCGGATTATTTCCGGTTTACACAGAAGGTGCCGGACGATGTTCCGGTGCGCTACGATGTGATTGGCATTTTGGGAGAAAAAACAGCATGGATACCCAATGCCTTTCCGCATCAGCCGGGGATTTAAGGGAAAAAAGAAAAGCAGAGGATTTAACATGATTTCTTGGAAAAGAAAAAACAGGGCGGAAGGAAAGGGAATGGTAAGCAGGGAAGCCGGAGAGCTTTGCTACCTTACCTTTCCCGCCTTTACCGAAACCGGTCTGGTGGAGCATCTGTTCTCCACCAGAATGGGAGGCGTAAGCAAGGGCATTTTTGCCACCATGAACTTAAGCTTCACCAGAGGCGACGAAGAGGCTGCCGTGCAGGAAAACTTCCGGCGGATTGCGGAGGTCATGCACGGAAAGAAAGAGGATTTTGTCTGCTCCGACCAGACCCATACGGTAAACATAAGGAAGGTAACGAAGGAAGATAAGGGAAAAGGTGTTTTAAGAGAGAAGGACTACCGGGATATAGACGGTCTGGTGACGGACGAGCCGGGGATTATTTTAAGCGGCTTTTTTGCGGACTGCGTACCGCTTTATTTTCTGGACACGAAAAGAAAGGTCATCGGTCTTGCCCACTCCGGGTGGAGGGGCACCGTAAACCGCATGGGACGGGAAATGACGGCGTTTATGGAAAAGGAATACAGCTGCCGGAAGGAAGATATGATAGCGGCTGTGGGACCGTCCATCTGTGCGGACTGCTACGAAGTTTCGGAGGATGTGGCGGATGCCTTCCGCCGGGAGTTCGGAGAGGAAGTCTTAAAGGCAGGCAGAGAAGAAGGAAAATACCAGCTTGATTTATGGCGGGCAAATGAGAAGGTTCTTTTGGACGCAAGGCTTACCGAAGCACAGATTTCCCTGACGGATATCTGTACCTGCTGCAATGAAGATAAACTGTTTTCCCATAGGGCAAGCAAAGGAAAGAGAGGAAACCTGGGGGCTTTCTTAAGTCTCAGAGAATAAGAAAATGGCGAATATTTTAATTTGTGACGACGACAAGGAAATTGTAGATGCGATTGAGATTTATTTGAAAAACGAAGGCTATAAAGTGTATAAGGCATATGACGGAGAGGAAGCCATCCGTATCTTAAAGGCGGAGGATATCCAGCTTTTAATCATGGACGTGATGATGCCGAAACTGGACGGTATCCATGCCACTTTGAAAATCCGGGAGTACAGCAGCATTCCCATTATCATGCTTTCGGCAAAGACGGAGGATACGGACAAAATATTGGGACTGAATGTAGGCGCAGACGATTATGTGTCCAAGCCTTTTAACCCGCTGGAGCTGATTGCCCGCGTGAAGTCCAATCTCCGCCGCTATACCAAGCTGGGCAACATGAACGTGTCGGAAGAAAGCAATGTGTACCGCATCGGCGGCTTATGCATGGATGACGATACCAAGGAGGTTACGGTGGACGGAGAGCCGGTGCGGCTTACCCCCATTGAATACAGCATCCTGCTTCTTTTGGTGAAAAATCCGGGCAGGGTCTATTCCATCGACCAGATTTATGAAAATATCTGGAACGAGGCGGCTATCGGCGCGGACAATACGGTGGCGGTACATATCCGGCATATCCGGGAGAAAATTGAAATCAACCCCAAGGACCCCAGATATCTGAAGGTGGTATGGGGTGTCGGCTATAAGGTGGAAAAACAAAATTAATGAAGAATGAAAAGAAACCCATAAGAAACAAAAGATTTTTACTGCACATCCTGCAGCAGACTGCCGCTTTCGGCATGGTATTCGGCGTAGCGTTTTTAGCGCTGTTTTCCTTTGTCATGGATGACTCTGCAACGAGACAGTTTGATATTTTTTCCGAGGAAGAGCATTTCGAGGATACAGATGTTTTTGACCAGATGCTGGTGCAATCCTTATACAGCATCATCCGCTACAATGTGGCAAAGAGCCAGATGGAGGAGAACGGAAGCTTTGACGGCTCCAAAGAGATTGACATCGTGGCGTTTGCCAACCGGAAAAACGGGGAAACATCGGACAGCGGCATCCACTATACACTGGAGGATTTGCTGAAATGGAACCAGTACGGCATGGATTATGCCATTGAGGATTATACCCTGACGCAGTTTTTAGACAGCTATGACGACAACCCGCTTTTTTATAACGGAACCTTGTCGGAATCACAGAAAAATGCGCTGCGTTCCAAGTTCATGGATGAAAAATATGTGCCGGTGAACCGCATTTATTATGAGGAAGCCGCTACGGATGCGGACGCGGAAGAGCAGCCGTATACGGACGAAGCGACACTGAACGGAACAACGGACGGAAAGCTGGTGATAGAAAGCGATGCCGGCAGCACCAGCTATTATTTCAGTAATTCGGATAAGGCAGCGGAGTCCGATAGCACGTATGTGGACGAAAATACGTCGGAAACGGAAAGCGATTATCTGAACGGTTATCAGGGGGATGCCCTGTTTGAAGCTTTGCTGCAGGGCAACAGCAAGCTTTTCCCGAATGAACCTTACGGCTGGTATCGTTCCTTTCAGGAACAGGTGCAGGCGCTGGCAGTCAACGTAATGAATTACGGGGATTCTATAGAGGGTATTTATATCGATTCCTCTACCAATACCGTGCATGTGCTGCTTCCAGTTTTGGTGGAGCGGTATAAGACGGTGGACGGACTTTCCCTGGAAGACTATGCGGACAACCTGTCCGAGTATGAGAAGTACTGCACCTACTTAGAGCAGACCATATCGGATTTAAGCTACAATTACCGGGAATATCTGCACTTAAAGGACGCGTTCGGGAACGGAAACACCAACATCCAGTTTTATTTCCGCATGATGATGCTGGGCGACCGGGTAGAGGTATCCAATCTGGTAAGGGAAATTCCGCTGGATAATATGGATAATTACTTCAAGACAAGTTGCGGCAAGTACGTTATATATAAGCCGCAGAATATTTCCCTGGATACCAATACCCATATCCTGACAGTGGAAGAGATGTTTGAAGCGTTCAGCTCCTACGAGTACGCATACCCCGATACGGCAAAAATGTGGATTGGCGTGGACACCTCCTATCCGGTGGAGGATGACTTCAAGGCAGCATCGGAAACCTACAATACGTTCCGGAAATACCGGATGTACTTTGTGGCGCTGGCGGCGGCTTGTGCCCTGATTTACGGCATTCTGTTCCTTTATTTAAGCGTAAGGGCAGGAAGGGTGAAGGACAGCGAAGGAAACGTGACCGTCCGTCTGACCTGGATTGACCAGATTCCCACGGAAATTTATATGCTGTCTGGTGCGCTTGTCATGGCGGGAATTTACGTGATAGCCGTTGTGATTGATTCCTGGTACAGCGCGGCTTATGTGGCACAGTACAGGGAACAGGTGATGTATGTGTTTGCTGTAATCGGCACCGTCATCAGCAGCTTACTGTGTGCCCTGTGGTACAGCTTTATCCGCAGATGCAAAAAGGGATATTTCTGGAAGGGCAGCCTGTTATATTTTTTCTGGAACAAAACCGTAAAGAAGTTTTTTGCCTGTATCAAAAAGACGGCGCTGTATGTGTATGACAATGCAGGTGCCCTGGCACAGGCAGTGTTTTTGTTCGGCGGCGTCATGGTCTATAATTTCCTGGCAGGTGTCATCCTGGCGCTGGGAAGATTCGGCATCAATTTTATAGCGGGCGTTATGGCGTTTGTACTGGTGCCGGATGCGCTTGCCGTGTACGGCTGGTATCACAACCGCAACAAGAAAAAGAGGCTGATAGACGGTATTCACGAAATCAGCGAGGGCAATCTGGACTACCAGATAGATACCTGCAAACTGCACGGAGAAAATCTGGAAATTGCACAGGCAATCAACAACATCAGCGACAGCATCAATGCGGCGGTGGCAACATCCATGAAGGATGAAAAGCTGAAGGCGGACCTGATTACAAATGTTTCCCACGACATCAAAACGCCTCTGACGTCCATTATCAACTACGTGGATTTATTGAAGCGGGAGAATATCGAAACCCAGCCGGTCAAGGGGTATATTGAGGTTCTGGACCAGAAATCCCAGAGACTGAAGCACTTAACGGATGATTTGGTGGAAGCGTCCAAGATTTCTTCCGGCAATATTGTGCTTCATATGGAAAAAATCGATTTGATTGAACTGCTGCACCAGACTGTGGCGGAATTTTCCGACAAACTGGAAGAAAAGAAGCTTTCCTTAGTGGACGGCTTTTCCGGGGAGCCCGTATACATTGAGGCGGACGGCAGGCGTATTTACCGGGTGGTGGAAAATTTGTTCGGCAATATCTGCAAGTATGCCATGCCGGAAACCAGAGTCTATATTGACAGGGAATTGACAGAAGATGGCAAATATGTGATACTTTGTCTGAAAAATATTTCTGCACAGCCCATGAACATCCGGGCGGAAGAACTGACCGAACGTTTTATCAGAGGCGATGTGTCCCGAAGCACGGAAGGAAGCGGACTGGGACTTTCCATTGCAAAAAATCTGACGGAGCTGCAGAACGGTAAATTTGATATATATCTGGATGGGGATTTGTTTAAGGTATCTTTGAAATTCCCCGTCTATGAAGAAAAGGAATAAAGATGGACATTACAGTATCAGAATTAAAACAGCTTGCACAGGGCACTTATGAAATCATTGATATCCGGAACGAAGAGGAGATAGCACACGGCACCATGCCGGGTGCTATCTCTATGCAGCCGGAGGAAGTTTTAACGAGCGATAAAATAGACAGAAGCAAAAGACTTGTCATCTGCTGCCAGAGAGGTAAGCTTAGCCGGGACGTGGCGGATATGCTTACGGAACAGGGACTGGATGCGGTGAACCTTTCCGGCGGTTATATTGACTGGCTGCTTACGGATATCAAGGAAACGGCTGCTGTCGACAAGGCAAAGGAAGTGGAAACGAGCATCCGCAAAAAATTCCACAAGAAAATCTGGTGCCAGTTTACGAAAGCGGTGCGTACATACGAACTGGTAAAACCGGGGGATAAAATTGCGGTCTGCATTTCCGGCGGCAAGGATTCTATGCTCATGGCAAAGCTGTTTCAGGAGCTGAAGCTGCACAACAAATTCCCCTTTGAAGTAAAGTTTCTGGTGATGGACCCGGGATACAGCCCGGCGAACCGCAAGGTGATAGAAGAGAATGCCAAAATCTTAAACATCCCCATTACCATTTTTGAGTCGGATATCTTTGACTCCGTATACAATGTGGAGAAATCCCCCTGTTATCTGTGCGCCCGGATGCGCAGAGGCCATCTTTACAGCTTTGCAAGGGAGCTCGGCTGCAACAAAATCGCACTCGGTCACCACTATGACGATGTGATTGAAACCATTCTCATGGGTATGCTGTACGGAGCGCAGGTACAGACCATGATGCCCAAGCTGCACAGCACGAATTTTGAAGACATGGAGCTTATCCGCCCGTTGTATCTGGTGCGAGAGGACGACATCAAGGCGTGGAGGGATTACAACGGGCTGCATTTCATCCAGTGCGCCTGCAAATTCACGGATACCTGTACGACCTGCAACAATGAGGAAAACCGATCCAAGAGAGTGGAGATTAAAGAACTGATTAAGACGTTGAAAAAAAACAACCCATTTGTGGAGGGCAATATCTTTAAGAGCGTGGAAAATGTAAATCTGGACACGGTTGTCTGCTACAAACAAAAAGGAGTCAGACATCATTTTCTGGATGAGTATGACTCCCTTGGGAACGATAATAAAAACGAAAATTAAATCTTATTGTATTCTTCCAGTACCGCATGCATTTTTTCGGTGGTTGCCATGGCGTTGGATAAGGAAACGTCGTGGTTCATGAAATCGATGATGGATGCGGTAAATTTACTCATATCGGCTTCTACAAAGTAAGGCTTTGTGGAAATCTCGGGGGGCAGGTAGGTAAGGTTGGTGGTAATGACCTTATCGAAGTAGCCCTTTTCGTAAGCTTCGTCAAATGCTTTCAGACCGTTGGTGAACAAACCGAAGGTGCAGCAGATGAATACGCGTCTTGCGTGCATTTCCTTTAACTGTCTGGAGGTATCCAACATACTTTCGCCGGAAGAAATCATATCGTCGATGATGATGACATCCTTACCCTCAATGTTGTCGCCTAAGAATTCATGGGCTACAATGGGGTTCTTGCCGTTTACTACGGTGGAGTAGTCGCGGCGTTTGTAGAACATACCGGTATCCACACCTAAGACGGTGGCAAAATAAATGGCACGGTCCAGTGCGCCTTCATCGGGGCTTATGACAATCAGATGGTTCTTGTCCACTACGAGGTCGTTTTCTGCGGCAAGCAGGGCTTTGATGAACTGGTAGGGCGGGGTGAAGTTGTCGAAGCCGCAAAGAGGAGTGGCATTCTGCACACGGGGGTCATGGGCATCAAAGGTAACGAAATTGGAAATACCCATGGAATACAGCTCGTCCAGTGCAAAAGCGCAGTCTAAGGATTCGCGTCCGCTTCTGCGGTGCTGTCTGCCTTCGTACAGGAAGGGCATGATGACGTTGATACGGTGTGCCTTACCGTTGCAGGCTGCAATCACACGCTTTAAATCCTGATAGTGGTCATCGGGAGACATATGATTGGTATAGCCGTTTACATTGTAGGTGATGCTGTGGTTACAGACATCCGTAATGATAAACAAATCCTTACCGCGGATGGATTCGTGGAAAATACCTTTGCTTTCGCCGGTTCCGAAACGGGGACATTCCACGTTGGTTAAATAGCTGCTTTCAATATAGCCGTGAAATGCAGGATCGCTTTTTACTCTGTCATTATTGATGGTTCTGCGAAAGGCAACTAAGTAATCGTTCACTTTTCGCGCAAATTTTTCTGCGGAAGGCAAAGCCACGATTTTAAGAGGTGCTACGGGCATTGCATTTTCCAATTCGTGTGTATTAGCCATGATTTCCTCCGAAACTACAAATTTTACACTTTATTTATAGCATTCATAGGGTGACACGTCAAGGAATTTATAGTATTATGGAAGGGTGGAGGGGCACAGGACCGCAGGTATATCCTGCAGGTTACGAAAGGAAAAAAACAGATTTATGAATAAAAATAAAGGTCACATAATCAAGAACGTCAAACCGGGCAGCATCGCGGAAGAGATGGGACTGGAGCCAGGCGACAGGATTATGGCTGTGGACGGCACGGTCATTGAGGATGTTTTTGATTTTGAATTTCTGATACAGGATACTTATATAGAGGTGGACGTGGAGACCAAGGACGGAGAGGAATGCCGTCTGGAAATCGAAAAGGATTTTGATGAGGATTTAGGCATCGAATTTGAAAACGGTCTGATGAGCGAATACCGCCACTGCCACAACAAATGTATTTTTTGCTTTATTGACCAGATGCCGAAGGGCATGCGGGAAAATCTGTACTTTAAGGACGACGACTCCCGGCTTTCGTTCCTGCAGGGCAATTACATCACTCTGACAAACATGTCCGAGCACGATATCGACAGGATTATCCGTTACCATTTAGCACCCATCAACATTTCCATCCAGACCATGAACCCAGAGCTGCGCTGCATGATGCTGCACAACCGGTTTGCGGGAGAAGCCTTAAAAAAACTGGACCGGCTTTACGAAGCGGGCATTGAAATGAACGGACAGATTGTACTCTGCAAGGGCGTGAACGACGGGGACGAGCTGGATTTCAGCATCAGGGAAATGTCCAAATATCTTCCTTATTTAGAGAGTGTCTCCGTGGTGCCGGTAGGACTTTCCAAGTTCCGTGACGGCCTGTATCCGCTGGAGCCTTTTAACAAAGAGGATGCCGGCAAGGTCATAGACCTGATTGAAAGCTGGCAGAAAAAGCTCTACCCTAAGTTCGGCGTGCATTTTATCCATGCCAGTGACGAATGGTACATTTTAGCGGAGCGCCCCATGCCGGAGGAAGAACGGTACGACGGGTATCTGCAGCTTGAAAACGGCGTGGGTATGGTGCGGCTTTTCCTGAATGAATTCCATGATTATATGGAAGAATTAAAAAAAGAAAGAAAGCTGCCGGACGACAGTCTTACCGGAAAGATTTCCCTTGTTACCGCCAAGCTGATGTATCCTTATATCGTGAAAATGGTAAAGGAAGTGGAAGAGGCGTTCCCGGGGCTTACCATTCAGGTATTCTGCATCCGCAACGATTTCTTCGGGGAAAACATTACCGTGACGGGACTGCTCACGGGACAGGATATTTTAAACCAGCTAAAGGGAAAAGATTTGGGCGATTTGGTGCTGCTGCCGGAAAATGTCATGCGTCTGGAAGAGGAGTTATTCTTAGACGATATGCATCTTTCCGAGCTGACAAATGCTTTACAAGTGCCGATAGATATTGTAAAATCAAGTGGTTGTGAGTTTGTAAAAAGCATTCTTTCCGGAGCAAGGAGGAAGACAGATGAGTGATAGAAAAAGAAAACCCATTGTAGCCGTGGTAGGACGCCCCAACGTAGGAAAGTCCACACTTTTTAATGCACTGGCAGGTGAAAAAATCTCCATTGTAAAAGATACCCCGGGTATTACAAGGGACCGTATTTATACAGATATTACATGGCTGGACCATGTGTTCACCATGATTGACACCGGCGGTATCGAGCCGGACAGCAAGGACATCATTCTGTCCCAGATGAGGGAACAGGCGCAGATGGCGATTGACACGGCGGATGTCATTATCTTTATGGTGGATGTGAAGCAGGGACTTGTGGATGCGGACGCCAAGGTAGCGGACATGTTAAGACGCTCCCACAAGCCGGTGGTTCTGGTGGTAAACAAGGTGGACAGCTTTGCCAAGTACGGCAATGATGTCTATGAATTCTATAATCTGGGTATCGGAGAGCCTTACCCCATTTCTTCCGTCAACAAACTGGGACTGGGCGAAATGCTGGATAAGGTAATTTCCCATTTCCCGGAGGAAGCGGACGGCACGGAAGAAGACGACCGTATCCGTGTGGCGATTGTCGGAAAGCCCAATGTGGGTAAATCCTCCATTATCAACCGGATGCTCGGCGAGAACCGTCTGATTGTTTCCGATATTGCCGGCACCACCCGTGATGCCGTGGATACGGATGTGACCTTTAACGGCAGGGATTATGTGTTTATCGATACGGCAGGACTTCGCCGTAAAAATAAAATCAAGGAAGATTTAGAGCATTACATGATTGTGCGCACGGTAGGCGCCGTAGAGCGTGCGGATGTAGTCATTCTGGTTATTGATGCAGTGGAAGGCGTGACCGAGCAGGATGCCAAGATTGCCGGTATTGCCCATGAAAGAGGCAAGGCGATTATCATTGCAGTCAACAAATGGGATGCCGTGGAAAAGGACGACAAGACCATTTACCGCTTTACGGAAAAGGTCAGAAACACCCTTTCCTTTATGCAGTATGCGGAAATCGTGTTCATTTCCGCAAAGACCGGACAGAGACTTCCCAAACTGTTTGAAACCATTGATATGGTAAGTGAAAACCATGCCATGAGAGTACAGACCGGTGTCTTAAACGAGATTATGACGGAAGCCGTTGCCATGCAGCAGCCGCCTACGGACAAGGGTAAGCGCTTAAAGCTTTACTACATCACTCAGGCTGCGGTGAAGCCGCCCACCTTCGTTATTTTCGTAAACGACAAGGAGCTGATGCATTTCTCTTATACCCGTTACATTGAAAACCAGATTAGACAGACATTCGGATTTAAGGGAACACCGCTTCGTTTTATTATACGTGAGAGAAAGGCTAAGGAACAATGATAGCAGAAAGAATTATTTGTCTTGTAATCGGTTATGTATTCGGATTATTCCAGACGGCGTTTTTCTATGGAAAAGCACATGGTATCGACATCAGGGAGCACGGCAGCGGCAACTCCGGCACCACCAATGCCTTGCGGGTGCTGGGCACCAAGGCGGGTTTGATTGTATTTGCCGGTGACTGCTTAAAATGTATGGCGGCTATTTTCTTAACCAAATTATTATTCGGAAAGAGCCATCCCGATTTTGTTTACCTGTTTGCCCTGTATACCGGATCCGGAGTTATTTTAGGACATAATTATCCTTTTTATATGCATTTTAAGGGCGGAAAGGGCATTGCGGCAACTGCCGGACTGGTGCTTTCTTTCCATCCGTATTTCATTCCCACCGGTGTTATCCTGTTTTTCGGAACCTTCTTAACCACCCATTTTGTTTCCCTGGGTTCCCTGCTTGTGTATGCGGGCTTTATGATTCAGATGGTAGTGAGCGGACAGCTCGGTGTGTTCGGTGCGGGCGTCAGCCAGGCAACCCTGATTGAAATGTATATCATTACCGCCTTCTTAACGGCAATGGCATACTGGAAGCACAGACAGAATATCGTAAGACTGGTAAAAGGAACGGAACGAAAGACGTATCTGTTCAAGAAAAACAAGGACGAATAATGAAATTTATTTTCCCACAGAGGAAGGAACGGAGGATGTTATGGCGAAAATCAGTATATTGGGCGGCGGAAGCTGGGGCATTGCCCTTTCCGTGCATCTACATAAATTAGGACACGAAATTACCATCTGGTCCAAGCTGCCGGCGGAAATCGAAATGTTAAAACAGAATCATGAGCATAAAATGCTGCCGGGCATCAAACTGCCGGAGGACATGATTTTTACAACGGACGACAGGGAAGCTGTAACGGATAAAGATGTGCTGGTAATGGCCGTTGCAAGCGCCTACACCAGAGCAACGGCAAAGGAACTTGCACCGCTCATCGTGCCGGGACAGATTATCGTCAATGTGGCAAAGGGTGTGGAAGACCATACCTATATGACGCTGTCGGAAATCATTGAACAGGAGATTCCGCAGGCAGAAGTGGCGGTTCTTTCCGGACCTTCCCATGCGGAAGAAGTCAGCCGCGGCATTCCCACCACGATTGTGGTAGGGGCGAAGAAGCGCAGTACGGCGGAATATTTGCAGAATATCTTTATCAGTGATGTGTTCCGTGTGTATACCAGCCCGGATGTGCTGGGCATGGAGCTTGGCGGTGCTCTGAAAAACGTCGTGGCACTGGCAGCCGGTATGGCGGACGGACTGGGCTACGGGGACAACACCAAGGCGGCTCTGATAACAAGAGGCATTGCCGAAATTGCAAGACTGGGTACCGCTATGGGAGCTAAGTTTGAAACTTTCTGCGGGCTCACCGGTATCGGGGATCTGATTGTTACCTGCGCGTCCATGCATTCCCGCAACCGGAGAGCCGGTATTTTAATCGGTCAGGGCAAGAGCATGGAAGAAGCCATGGCTGAGGTAAAAATGGTAGTGGAGGGTGTGTATTCCGCTAAGGCTGCCATGGGACTGGCGGAAAAATATCATGTACAGCTTCCCATTATCGAACAGGTCAACAAGATTTTGTTTGAGGGAAAACCGGCTGCGGATGCCGTGAGGGATTTGATGCTCCGCGACAAGAAAATCGAAATCAGCGACGCAGGCTGGGACGAAGACTAAAGCTACTGCATATAAGAAAAGGTGCTGCCTTACGGCAACACCTTTTTTGTGTTTTATACTTAGAAA
>DJEL01000024.1 GCA_002432425.1 Lachnospiraceae bacterium UBA5899
TTAGATTATTTTGTTGTTCTTGGATTCTAAGCAGGAATTCTTGAATTTTTAGACGCCAGCGGATGCTGACAAAGAAAGTTAGGAAAAAAGAAGTATCTGCATATGGATGTAGTATATCGTAAAGTTATAGACTATGCAAGGTTTATTTTTAAAATTTTCTCTATCACTCCACTCCAAAAGCCCGTTCCGCAAACTGTACGCTTTTCACGACATCCAGTGCTTCTTCTTTTGTAAAACAGTCTTTCTTTAACTGCACCAGATAACCGATATCCGAAACACCCTCCTTTGTAAAGATAGAAGCTGCTTTTATTTTCTTCATTTTTCCTTCCCCTTTTACAAAACCTCATAAGAAATGTAATAAACTGTACTTTATTGTTTATACAAGGTTCCCTGATAAGTTGCCGTTGTTACTCCGTTTAAATAAGCAAACTTTGCTAAGGAAAGTGTACCCGAATACGTGTAGCTGCCTATCTTTTCTGTCCATTGCAATGTCCGGTTGGGAATTACTTTTCCCTCATACCGTACCTTTCTCTCTACTGTGATGGAGTTTCCCGAGGCACGAAGTATCTTTTCTTCTCCAACCTCATAGAAAATTCCCTCTTCTGTATATCCGCTCATTTGCAAATACTGTACTTCTCCCTGACTTTCTGCCTGGGAATATTCTTTTACATCCGATGCCGAAACCCATAATGGACAACAAAAGAATACCGTTACTGCTATAATACCTAAAATATATTTTTTCATATTTTTCTCCTTCCCCTACTCCTCGCATGTTGGATAAATAATACAAAAACTATCTGACTTCTCTATATACTCTCTCCCAGGGTAATCTTCCCAGAACGAAACATAAATTGCACCTGTCTCATCAAGCTGCTGCCGATATTTCTTCTTTATTTCCTCTGCATAAAAATCCACTGTTTCATCCGTAAGTTGTCCCTGATACTCCACCGCTATATAATATGCAGGTCCATCACCCCACTGCCCCGCTGTTTCCCTCCGGAACTCATCTACAATGTCTGCTGTAAACTTATCCTTATCCTTTTCCTTAACCGGAGAAAAGAAGCAAAAATATAGTATAAACAGCAGAAGACATCCCCCCATAAACATCCATAATCCTTTATATTTATGTGTCTTCTGCTGCGTATCTGTATCTTCCACACCCTCCTGTTTTTCTGTATTTTCCTCATCCCCCGATGGTTTTCCTGTTAATTCTGATACAGAAATTTCAAAAATATCAGCCAATTCACATGCAGTATGAATGTCCAGACCGGTCAGACCTCTTTCCCATTTAGATATTGCCGAAGAGGATACATTCATCTTCTCTGCCAATTCTGCCTGTGTCATCTTCTTTTCTGTCCGAAGCTGTTTAATCTTACTGCCGATTTCTTCTTGTGTACTTTTTTGCGGAACCATGCTTTCTCTCCTGATGCCATTTTATATATTTATAATATAAAATGTTATCATATTGGATTCGCATGGTCAAGTCAGCCAGCATGATATCCGATTGATTTATTCATGCTATTGCTGCGGCTACCTGCTGCCTCCACCCCAGAAAATTGTTTCAGATGTTGAAAATAATTGTATTTTTATTTCTCATTAAGATAAAGTTGTACTCTGTTTTGAAGTCGTTCTGCTGCCTTCTCAGCGGAAACATCTCCTGCAAAATACGGTGTCAGTTCCTCATCCAAAATATCATACAGTGCCGATGCCTTCACATTTGCCGGATGGACATTTTCTACTATATAATAGAACTGTTTTATCTGTTCCTCATCTATCGGTTCCTTTTTATGAAAGTTGCCGTCTTCATCGGAAACATATAAACTCTTATCCTCTTCCTTTTTCTTCTCAATGATAACATCCAGTGCGGCCCTGTTTACCGGAAACTGGCAACGGTTTCCGGTAAATATCTGTGAAGATGTCCCGTCGGACTCTCTCTCCATTTCTGCATAGCTGTCATACCCCGCATACAATACCTGCTCTTCCTCCGAAAGCAGATATCTCAAAAATTCTTTGGCACCTTCCTTATGTACCGAACCTGCATTCAGATAAAGTTCTTTTCCTGCCAGATAATAGCCGTTTCCCTTGCTTCGCGGATAGCCTATCATAGCGGCTTTGCCATTGAAATTACGGTAAGCATTATCCCATTCTGAAAATTCTTCCATTCTTACAGCCATGGCGAATGCTGTTCCCTTTCCCAAAAGTTCTGCCTCATTATCCCCATATTCCCCCGTATCTGCATACTTCTTTGCAAATGCAAGAAATTCCAGAAACGGTTGTTCCGTAAGATGACTTTCTCCCTTTTCCCAGTCAATAAAAGTAGGATTTTCCTCATCGTACAATCCATAATAATAGACAATGCCAACTCCTCCGAGTCCCGGTTGCAGAATACTTGCTTCTGAATTTTCCACCATATGCATTAATTCCTCTAAGGTAATGCTTTTCTTCCCTTTTACCATGTCCTCATTGTAGGCTGCAAATCTCAGGCTGTATTCATAAGGAATTCCGTAAATTTTTCCGTTGATGTAGCAGCTTTCAAATGCAGCCCGGGTATAATTCTCCCCTGCTGGTACCAGATCATCCACGCATTCTATATAACCGTTTTTTATATAAGGCTCTGCATCTGCAACCAGATCACTTCCCAAAATGTCCGGACCTTTTCCTGTAGATACAGCCATCTTTATCTTGTTCTGATAATCTGCATAATCACCATACAAAGGATCCTCTATGTATGTTGTTTCTATATGATACTTGCTGCTTTGTCTGTTAAATCGTGCGATGCTTTTTTCCAACGCTCTCTGCCGAAAAAGAAAAGCTATCGTAATCTCTTCTTTTTCCCGGTCTACAGGACTATCCTGTTTTTCAAAGATAAGCAGTACTGTCCTGTTGTCCATTTCCACCAGCATACGAATATCACCGGCATCGGATATTTCCATTCCGTATATTTTATAAAAAGGATAATCGTCGCCTAACGGATAAAGTAATTGCAGCCCCTCTTCATAACGGTAAATTCCATCCTTGTCCGCTATATACAAAGTTCCGTCGGTTGCAAGCGCTGCCGCAAAGTTATTTCCATTAAGAGCAAGATTTTCTGCCAGCGCCTCCCCCGACAGTAAATCCTTCACGCAAAATTTTCCTCCTGCTCCCGTTCCATACCAGTATACCGGTGTTCCACTTTCTGCCTGCAGGATTCCATAGATGCGCCCCGATAGACTTATGTCTGTTTTTTCTGACATGGTGCTCTCATATTTCGTCACCTCTAAACTGCCTTCCTGAAAAAAATACACTCTGTTCTCTTTATCACATGCATTGCTGATATCCTGCAGTTTTTCCACTTCGGAACCGCTGAATTTCTTTCCGTCATAGACTTCTGCAATACTGCCATTTTCCCATCTCGCAGCAAAACATTCTCCATCCGCTGTTTTCACAAAACCTTTTGTCTCTCCATTTTCAGTAAAAGAAAACGGTGGAACTACCACTGCATAGGTATCTTTCGCGTAACTGACATCTTCCGAGATGTCAGAGTTTTTCCAAGACAGCGGTTTCTCTGCCGTATTCAGTTCCTGCAGATAATATTTTTTCCAGGTCTCCATGAACTGACCGTTCCACTGGGATTTTTCACATAGAACCGACCATAAATAAATTTTTCCATTTTTCAGGACATAATCCCCACCCCGGTAATAACTGTCTTCCGTCAGGTCCGGTAATGTACTCCATGCATTCGGAATTGCAATTTCCCGATAGGTGTAATAAACAGGATTTTCCGCTGTTAAATCTTCTGTATGCTCCACAGAGGTTTCTTCTGCAATATTACTCTTGTCATCAGTATTTTCAGATATCGCTGTTCCTTGTTGTCGGCCACACCCCGCTATCACGAGTACGCATATAAATAGTGTATACAGAAAAATAATTCCACCTTTTCTCATACTTCATTCTCCTGTGTCTCTCTATTGTTTCTTTCCGGATTTTTATTTTGTGATAGGATAAGCATTTTTTAAGTTCTGGAACTCCTCCGGTTTTGCATAACTGTCAAAAGTAAATACGGCTCCTTCCCCGATAGAATTTATTTCTGATTTGTTTGAGAATGTTACCGATGCTTTTCCATTTTCAAAAGAGATTTTCATTTCATTTTGGGGTTTCTCCGACTCCTCTATGCTTTGCACGGCCGTCAGAATTCCATCCCGGCATTCTCCTTCAAACCGTGTATAGAGCACATTATCAATGAGAAGTATCCCCTCGTAAGAGCCATCTTCTTTCCTTTTCACCGTCAGAAAACTTTCATCCTCATTACTGTAGTAATTTCCTGTAATAAAATACTTTCCGTCGGACGAAAGTTCCGGCATGGTAACGGACTCGTCCACCGGAAGGAATTTTTGAACCTGTATAAGCACCTCCCGAACAGAATGCATATCTTCTATATTGATTTGCTGTCCGGCAGCCATTTCGGGAAACCAAGGAAAAATATCATACAAATAGGGGGCTGTCTGGTTATCCTTATCACCGGAAATACTATTCTCCCACTCTCCCTGTATACCAGATATCACCAAATATCCATTATCCATGTAACCTTTCACCGTATCATAAAAGTCAGCCATCCGTTCCACCGGAAATGTTGCTTCCGGCTCTGTTATACCGTCAGTTACCAGATAAAACGATATACTGTCGGCATCATAAGGTACCTCACTGGCTGTATGTAATAAAGAAGTGCCCGCAATCCCAAACACCTTATAGGACAAAGTTATCTCCTTATCTCTTTCCTCCATTCGATACCTCATCAAATACACATTGTCTTCTCTTTCTATTACATAATAAGAAATATACTGATTTAAGGTAATGTTTGTAGAATTCTCCTGCCAGAACAAAGGATAGAGAGTAAAATTCTTTTCGTCCCCGTTCTTTATCGTATGCCAGATTTCTCTTCTGTCAGCCCACAGACTAAGTTCCACTCCTTCTTTGCCATTCTCCCAAATCTCTTTGCGGTATAAATCCGCATAGATGTCCGTATCCTTGAAATAAGAGCCGGTTGTACCAAATTGAAAAATGGGAATGTTGGCATACACCAACTCATATTCCTCGTTCACAACCTGAAATGCTTCTTTTACAGCAATATTTTTTTGTGTTTGAAGAGCTGCCTGTGCAATGCTCACAACCATCTCTGTTACTTTTTCCGCTTGTTTTTTTATGGGCAGAAGAGTACTCCCCCCCATACTCTTGAACCCCTTACTTGTCAAAACCAAAACGCATAAGCCAACCGTTATGGCTCCGGCTACAGCAAGCCATATCTTTTTATTTCTTTTATGTTCAACAAAGTTCATATTATCCCCTACTTATGCTAATGCATTATAAATAGTATTTGCGTATTCCAGCCGTTCGCTATTCCAACTTGTAACTTCAACATCTGAGCAAAATACCTTTGCAGCATTTTCTATACTGTCTTTATCCTTAATTTTTTTTAATGCAGCTTTATATGTTGTCTCTAATTCATTCTTCAAATAGGCAAACTGAACATTGCAATTACTTACTGTACTCCCCATCGTATTTGCCATATCTATCAATCCTTGTTTTCTATCCTTAGACTTCCACTGAATAATTCCATAGGCAATATTATCCGTAGATGAATAACTATATGTAGTATCGCGCAACTTAGGTGTACCAGATATTTTACTATCCTGAGCATTTGTGGGTGATGCTCCACTCTCCTTCATAATATTCCCCATAATTCCCGCAGCCTGCTTTGCTGTTAATCCCATGCCTACTCTAAGGAATGTCCAAGTACGTGCAACATCCGCTTTTACTACACTTTCATTATAATCACTAAACCCCTTTACAATCTGTGCTATTGTCGGCAAATCTGTATCCTTTATAGTACTGTTATAAAATGACACTGCTTCTTCTATTTTTAATCGTGTCTGTTCATTAGAACCTCCGTTTACAGCTAACCCATAGACCCTCTGAAAATTTTTATTGCACGAATACTTTCTTGTGAACCAAGATTACCATCTGTTGCTACTGTATTACTGTAAAACCCCAATATCTTTAAATTGTTTTGAAGCTGTTTATTCTCTGCACTGGATGCGTATTTCATAATCTGTTCCTTACTATACAGACCTATTTGCCGAGTTAAATTCTCTTCATTATGTTCATATACAACTCCACAATCCTCTCCATTATTCTGTTTAGTCCCTTTATCATTTCTTTTTGAATTGATATCTGTTAGAGCTTTATATCCGATATCCCCAGTTGCATCATTAACTTGTAATCTCATGTATAATTCCTCCTTCATCATAAGCATATCTTTCATAGTGCTTTGTATTTCTATTACTACATATTTTTTCATATTTGTAAAAGGAATAATAGTCGAGTTGTTTTTTAACCATTTTTCCAGATATTCCTTTGACATTTTTGTATTGTCATGTTAAAATATTAAGTTTTATATCTTGTAATTTGTGAAATATCTTAAAACCACCTCTTCCATACCCCATTTTATCCATACCGATTTTCAATATCCCCAAATATATGTATGATATATCCTTAAGAACGAATTTATTACAAAGGAGATTATTATGGATAATTTACATTCCCTTATGGAAAGCTACCTGTATTACTGTCATATGCAGAAACGCCTGGATGAGAAGACACGGAAAGCATATTGCATCGACCTAAGGCAATTTTCCGAGAACATTCCTACGAAAGAAGTTGCCGAAATCACCCCTGAAACACTTGAAAACTATATTGCTTCCCTGCATCAGCAATACAAACCCAAAACCGTAAAAAGAAAGATTGCGACTTTAAAAGCATTTTTTCATTATCTGGAATACAAGGATATTCTTGACCGAAATCCATTTAATAAAATTAGAATTCGTTTTCGTGAACCTGTCATTTTACCTAAAACAATTCCGCTGCATACCGTAGAAATATTTTTAGCAACCATTTACCGGCAGTTAAACAATGCTCCAAATGAATATCAGAAAAGAAATGCTTTAAGAGATGCTGCCGTTGTGGAACTTCTGTTTTCCACCGGCATGCGGATTTCAGAACTGTGTTCGCTAAGAAATGACAGTGTTAATTTATCGGAAGGAACCGTTCTCATATACGGCAAAGGAAATAAAGAAAGACGTATCCATATCGGAAACGATACCGTCATCCGTATTTTGATGGAATATAAAAATAATTTTTATCCGCAAATTAAGGAATGCAGACATTTTTTTGTCAATCAGTCCGGCACTCCTTTGTCCGACCAATCCGTCCGGAGAATGTTAAATAAATACTCTGCTCTTGCCTCTATTGATTTACATATCACTCCTCATATGTTCCGTCATACATTTGCTACCTGCTTACTGGAGGAAGATGTAGACATTCGTTACATTCAGGAAATGCTCGGTCATAGTTCCATTAATATTACGGAAATTTATACCCACGTCGCCATGGCAAAACAAAAAGATATTTTAACCACTAAACATCCGAGAAAAAATTTTAATCTTTAAGTATCCTGCCGTCACTGATTACGATTTTCCGGGAACACATTTCCGCATAGCGCTCCTCATGTGTCACCAGAATAACCGTGATATTTTCCTTATTTAATCGGATAAAATACTCCATAATTTCATCCGCCATCTGCCTGTCCAGATTTCCGGTGGGTTCGTCCGCCAGTATGATATCCGGGCGGTTTATCAGTGCTCTCGCTATGGCTACCCGCTGCCTCTGACCGCCCGAAAGCTCTGACGGCAGGTGATGAGCACGCTCCTCAAGGCCCAGAAAGTGTTCGATTTCCCGGAGCCTTTCCTTATCCACTTTCTGGGAGTTAAGCAGCCATGGCATCTGAATGTTTTCCTCCACCGTCAGAATAGGTATCAGATTAAAATCCTGAAAAACATAGCCTATCTTAGTACGCCGCAGTTTTGACAGTTCCCCGTTGTCCAATTCACAGATATTTATTCCATCAAAGGAAACCGAACCGGAGGTTGGCGTTTCTATTCCGCCTATCAGATTGAGCAGTGTTGTCTTACCCGAACCGGACTGCCCTGTAATCGCCACCATTTCTCCTTTTTCTATCTGTATGCTGACATTGTTTACCGCATAAATTTCGTTACTGCCCTGTATAAACTTTTTGGTCAAATTCTTTATTTCTATCTGGCTCATCTTGGTTTCTCCGAATTTCTACCTGTAATTTTTTAACTGTTTCTTTAACTGACGGTACACCGGCAAAACAAAAGCGGAAACCGTCATAATACCGCATATAAGGTAAGTAAGGACAAGTGTAATGGAAAAAGGAAGTCCCATGCCGGTTGATACAGTCGTTACACTCACCAACAAAATGCTGACTACCGGCGGTATCAGTACAGCCACCATGGCATTTTCAAGCCCCTGTCTGATAAATGATGCATAGACCATATTCTTTGTAGCGCCGATAAGGGATAAAATCCTTGTCGTTTTCCGGCTGTCCCAGATATAACTGCTCAACCTCATGTAAATAATCAACATCATAAACAGAAACAGTACGGCAAACAAGAACATAAGCAAAAGATAAATGCCTTTGTTCATAACCTGTGCCCTTTCCACCTCTTCCTGCCTGTCCAGCAGGGAAATACTTCCCTTCTGAAAATAATTTTCTATTTTTTCTGCTGTATTCTTGTGTTCTCCCGCATCATGCAGTTTCACCTTAACCAAATCCACATACAAATTATCTGTTCCCGCATTTACGGCAAAAGAGTCATTTCCGCTTTCCTGCACGCACTCTATACTTTCCACATTGTTAAGCCGGTTCAAAAAATCGAGTTCTCCCTGTGTAAAACCTCCGTAGACAGATACCTGTTTGTAAATCCACAGTTCATATTCCTGCGGTTTTTCCATCATGGCAATGTCCAGGGATAAATAGCCGAATAAAAACAGAAAAATCGTCATGACAGGAACCGCCACCGCAATACAGCTTCGGTACTCCCGGTTTGTCCGCTGTTTCCAGATGGCGGTCAGGGATTTTTCAGGGGATGATAAAAAGGAAAGCTTCCATTTCGTTCTTTTCCGGCTGTCTGCTGTCTGGATATCTTCTTTCATCCGGCTCCATACGGATTTTTCTTTCTTTTCCCTCAGAACATGCCCTAACGTTCCTGAAAGAATGAGTCCGAAAACCGCAATACACAGAATGGTATGTACCGGTTCTATCTTAAATATAAGCCAGGCTATTCCCTGTCCTTCCTTCACTTCCAGATAAAAGTGAAACAGCAGCTTCATCGTGCCTGCTGCAATCAGAACCGCACTGATGGCAGCGCAGAAAAACAGAACGGCAAATTCCGCAAAATAAAGTCTGTTGATTTGACGGTTATCCGCTCCGCAGGAACTTAAGATTGCCATGTCCGACTGAAAACGCCGCAGATGATTTTCATAGGCAGACTTCATGATGCCTGCTGAAATAAACATGATAAACACACTTAAAATTCTTATGATTACCTGTCCGCCCGCTTCCTGTGCATCATGGGAAATTCCATGGGCGGTATCATAATCATAAGCGGTAATATGCAGCATCGTATTGTCTGCGGTTTTCAGTCTTTTTTGAAGTAAGGAACCAAAATACTGCATCGTTTCCGTATTTTTCCACTGTTCGTCATCCAAAATATGCACATAAACCGTACCGTCCTCCCAATATGGTTCCGACAATCCTTCGATATTCCGAAAAACTTCCGCATCCTTCTCATCCGCATTTGCTATATGAAAAGTTTCTCCTTTTGCCATACTGATAAGCTGTTGGCTCCATCCGTAACTGCTGCTGTCCAGGTAAATGGAAAACAAAAGCGGCAGAATAAGTGCACACGTAATAATCACATATATGTTCAGATGCCACATGGGTCTGCGCCGAAAAGATTGTTTCAGGTAAAGAAAATAGCTCATGTTTTTCATATCCTTTGCTCTGTTTATTGTTTATTCTTCCACCACTCTCATTCCATCCTGTAATCGGTCGTCAAATAGGGCAACAACCCGTTCCGAACGCAAAATGCCGTCTTTTATGTAAACCATATCGCCGCCCGCTTCCTCTGCGTTTTCTGCCACCTCCACGGCTCTCAGAAACACCGCTTCGTAGCTTCCGTAGGGCACCTTTTTTGTTTCCAGCACAAAAACCATACCGTCATGGACGGCGGCAGCCGGCAGGGAAAGATACACTTCTTCTGTCGTGACCGGTATTTCTTCTCCGTCAAGCTCTATCACAGACTCCGTTTCCACACGGCATTCCTGCGGGCAGACCGCCGCCACCTTCATGCGGAACAGACCATCTATTTTTTTTGTGAAAAAAAGTACCGATAAGCAGCAGTGTAAAGAAAGTAATGGCAGCTATCCATATCCCTGTTTTTTTCTTTTTCATATCTTCTACCCCTTTAGCCGTCCCATGCCGTCCGACAATTCCTCTTCATAAACCGCGTAAAGCAGCAGAATGGGTATCAGGCAAAGCACTCCGACGGCATACAGCAGTTGTTCCTTTCCCTGTATGTACTCTTCCGCAATAACCGACAGCGGCCGCAGAACATCCTCTTTTACAAAATAAAGCGGTTGTTCCACCATATTAAACCCCTCCGCAAACATGAACACTAATACAGCAGCCACACTGCCCTTTACCTGGGGCAGCAGAGCATGCCACAGTATTTTACAAAGCGAAGAGGTTTCCAGTCTGGCAGCCTCCACAATTTCCGTCGGTACCGTTTCCACATATTGGTACATTAGATAAAAAGCAAACGGCGAACACAGCATGGGCAGTATCAGCGCAAACGGTGAATTCAGCATATGCATGTCCCGCAAGCCGATATAAGTCGGAAGCAGGGTTGCCTGCAGCGGCATCAGCATAAGAAGCAGAACCAGAAACAGAATTGCTTTTTTTCCTTTTATATTTCCCCATTGCAGCCCGACTGCCGCAAGGAAGGACAAAACGGCTGCTCCGGTTCCTATCGCCGCCGCTATCCCTAACGAGTACCAGTACTTCGGATAAAACCAGAATTCTTCTATTAAAAGCAGGTAAAAATCTTTTATCCGTATTTTCCCGCACATCCAGAGAAACGGCAGAACACATACGACAGAAAGGAGTATTAAGAGAACGCCCTCTGTAACACTCCACAGGCGTCCTTTTTTGTGTTTTTTATGCATGCTTTTCCTCCCTGTGAAAAACGCCGCTTCCCACTGTCACAAAAACCGCTATTAACAGGACGATGATAACCGATGCGGCAGCCATGAACTGATAATTTAATTTCAGGAATTGATTGTTCATATAATACTGGAGCGTATAACTGTAATCGGGCGGATAATTCTGTCCATAGTACAGATAGCTCTCCCGGAAGGTTCTGAAGCAGTATACCACGCCCATGACACCCACAAACTGAACGGCTCTTTTCATGAGCGGAAGTGTAATTTTTAAGTGCGTTACCATTTTTCCGGCTCCGTCCATCTGTGCCGCTTCGTAAATTTCATACGGCACGGACAAATACGCAGCGGTAAGTATAACGATGCCCATTCCCAGGTACTTCCACAAAAACATGACATAGACGGGAACCGGGGTTCCCCTGTCCGGCAGAAATAAAGTAAAGGCAGCCGTGATGCTGACGGACGGCATAAAGAGCGGCAAAAACACCAGCTTTCTGAAATACCGTCCCAATTTACCTGTATTCACCGAAAATATCGTCAAAAGTAACGATAAAAGCAGAAAGACCGGTACGCATATCCCTATCATAAGGAGCGTGTTCTTTAGTGCCAGCCTGAAATACGGATTGCCAAGCACTTCTGCGTAATTGGCAAAGCCCACAAACTTTTTCTGAAACTGTCCCTTGCGAAATGAAAAAAGAATGACCTTCAGAAACGGCAGAAGATAAAACAGGGCAAGTCCTGCCATGACCGGCAGCAGACAAAGTCTCATTTTTCTCTGAAATCCGCGCTTTCCTTTATTCGCCCATATACATTTTAACCTTGCGTTCCAGTTCTTCAATGACTTCCTCCTCCGAAACATCCCCACTCATGCCATAACGGTAATAGCTGTCAAACAATCCTTCCGGCAGGCTGAAACAGATAGTTCCCGTCATGTATAACTGATGCAGGTCATCATAAAAACCGTCTTCCGGATAAAGCTCTCTGTTTGCCGTAAGAAAATTCTCCGGCTGGGCACAGTATGCTTCTGCCATCTGCGCCGCATACTGCAGAGCTTCTTTTTTGTGCGGGGCATTGGGGTTTATTATCAATACATCTGCCGTTATCTGCGGCGTGGCTTCTCCCTCTATTCCCGGAATTCCGCAGACATGCACACCGGTCGTTCCCTCATATTTTGCATAATCCCATGCATCGCCCTCTACCGTTTCCAGGCAGACCGTCTGTGCTTTCCTTCTTCTTGCTTCCTCCGGGCTTTCGTTGTCCAGCACAGCATAATCCCATGAATGATTCATAAATTCCGAATGAAGATAATCGCCACCGTCTCGGTATTCCTGCTTTACGAAAGCAAGGATTTGACGGAATTCTTCCGTATCAAAGGAAATCTCCTTTCCCGATTGTTCTTCTTCCATGCGCTGCCTTCTCACGTAGTCCTGCAATAAAAAGGTATTCAGAAAAGAAATTTCGTACCTGCCGTCCTGTCCGTTTTCATAAAGCACCTTTCCCGCTTCGCACAAGTCCTCCGCCGTATGCACATTCTGCATATTTACACCGTACTCGCCTAAATTGTCTTCCTGATAAACAATTCCTTTTACCCTAAGTTTCAGCGGCAGCATCCAGATATCACCCTGATAAACAGCACCCTCCCGGATGCACGGATAACAGTTGCTCCAATAGCCTGAAATCATCTCCTCCGGAATAGGGGTATACATCATGGCATTGCGGATGGTTTCCGCCTGCGCCATATCTGTGGATGTGATAACAAAATCATAGTCCGAATCACCGGCAAGCATCTTTAACGCCAGCTCCTCCCAGTCAAGAACTTCCAGTTCTATCTGATAGCCGCCCCAGTCACTGAGTGCCATTTCCGATGTAGTATAGGCTTTCAGCGGTTTATTATCCTTTATGAAGGCATCCGGATAAAAAGAAAATACTGTTTCTTCCTGCGATGATTTTATAAAAATTCTGCCTGCCTCATACTGCAGGTGTCCGGGAATATCCTCTACATTTACAGCCGTATAGCGTGCCGCAACCTTCGGGTCTTTTGGGGAAAACTTCACATATTGCCCCATAACCAGATAGCCGTACAGAGAACCTTCCGATTTATCGTAAGAAATATCCGACATTCCATATGTAAAATTACTGTCATAGGCTTCCGAAATTTCCCCGGTACCGGCATCGTACAGCCGGAAACAGTATTGTCCGTTTTCACAGGTATTAATCCAATAACTGTCCTTTTCCGCAACTGCCACTGCCGCCGGATTTTCCACAGGTACCGTAAGCTCCTCTCCCGACGCTTTGTCAATCAGGCTGGCTGCCGTTTCTCCCCCTCGGTAGCCAAACAGCATCACCGTGTTTTCTCCTGCTGCCATTTTCTGCACATACATGGCATCCTTCCTTACTGCAAGAACATTCTGCTCTCCGGTTGCCATATCAAGTTCTGTCAGTGTCCCCTTATTTTCCCTGTATACATACAGCTTTCCGCCTGCAAGACACAGATTTGACAATGACCGGCTGTCCTCCTCTCCGTAGACCGCAAACTGCATCGGGTAAGCATCATCTGCGGAAATACTATATTCTCCGTTCTTTGTACCATCCAGTCCGTAGCTGTATACGGTATTGTTCTCCGTTGTAATAAAATAGATATTTTTTCCGTCCTCATCCACACAATAATCTTTCAGATTCTGTATGGTCAGTTCCGCTACATCGGTATTGTTATTCTGCTTACCGTCATACTGGGAACCGCATCCGGAAAACCACAGGCACACACTCATGACAGCTATTAACATAAAGATTTTATTATTCCTGTTCATATACCATTCCCATTTCATCAGTGGCTAAATCATAATAATACAGGGTCTGTTTCGCTCCATCCTGCGAATATGTCCTGAAAATCCAGTACAGCATATCCTGTCCCAGAAACATATGGGTAACTGCCGCATTACTGCCTTCCAGAAAGCAGATTTCCTGTTTTTCTGTTTCCTTCCATTTATAAACAGATGTTCCGTCAGACCTGCTGTCCCAGTAATACAGAGCCTCTCCGTCACTGACCGCATAATAGGAACAACTTCCCAAATCAAAATCTTCTCCGCTCTCAAGATTATAAACATGGCGTGTTAAAGTATCCATAGAATTATCATCATTTGCATAGCTGAACCATTTTCCCGCCCAAAGGGTATACATGGCATCCTTCCTTATGTAACCGCAGCCTGCATCCTGCAGTCGATAGGCTATCAGATAGCCTTGCCCGAAATTCTCTGCGCTGTCCCCCAGATAAGAACCTGTTATGATACCGTTTCCCATCATCAGACGAACGGTTTCTCCCGGTGCCGACTCCCATACCTTTACGCCGGAGCCTTCAAACACACCCACGCCATCCGCCGCACCTGCGTACAGACCGTCTTCCGTTATAAAATATTCCGCCCTGACGTCCTCAGCCACCGGCTCTTCTTCACCGCTTTCGCAATTAACCCGGCGCAGACTTTCTCTCTCTGCATTGTAGTAAAGCCATCCGTCCATATACTGCATATACCAGCCCGTATTGTCCTTAAAAACACGCAGGTTTTCTCCTTTTTTGCCGGATGTATATATAACCGATGTGTCCGGCAGGGAAAAATATATCTGACCGTTTTCGTCAAAAGCAAAGCGGCCTTCATTCAGGAGATTGGAATTTCTTACGGACTCTGCTTCTGACAGCGCTCCCTGTTCATAGAGGTCGCTCAATTCCCATTTTTCCAGTTTCTGCAGTTCCGGCGGCAGCGTTTCCTGCCCCTGCACAACATCCGGTGTATCCTTGGTTTCTTCCTGCCAGTTTATTACCGTAGCCGGATTGTCCGTCCCATTATCCTGCTCTGTCTTTTTCTCACCGCAGCCCAGAGCCGTTATGCCGAGCATGGCTGCCAGTCCGATTACTCCCCATTTTTGTCTCCTCATGGTACCTCCGTTTTGGTGTTCATATTTATAACTTTTTATCAAGAGGCGGGCATTCTCTTTGCTTCATAAAATAACGTCATGCAGTAATTTTACTTCCACTAAAATAGACCTTTCAGCTATAATCTTTATCCATTCGATTGAATTACTTTTATTCGTGCGTTATATGTATGATTTTCTTTCAAATATGTTTCATACAAGACGCAAAAATATAAACTTAATAATCTTTGTTGTATTCTCTCTCTAATGTATAAAAATTTTCATCCGCTCCTTCTCCTACTATCATTTTGTTATTATGCGTTAAACCTACTAAAATAGCATCTATTGTAGTAACATCAATTTCTTTCATATTTTCAAATCCTTTGATTTCCCTTCCAAAATTATCAACCACTCTGCCATCTTTTCGGATACCATAAATTACATCTTGATTTTTTTTGCAATCATACCCCACTGCAATAGAAACAATATCATGCATTTTCTCTGTAGAATAATCGTCTTCAAAAATAAAATCTGTATGAACCACATTTCCTTCTTCTGTCAGACCAAAAAACATATTTTTTCCAGATACAACCATTCTAATATGTGGCCATGCAGTCACATCCACCCCCTGTGCATAGGCAATCCCCTCTTTATCTATTGCAACTATCTTTGTCCCCCTATACAAAAATGCAACCTCTTTTATATCCTTCCACAGTAAAATCTGTGTCAACAACTCCTCATCTATGCCTGCACCACATAACATTCCGTTTTGCAATACACCAATCATACACTTCGGATATTGTCCAGTTGCAAAATGGAGCCCCTCCCATGCTTCTATCTCTTCTGCATTCTCATAATCGAAGATAAAAGAATTACCCAATACTGCATCTTCCGGCAATTCACGCATAGTGTCCTGCCATGCAATCATAAGTTCCTCAGCAGATTGTCCCTTTGGTACAATTATCTTTTCATCTTCCGATATTGCCAATGGAAATTCCTCATTCTTAAGTAGTCGGTCAATATGACCCCAATCCGTATTTTCTGTTTCAGCATAAAATGTATAATCTGTCTGCCATGCAATATGTATTTTATTCTTTTCGTCCAAAGCTGCAACATAATATGCTCCAGCAGTAATCCTTCCTTTCTCAGAAGCTTCTGTTTCTATCCCATTTTCCTTTTCTGCCTGGTCTATTCTTATTTTTTTATTATTATCACAACCGTCTAACATAAAAACTATTATCAACAACGTAATGATTATTTTTATTTTTTTCATAATAATCCTATTTTTTATAATTATAAAACAAATTCCATCCTTTATATGCATTCAAATCTGAAGCATTTGAAATGGTAATAAATTGTTTCTTTCCTGCCACTGCAACATCTGTTAACTCTACACCATTTTGATATATTTTATTATCTTTATACGTAAATGAAGAACTTGATATTATAGCGCTTACTCCATACATCTGAACTTGATTGGATATACCTGCTGGTGCTGGATAAAAGGATGCAATCTGTGACTTATCGCTCGTGTAGGTTAACGTACACGCCAATTTAACACATTGTTTCCATATATTAGATGTAACATCTTGTACAGCTCTTGCATTATTTGTGTCGTCCAAACGTTTATATTGCGGATTAATTCCTGAAAACTGTTGACTTTTAGTCATAATACTTCGAAAATTTCCATCTGAATATCCATTATTAATTCTATTGGCTATCAGATATGCAACAGCTGTCCTATCGTCATCTTTCCCCACTGCAGTATTTTCTGAATAAATAAGTCTTGCGCAAATTTCTGTATCACTTAAAGAATCATACCATCTTTTTCCAGCATTCCACTGTGTTTGTGATACCTGACTTCTTTGACTGCTAAAAGTTGTAGAGTTCATACACTGTGTATATAAAGTTAATACTTTACTAATATCACTACAGCTGTAGGAATACGGTATAATCAAGTCAACATTATTCATAATATATTGATTATTTGACACATTATAATAAACTCCTTCTCCTAAATAATAGCAATTAATTTCCTTATCATAATACCAGCCATGATACCTGATAGGATTAACATTTCCAATAAATTCTTCGTCTAAGCACAAAACATTTTCATTATCCTCAACTCTATATACATGTTGCATGGGAAAATCATATTCATATTTACATACAACATTGTTTTGAGGTAAGCGCTCAATAACATGACGCCTTATAAAAAATATGGGATGGTGTACAATACCATCCCCCAACAATAGTTACTACTTAC
>DJEL01000026.1 GCA_002432425.1 Lachnospiraceae bacterium UBA5899
AGATGGACGGCGCTATCCTTGTTGTAGCTGCAACCGATGGTGTTATGGCTCAGACCAAGGAGCACATCCTTCTGTCCCGTCAGGTAGGCGTTCCTTACATCATCGTATTCATGAACAAGTGCGATATGGTAGACGATCCTGAACTTCTTGAATTAGTTGAAATGGAAATCACAGAACAGCTTGAAGAATATGACTTCAAGGATTGCCCTATTATCAAGGGTTCTGCTCTGAAGGCTCTGGAAGATCCCATGGGACCTTGGGGAGACAAGATTATGGAACTTATGGACACTGTAGATTCCTACATTCCTGATCCTCAGCGTGATACTGATA
The DNA here is from genome assembly GCA_002432425.1 of Lachnospiraceae bacterium UBA5899. Taxonomy (GTDB): domain Bacteria; phylum Bacillota; class Clostridia; order Lachnospirales; family Lachnospiraceae; genus Acetatifactor. The sequence continues at coordinate 331 of DJEL01000026.1, forward strand.
AGCCTTTCCTTATGCCTGTAGAAGACGTATTTACCATTACCGGTCGTGGTACTGTTGCAACCGGTAGAGTAGAGCGTGGTGTTCTTCACCTGAACGACGAAGTTGAAATCGTTGGTATCAGAGAAGACAAGCTGAAATCCGTTGTAACCGGTATCGAAATGTTCCGTAAGATGCTTGATGAAGCACAGGCTGGTGATAACATCGGTGCACTTCTTCGTGGCATTCAGAGAACTGACATCGAAAGAGGTCAGGTTCTTGCAAAACCCGGCACTGTAACCTGCCACAAGAAATTCACTGCACAGGTTTACGTTCTGACCAAAGATGAAGGTGGACGTCATACTCCTTTCTTCAACAACTATCGTCCTCAGTTCTACTTCAGAACAACCGATGTTACCGGTGTTTGCGAACTTCCTGCAGGTACCGAAATGTGCATGCCTGGTGATAACGTAGAAATGACCATCGAACTGATCCATCCCATCGCTATGGAGCAGGGTCTTACTTTCGCTATTCGTGAAGGTGGACGTACTGTAGGATCAGGCCGTGTAGCTACTATCATTGAGTAATCTGCGCGTAAGCAACGAGAAGCTTAGATAAGTAAAAAATATTACCCGGAGAGTGTTCACACTCTTCCGGGTATTTTTTTGCTTATCGGAAAGCGGCGACTGCCGCGATGAAATAGCCACGAAGTGGCTATGAATGCTTCTCATTGCGGGGCGTTTGCACGTAAGTGGCTGTTTTTGCGTGCTTGCGGGCATTTATCGAATGCCCGCGACCGAGGAAATGCGAAGCATTTACGAGATGTGCTTCCCCCTTCTCAACCTTCAAATCTTACAAGTATATTAATCATCTGATAAGCGCCTGCAGCTGCCGTAACCTGATTACCGGAAACGGATACGTTACCGATGGGATGGGAAAGGAAATCACACAGGCAGGCTTCTTTTACCGGGCGGCAAAAGACAAGGGAGCAGGTGCTTTCTTTGCCGGCGTAGTTAGCGGCACGAATGAGCATGCCGTTGTTGCCGGAAGACATACAGGTAATATAAACACAATCTTCGGAAGTGAAAGTGAAAGCACTTTCTTCCGGGATGAATTTCCCGGAAGGAATGGTAAAGCCGCGGTAGCCGCAGATGAAATAATCTTTTTGCCGTACCAGTTCGGCATTGCTTTCATCGGCAAGAGGTAAGAGAGCATAGTCCCATTCTAAAAGTCCGGGAAGCTCTCCGTCAGGTTCCCCGTCCGTGCCAACGGTTCTTGAGAAGCAGCGCATCAAAGTGATATCCATGCTGTTCGCGGCATCACCCGGACAGGAAATTTCATGAAGACCGCCGCCGGAAATAAATGCCAGACCATGAACATCATCCCGGATAAATGCCAGATTTTCAAAAGCATATTCGGTAATGTCGGCTTCTTTCCAGTTGTAATGGCTGTTATCAAGTCCCACATTCCGTGAAAGAATCAGGTTGCATTGGTTGACGCTGTATTGCGTGGCGCGAATGCCGGTCGGCAGGTGCAATTGCAGACGGTGGTCACGTACAGTGTTATTTACAACGGTATGGACACGTATTAACTTAGAGTCCCGGGAAATGGTAAAATCGGATGTAATGATAAAGGGAACGTAGTGTTCACTTCGCTTGGAAAATCCTGCCTCGGTTTCCTTTTCCTCCGGCAGAGCCCATTCATAACGTATCCGGAAAATACAGGATGCATAGCCGTTAAAGATTTTTTCGATGCTGACCCGGGCACCGGTGGAGCAGAGAACTCTGTCCTGTATGGGACGGGTGTGGTACCAGCCGTCTCCGGCTTCACAACAGTCAATGAAAGAATGCAGACCGGCATAGGTGTGACCGGTCTTTTTGTCGGTCAGCGTAATTGTACCGTTCGGGCAGATAGCAAATCGGATCCATTCATTTTCACAGCTATCGGGTCCTGTGGAAAACCTGTCGGTAATACGGTAGGGCAGAGGGCTCGGTTTAACGGTAAAGGTGGTAAAACCCATGGGACGGAGCACACCGTTCAGAGCAATACGGTGGGGATCCGCAAAACGTTTGTTGCCGCCATATTGCCGTACCTGTCTGTTACGGGCAGCACGAATAATATTGTAAGGAAGTTCCTGCCCACATTCATTGTAGACGAGGAAGGTGTTTCGCTGCTCATAGCGGATATAAGGAAGCGCGGAAGTCTCAAATTCCGGCGCAAAATCAATGTCAAATTCCAACAGTCCCCGGTATTCATAGGGGAGCGGATTGAATACCTTTACTTCTACACAGCCATCCGATGTCAGGGCTGCCTGATAAGCTTTTCCGCAGAACTGTTCAAAAAATTCATTGGCGGTACGTCTGGCTTTTTCAAAACGGGTCAGCATTTCCCGGTGAACAGCATCAATGGAACATCCGCAGATACTGTCATGTGCGTGATTTTGTAAAAGCAGACTGTAGGCATAATCCAGATAAGAGGTTATGGGAGAGGCACCGTTCATGCTGTCGATGGCAGAAACAGGCATGGCATAGTGTTCTAACAGATTCTGACAGTCATCATTGGCGCGCTTTAAGTCATAGCGGGAAGAAAGCGTGTGGGGAATTACTTTATTGTGCATCACGTTTGCCTGACCGTGAGAGACAAGCTCTCCTTTTTTGACAGGACGAATACCTTGGATGAGCCCGGGAATTTCATCCAGCCGCACCTGCTCCACAGGGCAGTTAAAATGCCGGGACAGTGCATCCAGTATTTCGGGAGCAAACTCGTGGATGGTTTCGTGGTCCATACCATCCATCAGAATCACATAGGGAAGAGAAGTACGTGTACATTCCCGTTCTACATACGCAATAGCGCGTGCTGTCATTTCTTCCATGTGGGAAGTGTAATCCGGTCCGAATTCACTCATGACTTCAAAATAGAAGGAACCGTAGCCGCAGGTTTCGGGAGCCTTAAAGGTCAGCACACGGGAGCCGTCCGGGGATATCCAGTCAAAGAAACACTCGATTTCACTGTCGTTGCAGCCGCGGCTGATGAGGGCGCTGTCAATGCCAAAACCGTTAAGAATCTGAGGAAGGTTGGCAATATGTCCGAAAATATCACAGACATACCCGTTTTTTAAGGGCTTTGCGCCGTATCCGGAAGCAATGCGGTGTCCGGCAAGCAGATTTTGTATCAGACTTTCGCCGGAGAGCAAAAACTCATCGGGCATGGTGTACCAGGGGCCGATGATGATACGTCCGTCCCGAATCAGGTTTGTTAAGACTTCGTGTTTTTCGGGGCGGATGATGAGGTAATCTTCCAGAATACTTGTCTGGCCGTCCAGAGTGAAAATCTGAAATGCCGGACCTTTTTGCAGGGTATCAATGACCTTGTCGAGAACCGGTACCAGCATATAACGAAATTCATCCACGGTTTTATACCATTCCCTGTCCCAGTGGGTGGATGCAAAATAAAAAATCTTTTCTACTTTCATACATATTTACCTCCGGTAGATTCCCTTTCTATGACATCGCATTCCAGCAGTACTTTATCGTTGGTAACGGTCTTTTTCTGAATATAACCGACAACAAGCTGCGCAGCCTGCCTGCCGATTTCTTCGGCGCGTTGGAAAATACAGGTGGGGGAAAAGGGAAGAAAGTCCTGAAATTCTTCGTATTCGTCATCTAAAAATACAATTTTCAACTGTTCCGGTACGGAAATACCGGTCATGGCAAGGGCACGGTATAAATTTAAGCCGACTTTACCGCCATAAGAAAGCAGTCCCTGCAGATCGGGATGCTCTTTCAGATATTTGCAGATGGTATTGACCTGGTTGGGGTCGTTTTTTCTGAGAAGAAGAACGTTGTGGGATTTTATGTAGAGTTCGTTTTCCGCATGGGCTTTTTCGTATCCGTTGATACGCTGGGCAATACTGCTGGAATACTCGGGAGGCATGGTAATAAAGCCGATATTTTTGCAGCCCTTGTCGAACAATAGCTGCGCTCCTTTTCTGCCGATTTCCGTGTGGTCACTGGTAACGGAACTGATATCTAAATCCTGCAGGGTACGGTCAACGAAGACCACGGGGAATTTGTTTAATGCCAGGAGGAGCAGGTCTTTATTATAAGTAGCTCTGCTGTTTGGAAAAACGATAATACCTTTGACGCCTAATTCTACAATATGGCTGATAAGTTTGGATTCACTTAAGTCTTTCTGGGCTTCGCTTAAAAGGAGAAGGTGGTATCCCTGTTCTTTCAGATATTGTTTTGTGCCGGCTATCATATCGGCAATAAAGCGGCTTTCCAGATTGGGAAGCAGCATACAGATAAAATCATTTGTTCGCAATTCTTTATTGGAAGCAATTTCCGGATTGATAAAAGAGCCTTTGCCGTGTACACGATAAATATAGCCTTCTTCCTGAAGCTCGGTAAGAGCCCGCTTTGCCGTAATGCGTGTCGTGGCAAATTTTAAGGCAAGCTGATTTTCGGACGGAAGCTGGTAACGCGGTTCACTCTTGTGCTCCTTGATAAGTCCCAACAAATAATCTTTAATTTCCTGATATAAAAATTTCCCCATATATTCTCATCCCTCCTATGAAAACACTTGTGGAATACATGATGTATGGTTATGAGACATATCATGTATGATTGGTTGAATAATAACTTGTATAGATTGTATACTTTATGCTTCCAGTATACGAAAGAAATCGGACCTTGTCAACAGAAAATACAGAGGAAAACGACATAAAGTACAGAAAAATGAGCTGCCCCAAATACACAAAACAAACGAATATTACCAAGCAAAAAAGACACTGCAACACAAAGGAATGACTCCATAATTGTGCATTATGCTATAAAAATGATATAAATATGGTGAAAAAATATACATAATATATCAAGTTTATCAAGATAATGATTTCGTTTTCCGGAAGATAATGGGGGTCTATTGACAAGGCAAAAACGACATGATAATTTACTTGTAGATATTGATGAATAACTTGTTATATTTTTGATAGGAGTGATGAGGAAATATGGATGGAAAAAAGCAGAAAAAAAGCAAAGCTGCACAAAAAAAGAGAAGAAAAGAATTGCTGATTAAGGGACTTGTCCTTTTCCAACTGGTGTTATTTACCGTATATTTCCTGTTTCCTTTTGTATGGATGCTGTCCGTATCCTTACAGACGGAAACAGAGATTATGACTTCCGTAGGTTTCTTAAATCAGTTGATACCGGATTCCTGGAGATGGGAAAATTATCTGGATGTCTTTCGGACAATCCCCTTTGCCAGATATTTCCTAAACAGCGGTATCGTAACAGGACTGACCGTAATCGGCACACTGCTTTCTTCCTCCCTTGTGGCATATGCCTTTGCAAGACTTCGCTGGCCGGGACGGGATTTCTGTTACTCCCTGATGCTTGTGACAATGATTTTACCGTCCTTTATCCTGATGATTCCTACTTATAAAATGTACAGCAGCTTTGGAATGACCAACTCCTGGATTCCCCTGATATTGCCGGCATTCTTGGGAGGAGGCGCAGGAAATATCATTCTGATTCAGCAGTTTTACAAATCAATTCCCGGTGAAATATACGAAGCAGCCAAAATAGACGGCGCAGGGGAAGTGGGAATCTGGGCAAACATTATGATTCCGTTGTCCAAACCGGTGCTGGCAACGGTGGCAGTGTTCGCATTCCTGTTTTCCTGGAACGATTATCTGGGACCTCTGATTTATGTAAACGACCCGAACCTGACCACAGTGGCTTTGGGACTCCGGGCTTTCCAGACACAGACAAGCACAAACTGGGGACTTCTGATGGCAGGCTCCGTAATCTCCATTATTCCCAATATAGTGATTTTTGTGTTCTGCCAGAAATATTTCCTGGAAGGCGTGAAAGCCGGCGCCGTCAAAGGCTGAGAAAAAGAGAAAGCCAAAAATAAACAAGCAAAAGACAAACAGGCATGAGACAAGCAGGCATACGGCAAACACAGACATAAGACAAACAGGCATAAGACAAACAGACAAAACGCAAACAGACAAAAGATAAATAAGAGAAAAAGGAGGACACCAATATGAAAAAGAAAAAGATGAGAAACAAAACAGTAAGTATTTTAATGGCAATGCTGCTCTGCGTCAGCTCTCTTACCGGATGCGGCTCCAAGAGCTCGGATAAAATGGACAAGGACGGAAATATTACATTGAATTTCTGGTCCATATATCCGGAAGGTGATGCGAACTACGACTGGTTCCGGAAAATTATCGCAGAGTACGAAGAAGAACATACCAATGTAAAAATCAATTATGTGGGTATTTCTTTCTGGGATTATTTCACAAAGATTACTACGGCAATGACCGATCCGTCCGGTCCCGATATCTACATCCAGACAATCAAGGACAACGGCGACAGGGCAAGAGGCCAGGTTTCCATGAACTTAACCCCGTTCTTTGATGATACTTTCAATGCCGGCACGGATTTCTTCTATGAAGAAGACGTGAAGCCCATGACCTATGAAGGAAATGTATATGGCGTACCGTACGCACTGGACAACCGTGTTCTCTATTACAATATCGACATTGTGAACCAGTTAAAAGATACTGCGGATGCCGATTGGACCGGTACCAAGGTGGGACAGAAAGCAGACACAACCATTACCGGAAAACCTGCGGATCTCATTGATGCAGACGGCAATGTCCGTGCTCCCGAGACCTATGATGAACTGTTGGCATACCAGGAACTGCTGACAGTTACGGAATCCGGCAAAATCACACAGCTTGGTTTTGATGTCAACATCGGTAACTGCAAGATAGAAAATGTGGTATTTGCCAACGGCGGTGAGTTCTTTGACGCGGACGGCAATCCGATTGTAACGACCGACCCGGGTGTGAGAAAAGGCTTTGAAATCTGGCATGAACTGACACACACCCTGTCTTCTGCAAAAGTAAATGCCTTTGAGGATACCGCGGGAGACAATACAACCAACCTTTTCTGGTCCGGCCTTGTGGGACTGATGATTGCCACCAATGAAATTCCCTGGCAGAACGACGCACTGGGCGATGCCAAAATCAATTTAGGAGCAGCTCCGGTTCCTTATAACAATATCGAAGAAAACCACTACAACTTTACCGGCGGATTTTCCCTGGAAATCAGCAACCGCTTAAGCAAAGAAGATAAAGCGGTACAGCAGGCAGCCTATGATTTTGTCAAATATCTGTGCAGCCCGGAAATACAGGAAGAAGTCCTTACCGTTACCTGTAACATGCCGGCGAACAAGACCGTATACGAAACTCTTCTGGCAAACACAACGGATCCCGTGAAGAAAGTGGTATTAAACGAGATGGAACACAGAAAGGCTTATGACTACATTTATGACGCACCCAACTGGTTTGGGGAAGTACAGAAGGGTCTGACCGATTATGTGGCAGATAAGGATGACCTGGATGCAACACTTGAGAGAATTCAAAAAGCGATTTTACAGTTAAAGGCAACTTACTAATCAGAGAGAAAAGTAAGAAGGGATGCAAATGATACAGACAGAAACTCAAACGAAACCAAAGAAGAAAAAAATAAAACAACACTACAGCAAGAAAGAGGCTCTGATGGGATATCTCTTTGCCTCCCCCTGGATACTGGGATTTCTGGTTTTACAGGCGTTTCCGTTGTTTTATTCCCTGTATCTTTCTTTTACAAACGCAACAACAACTTCTATGACGGTAACCTTCCGGGGGCTTGACAATTATAAAGCGATACTCGGAGATCCGCTTTTCTGGAACAGTGTGGCCAACACTTTGAAATTTGTCCTTTTAAGCGTACCGTTAAATCTGCTGTTTGCACTTTATCTGGCGTTGCTTCTGCATGCTAAGGTGCCCGGCAGAAAGCTGTTTCGGGCGCTGTATTACATTCCTACGCTGGTAACCATTGTGGCTGTCGTATTTCTGTGGAAGCAGCTGCTTGGTTCCACGGGCGTCGTTAATCAGCTGCTGGGAGTGTTCGGCATACAAGGTCCTGACTGGTTCCATGATTACACATGGGCAACGCCCGGCCTGGCGATTATGGGTATGTGGAGTGTCGGCGGAACTGTGGTGATTTTCTTATCCTCCCTGACGGATGTCCCGACAGAACTGTATGAAGCGGTTTCCGTGGATGGAGGAAATGTATTTACGAAGTTTTTCCATGTTACACTGCCCGCCATTTCACCGATTTTGTTCTACAACCTGCTTACAGCAACCATAGCTGCCTTCCAGATTTTCGTACAGCCGATGCTGATGACAGGCGGTGAGTACAATACCAACTATCTGGGTTACAACATTTATACGACGGCATTTACGGTAGGCAGACAGGGATATGCCTCCGCAGTATCCTGGCTCATGCTTGTCATAGTAGGTATTTTTGTAATACTGATACAGCTTGCCCGTAAAAAATGGGCATTCTATAACGATTAAATGAAATAAGAAAGGCAAAACCAATCAAAAAAACAAAGAAAAGGAGAGAAAGAGTATGAAAACAAACAAAAAAAGATTGTCATTGTTCCTGGCACTGATGCTTACGGTAATCATGACACTGACCGGCTGTACGGCGGTACAGGTATCCGGCAAATTACAACTGAATAAGGATGGCTCAGGAGAGCGTACGATTGAAGGACGAATCGCGAAAAACGATTATCAGGACGGCTACGGCAGTGCCTATTACTATCTGAAACAGCACGGGGATGACCTGGCCGCTTACATAAAAGATGTCTATACCGAAAAGGTTCCGGGCAGTGAAGAATGGCTGACGGTAGCGGTGGATGACAGTGCGGATGACTGGGAAGTAGTCAAATTGACATTTGCTTTTACTTCCTTTGAAGATTATACGGAAAAGCTGACTTCCTTAGCCTATGATGAAACGGCAGCCGCTGCTTTTGCCGCTCCTTCTTTCGGACAGGACGATGCAGGCAATGTTACCTACAGCGAATCTACCGGTGTGATGACGGCAATTTTCAAGAGTTTACAGACGACTCTGATGGCAGATGACGCCATGTTTGATATTAACTGCACCAAGGACGGCACGGCATTAAATGACGGTTCCGCAGATCTGCAGTCTCTGACCGACAGCGGTGTGGAACTCATGAAACCCGAAAACGGTGTGGTTATGACGATTTCCGTTGACGGTGCGGAAGAAACAGCCATGGCAGAAGCAAACGGTACTTATACATTCGGAGCAGCAGGAGACAAAGAACCTGCCGAAACCGCCTGCGTATTATATTATACCTTTGACGATACCCTGGCAAACTCAGGTACAGAGGCAGACAATGATCTTGTATTCGGTACCGGTTCTACCGGAGACGGCCCGGTTTACGAAGACGGTCTCGACGGAAAGGCAATCAAATTTGACGGCGCCACTTATCTGGCATCTCCCAATAAGGATTATAATTACGAAGAAATGACCATCAGCTTTGATTACCGCATGGATGCATATACCCAGACCGATACCGGCGCAAATATGGTAATTGTCCCTGCAGGTTTAGGTGCTCTTGGCGCAGGCGTGATTGATGTGGAATTTGTCAAAGAAGCAGATGCGGACGGAACACAGCTCCTCAGCAAGATGAACAGCGCCGACTGGCAGACCCAGGACAAGCTTTTCTCAGAGGGCTATCTGTTAGAGGCACATATGGGTGAATGGCACAACTACACTCTGGTATATCAGAACGAATACGATGACAGCGGCGAAATCAATGATTCCTATGTTTACATGTATATCGACGGAAAACTTGCGACCAGATCCAGACTGGCGGTAGCGGCAGGTCTTACCTACAGTCTTGGTTTATATGACAATACCGCAGAAAATGCAAACGGCGGTTTTAACGTAGGCGGCTATTACGAAGCAGAAACCGTAAAACGAGGCTGCACAGGCGCTCTGGATAACTTAAGAGTCTTTAACGGCGCTCTGAGTGAAGAAGAAGTCAACACACTCTGCTATGTAAATAAGGTAGACAAAGAATACGATCCTGCTGCAACGGATACTCCGGATACCACAGGCGAAACAGAGGAAAGCACCGCGCAGACCCCTGCGACAGAGGAAGCAAGTACCACAGAAAGCAGCGGCAATACCGCAGTAGTGGTTGCAGTAGTGGTTGTCATTGTAGTGGCAGCGGCAGTTGTTGTTGTCCTGGTATCTAAGAAAAAGAAGACAAAGAAATAACAAGATAAAGAAATGACAAGAGGGCAGATATGGGCATTCTTAAGAAAGGAATTCTCACAGCGGCAGCGATACTTTCCATAGTATCGCTCGCCGCGTGCGGAACAGAAACGGTGTCCGGTAACGGAACGAATGATACAGACAAAACAGATGAGGTGGGAACTATGCTGACTTTAACGGCAATGGATGAGAATATGCAGACAATAGTCAACGATGCGGGCATGAACGGAACCGGCGGAAGAATTCATCTGCATTCCAACCGGCCGGAGGATATGCATAAGGGAAGCGGCAGCCGCTTCGTGTTTGACATCGGGCATATTGAAAAAATAGGAGAGCTTTATATCTGGAATTACAATGCCGCAGAGGATACGGCAAGCGGGGTAAAAGAAGTGACCGTCAGCATTTCCGAGGATAACCGGACATGGACGGAGGTGGAAACCTGCACGCTGGCACAGGCGGACGGAGAAGACGGAAGCTATGCAACGAACAAGGAAGACGGTACGCCGGTTGATTTCGGCGGAGTAAGTGCCAGATATATCTGTCTGGAGGCAAAGAGCAATTACGGCGGTGACGGTTATGGCCTGAGTGAATTGCGTCTGTTCCGCTATAAACAGCCCATTGTAGTGGGAGAAAGCATTTCCTGTTCCCCGCTGGAACGGTATATCAATAACAAATGGTCAGCTAAGCCGGAGGATTACAATTTCGTAAACGGAACCGGGTTAAGTGACTTCCGTTCCGCCGAAGCGGTACATGATAATCTTCCTGCGCATATGTTTGCCCAGGATGCGAAAGCATTTGAATTTACCGTTGATTTACAGGGAGAATACCCGGTATCCGGACTGGCTGTCTGGAATTACAACGATCCGGAACACCTGGATTACGGATTAAAGGAATTCCGGCTGAAGGTTTCCGATGATTATGCCAGTTGGAAAACCGTCGGAACCTATACTCTGCCGCAGGCCGACGGCAGTGAAAAACTTGCGGCATCCCTTGTGATTGACCTGGAGGAAAGTATACAGGCACATTACATACAGTTGGAAATCCTCAGCAATTACGGCGGCGAAAAGGTGGGATTAAGTGAAGTCAGTGTATTCCTGGGAAGCGGCTGGTACTGTGATGAAGTGTCGGATTACACGGCGCTGTTTTCCCGGTACGAGGGCTGGGCAGGAGCGGACGGCATCTATTCCGTAAACCTGGACGGTAAAGATTATGATTATGACAGCGATGCTTCCGAAGAGAAAACCTTTTTTGTATTCAGCGATACCATCGTATCCGATGTGGACCCGGTAACCAAGATACGCAGCAATTTCTATATGCCGAACAACACCAGCGCACTGCTTACCGGAAAAGCGGCCGACTGTAAAAAGATTACATTCCGGTGGCCGGGAAAGGAAGAGGCAACGGCGGGGATTGTGCCGGATCCTGTGACACCGGCAACCAAACCGGGTAAGAGCATTTATTACTGGCTGGGGGATACCTTTGTCATAGGGGAACACCTTTATGTTTACTGTCTCCGTATCGATTCGGTAAATACAGCCTTTGGATTTGAACAGATTGGTGTCGATCTGGCAAGATACGATATTGTGGATGGGGAAGTGGATTATGATTCCCTGCAGCTTGTCAATGACGGGGACATGCGTCTGTGCGATGTTTCCGACAGCAGCACCAAGTGGTACTTAGGCGGAGCGGTATACCAGAGCACGGAGGATGCGGGGGTCATGGACCCTGACGGATTTGTCTATGTGTACGGTTACCAGGATGTCTTAAACGTAGGAAGAGTGCTGATTGTTTCCCGGGTAAAGCCGGAAGATGTGGAAGATTTCTCCAAATATGAATATCTGGATGAAAACGGTAACTGGGTAACGGATACGCCGAAGCTCTTTAAGGCACTGGCGGATGATGTGGCACCGGAATGCAGTGTGACACAGATTCAGAGCGGAGAAAATAAGGGAAAGTTCCTTTTTGTGAATACCCATATCACCAATACACCGACCATTAAGGCGTCCGTTTCCGAAGCACCCTATGAGGTGTTTGAAAACAAAACCACCGTTTATTCCCATGATACCTGTCTTACGACTCTGGGAACGGGAAACAACAGCTACAATGCAAAGGCGCATCCGGTACTGTCCACGGCGGACGAAATTATTATTTCCTATAACGTGAACGGAGATGATGCTTTTGAATATGCAGACATTTACAGACCGAGATTCTTACGTCTGGCCATGGTGGCAGAACGTTGACAGGAGGGTGTATGCACAGTCCGGCGCCTCTTGTGGTACATAATCCCGGATATGGCGGAGAAATGAGCATGCACCCGGAACTTGCCCGGTATTTTAACGTGCTGCATATTAATCTTCACATCTGGATCATGGGTATAACAGAGAATTTATACAGTTGGTAAAGGCGTGGTTTATGATTTACGCTTAAAAAGGAGTCATATGGATGCAATAGGAATCGACATCGGCGGCATGTCCGCCAAGATTGGACTGATACGGCAGGAAAAAGTTCTTATAAGGGAAACCATCTCCACAGACAGCAATCTTTTGTATGAACCGTTTGTACGGGATGTCTGTGCATGCATCGGCAGGCTGCGGCAGCAGGGACAGGTGGAAAAAATCGGAATCAGTTCCTGCGGGCTGATTGACAGCACAGGCGGTACGATTTTATATTCCAATAATATTAAGTGGGAAAATAAAAAAATAGCACCGGACATTGCCGAAATCACGGGACTGCCGGTACGTATTGCGAATGATGCCAAATGTGCGGCACTGGCGGAAGCTGTGTACGGAGCGGGAAGTCCCTATGAAAGAATGGGAATGATTACCCTGGGAACCGGTGTCGGAGGAGGATTTATCTGCCATAAAAAGTTAGAAGGAGGCAGCCCTTACAGCGATGCCGACGGTATCTTCGGCCATATGACGGTGGAAAACAAAGGCAGACAGTGCACCTGCGGCCGACGCGGGTGCCTGGAGGCCTATGCATCCGCCACAGCAATTATGAAGCGTTATACGGAAACAACGGGCGAAACACTTACGGCAAAGGAAATTTTTGAACGGGCAGGGGAAGGCCGCAGGGAAGCGGTGGAAACCATAGAAGAATTCCGTTATTATCTGGCGGAAGGCCTGACAAATCTGGTCAATATCTTACGCCCGGAAGTGATTGTCGTAGGAGGCGGTGTGGCACGCTCGGCGGATTTGTTTCTGCCGTATGTCAATGAATATGTCAATAACCATGCATATGGTACACACATTCTGCCTGTGAAAATTGTGGCAGCAAAATTAGGAAACGATGCGGGCATGATAGGCGCCGCTTTATTATAGAAAAGACAGGAGGCAGGAAAATGGTTCAGGGCTATGGAAATTATGATAAGTATCCGGCAAAGGAAATCAAAGGATTTACAGCCGTTTCCGGTTATGACGCGATTGTAGAGGAATTAAAAAAGGCAGTCTCCGAAAAAGGCAGACAGGTCATTGTACTGGAAACCTATACGGAGGTGGACCAGGCAGAAATCCTGCAGGGTCTTACCGGCCTCGGAGCAACGGTATTCTGTGCGGAAGACTGCACCATCAGCGACAGAGCTTATCAGGACTATATCCGGCAGTATGTAACGGATGACCGGGTATTCGGTATCATGAACACCTTAAATATCAAAGACTTTTATATGAAGGAAAAAACGGACCTGATGCGGAAGAGAATTGCGGAAACGGACGGTGTCATTCTGGTATACGGCGTAGGCGCCTCCTTGGTCTGCGAAGGGGATATTCTCGTATATGCGGATTTGGCAAGATGGGAAATCCAGTGCCGTTTTGCAAAGGGACTGCCCAACTGGAAAACCCACAATCCCGGGGCACCGAAGCTTGCCAAGTTTAAGCAGGGATTTTTCGTGGAGTGGAGAATGGCGGACCGCCTGAAGAAAAAATTATTTTCTAGGATAGATTTTCTGTTGGATACCAACGTAAAGGACCAGCCGAAGATGGTAAGCGGTGACGGCTTCCGGGCGGGACTGGAAACATTCAGCAGCGAGCCGTTCCGTCTGGTGCCTTATTTTGCACCGGAAGTCTGGGGCGGACAGTGGATGAAGGAAATCTGTGACCTTGACAGAAAGAGTCCCAATTATGCATGGGCTTTTGACGGTGTACCGGAAGAAAACAGCATTTATATGCAGTTTGGGGATGTGCGCGTGGAAGTGCCGTCCATTGACGTGGTATTTACGCATCCGGTAGAACTTTTGGGTAACCGTGTCCATGCCCGATTTGGTACGGAGTTTCCCATCCGCTTTGACTTTCTGGATACCATGGGCGGACAGAATCTGTCCTTACAGGTACACCCGCTGACGGAGTACATTCAGGAAACCTTCGGTATGCATTACACCCAGGATGAAAGCTATTATATTCTGGATGCCGATGAGGACAGCGTGGTATACCTTGGTCTGAAGGAAGGTATTCAGAAAGAAGAAATGTTAAACGACTTAAAGGCAGCCCAGCGGGGCGAGATTATTTTTGACGCAGGAAAATACGTCAATACATGGCCGGTAAAGAAGCATGACCATTTCCTGATTCCCGCCGGAACCGTACACTGCAGCGGCAAAAATACCATGGTGCTGGAAATCAGCGCGACACCGTATATATTCACTTTCAAGCTTTGGGACTGGGGACGTGTGGGTCTGGACGGTCTTCCCAGACCGGTACATATTGCACACGGCGAACAAAACATTCAATGGGACCGTACCACAGGCTGGGTAAAAGAAAACCTGATAAATCCCTGGAAAACCCTGGAAGAAGAGGAAGGAAAGACCGTGGTCAGAACCGGTCTGCATGAGAGGGAATTTATTGAAACCAGAGTGTATACCTTAAGCAAACCGTGTGAGCTGGAATGTGAAGGCAGTGTCAGCACCTGCAATGTGGTAGGCGGAAAAGGCGCCGTTATTGAGAGTACGGACGGCTCCTTTGCACCGTATGAAGTACATTATGCAGAAACCTTTATCATTCCCGCAAGTGTGAAAAAGTTTGTGATGCGTCCGCTGGACGGGGAAACCAAAATTCTGCGTGCAACCGTAAGAGGCTAAAAGGCCGGGAGGTAAGAATATGTCAACCATAAAAGAAATCTGGTGTATGCCCCATAGCCATCTGGATGTGGGCTATACCCATCCGCAGCCGCTTTTACTGGAACTGCAGTCCGAATATATTGACCAGGCCATTGATATCTGTCTTAGGACCGCCGACTACCCGGAGGAGTCCCGGTTCTGCTGGACCATAGAAGCCAATTATGTATTGAAGCGATGGCTGGAAACGGCTGAGCCGGAACGAATCAGCCGGTTAAAAGAGCTGATTCGGGAGAAACGTATCTGTGTAACGGCATTTCCCATGCATACCACACCGGGTTGTGACTTAAATGAAATGGTGCATATGGTAGCCGGTCTGGATGCGCTGCGGAAAGAAACCGGTGCCGATATCAAAGTGGCGATTAACCATGATGTCAACGGAGAGCCCTGGACATTGGGACAGGTGATGTTAGACAGCGGAGTGGATTTTTACCTGACCGGTATCAATATCCACTTCGGCGGAATTCCTTTTGCGCGCCCTGCTTCCTTCTTATGGGAACAGTCCGACGGCAGGAAGCTGCGCAGTTTTATAGGCGAACATTATTCCCTGTTCAGTCAGTTTATGTTTACCCAGGAACATTCCACCGCGAGAATGCAGGAAGGGGTCGGGGAATATGTGACCCGCCTGACAAAGAACGGCTATCAAAAAGATTTTGCGTTCCTGACGGCAACCAATCCGCCTCTTTATGACAATAACTGTCCGGACTTAGAACTGCCGGATTTGATAAGAAAGTATAACGAAGAAGGACATGAGCAGAAAATCCGTATTGTGACGGCGGATATGCTGCGTGAAAAAATTATGCAGGAGGCGGAAGAGTCCCTGCCCGTACATGGCGGAGACTGGACGGATTACTGGAATTTCGGCAGTGCCAGCACGGCACGGGAAACGAGAGTGAGCCGTCTGGCAAAACAGGCTTTGCAGGAAGCGGAGGTTATCGAGTGCTTCCATGGGGAAGCAAAACCCCGGTACCGGAGGGTAAAAGAGGAAGCATACCGGAATTCCTTACTTTTTGACGAGCATACCTGGGGTGCTTCCCAGTCCGTGAAGGAGCCGGACTCTCCGGAAACGTATTCCCAGCTTGTCCACAAAGTGGAGATGGCTTATAAAGCAGCGGATTTGGCAGGCTATGCACTGAGTTACCAGATGGAAAAACTGTGTGACAACCCGCATCAGAGCAACGGGCTGGAAGGCATTGTGGTGGTCAACGCTTCCGATAGCGCACAGACTGCGGAAGTGACATATCCCGAGAGCTACGGAGAAGATTTCAGACAGCTGAGCGCACTGCGGACAAAATCCTATGTGCCGTATTTAAACAACAGCGAAGAGATGCTGAGCGGGGGACTTCTTACCCTGCAGCCGTTCAGCTACCGTGTACTGCCGTTTGAAGAACTTAAGGAACGGAAAAAAGAAAGCGATGACAAAGCACAGGCTTATACCGTGGAAAACGAAGGCATTAAGACTCCTTATTACGAAGTCGGAATAGATGAAAAGGGATGCATCCGTCGGCTGACGATCCTGCAGACCGGGCAGAGTATTCTCAATGAAAAGAGCGAGTACGGATTGTTTGACCCGGTACGGGAAACCATTGATGAGACAAAAAATCCCGCCGTGCGCGCAACCCTGTTTCCGAGAGATGTGGACCTTGGCAACAGAAGTATAAGCCAGTGGAATCATGACTGGAAGAGCCTGCATACAGCGGCGGTCTGTACGGACCGGAAGATTTTGCGTGAACAATACCGGGTGACCCTGGTGCGCGAACTGACACTTCCCGGTACGGAAAAAATGGAACAGAAGATTACCTTTTATACCTATAAGCCGGAGATAGACATGACAGTGGAATTTATAAAGCAGCCGGTTTATGAGCCCGAGTCTTTATACTTTGCGGTTCCGCTTAAGATGAAGGAAGGCTGGGAATGCAGCTATGACACGGCGGGAGAAATTGTCAGACTGGATGAGGAACAGATGGGAAATGTATGCCGTGACTGGGTAACGGTGGACAGCGGAATCAGTATGTACGAGCCGGGCCGCTGCGTAAGCCTGTTCTGCCCCGATGCTCCGATGGTGCAGCCGGGAGGATTTTTCTTCGGACGGGAAAGCCGCCGGATTGAGAGAGAAGAAAATCCGCTTCTCCTTGCCTGGGCGCTGAATAACTATTGGGACACCAACTTCATGGCAAACCAGTCCGGCAGGATGGAATTTTCCTATCAGCTTACCTGTTCGGACCGTTTCGAGGCAAAGGCATTTTTAGAGGAAGGCATCCGGAGTAAGAAACCCTGCCTCATAGGCGCTGCCGTTTCGGCACAGGCGAAAGAAGAAGCCTTTCTTTCCGTAACAGGGGAAACGAAGGTCCTGCATGTTTATCCGTCTGCAGAGAAGAATGCCATCAATGTGCTTCTGAAAAATCCGGGTAACCGTGAAGATACCTGCACACTGGAATTTCCTCTCTTTGAGATTGCGGAAGCAGAGATTGTTACGCCGCAGGAAAAGGCCATAGAGACGATCGGCACGGAGAAACACCGCGTATGCGTGAAGGTGCCGGCACGCAGCTTTAAGCTGGTACGGATAAAAAAGAAATGAAGACAGGAAGCTTTGATAACAAATAAAAAAATATGCGGTTTTACAGCCCCCGGAGAGTGAAAACTCCCCGGGGGCTTTGCTATTCTTATCTTACATAAAAGGCAGTAGATCTGCCGTGAAGAATGATTACACAATTTGTCGATGCGATTATAAACATAATGTTGAAAAACATGATGAAAATTTTATAGTAAACGAGTTACGGCCCCGAAACTGGAAACAGAAAGGGGGTGCCGGTTATGGATCTGTTTGTATCCTTTATTTATAAAATAACATATATGACGGAAAATTACACGAGGAATGGGAGATTTTCTTTCGGACCGCAGATTTTGAAAATTTGCAATGACATACATAGGTAGAAATGGTAGAATAATACATAAGAGCAGATAGGGAACGTAGAAATAGAATTGTTGCATACGGAGGGTGTCCGTTTTGTTTCATGTTATAGATGAACATTTTTTTATGCCGTTGGCATCACCGAACAAGGTGGTATATTGGGAATGTATCTGCAAGCTGTTTTCTGTTATGGATCATCAGCTTTCTTTTGGTGTAGACCGGGATGTTTTAGTAGAGGAGCTGCAGTACTATTTTGAACAGACACAGGCGGCGGAGCTTTCGGAGGAAGAAATAGAGGGCAAGTCCGCAAGGGATAAAGCAAACTGGATGCTCCGGAAGCTGGAAAGCTATGGATGGATTGACATTGAAACGGACAAAAGCTACATACAGAGGGTCAATTTCAAGGAATATGCAGTTAAAATCATTAAAACCCTGATAGAAATAGCAGAAGGAAAACAGATTGAATACCAGGGCTATATTTACACCATATACAGTCTTGTGCGCAGTAATACCGATAACCCGGGGATCGTGCTTTTATCCATTGTAGAAAATACGGACATGCTGATAACCGGATTGAAAAATTTAAGTTCAGGAATCAAGCATTACATAGATGAACTGACCCGTTACAAAACGCCGGCGGAAATCATGAATGTACTTTTCAACGACTACATAGAAAATATTGTGGACAAAGCCTACCATAGACTGCTCACTTCGGACAATGTTTCTAAGTTTCGCCCGGAGATTATTGAGCGGTTAGAGAGTAAAAGCAGGAGCAGGTCCTATGTGGAAAAGGCAAGTGCGGAGCTGGCAGGTATCCGGGAAATTTCGAAAGAACAGGCAGAGGATCTGGTTTATCACTATATTCATCAGGTGATAGATGCTTTTCAGAATATGGATGAAATACTTTCGGAAATAAATCGTAAAAATAACCAGTACCAAAGAGCGGCTATCAATCGTGCCAAATTTTACCTGATAGGAGGAGAGGACGTCAGAGGACAGATTAAGGAAATCCTCTCAGTAATGAATGAAGAAATTAACCGGGAAAATATGGATCTGGGCGGTATTTACCGGTTGGAATTTATGGATGAATTAATCAGGATTTACAGCTCGGCGGTACTGGATGAGAAATCCTTTTATACACCCATAGAGGGAAAGAAAACATTTGAGCCGGGAACGATGCAGCAGGAGGAACCGGATGAGGAGCTCCGAAACGAAAAGATGAGGCGTATGCTTGAAAAGCTGGCTCGTGTTTTAAATCCGGAAAAAATCGATGGGTATGTGACAATACAACTGGGCGACAGAAAAGCAATGCAGGCATCGGAGCTTCCTTTACAAAATACGGACGATTTCGTAAAGATGATATATGTGCGGCTCTACGGCCAGAGGAAAAATATGAAATACACGGTTTCTGTGCAAAATACCGTACAAAAGAACGGCTATAAGTTTACAGATTTTATCATACAGAGAAAAAGGTTAAAGGAAGAAATGAGTATGACGTTTTTCAAAAGGACTATATTACAGAGACTAAGAAAATAAAGCCTAAATCTTTTTGGAATGGGACACATTTTTCTGCGGAAACTGGTACTTTGGAAATCAAAGCTATTTTAGGAAAATCAGCATTTGATACTCCTAAGCCGACTGGAATTGTAGATTATATTTTGGAACAGGCAACTGACAAGAATTCCATTATCCTCGACAGCTTTGCAGGCTCAGGAACAACTGCTCATGCTGTCCTCAACATGAACAAGGATTTCTATAATCAGTAACACGGTATACATTATCAAATCCGTATAAGTTATATATACCGGAAGTCTTACCAGTACCGGAATCACCTTGCCAATATTCTACATGCATGGAATCACGGACTTTATTCTTGAATTGTTCATACTTCAAAGTTTCCCGTACCTGATTTAGATTTACTGTTGAAGGACAAAACCATAGTTTAGATATTAGAGTGATTGTTGAACCAGGCGGTGAAGGGATAGTAACTGGCTTTCCTATTAATCGCTAATTATGAGAGGAGATTAAAATGGTAAAAGACGCATATGATATGTTCTTCAAAAATATCTCTATGCAATTTCATGACGACTCTCTTGTGAATGCTCTTGTGGAAGATGCTGAAGAACTGGCGAAATATGGAGAAAAACGGGTGGCTCTTGAAAATTTTTTGGAGAACGTTTTAGCTAATGAGGTTACGATTTCAAAAGAAGCTGTCACTTTAGCAGAAAAAGCATTCAGTGATGCTCCAAATGATTATGATATAGAGCTAATAAACGAACTGAAAAAAACCGATGTTACGTAAGGGGATGATTTGGATGCCAATGGACAAAAAAGATCAACTTGCAGAATTAATTTCAAATGCGGAAACTTCCTTTTATAATGGGCAATTACAAGAGGCGTTCAGTCTTTCCTTATCAGCTATAAAACTCGATGAGAACTGTGCAGATGCGTATCAGTGTGCTGCAAATGTTTGTATGTCACTCAGCAGATACGAAGATGCAATTGAGTATTATCAAAAAGCTGTAAACTGCGATCCGAACAATGGAAACCGCTATTTCAGCCTTGGATATGCTCAGGCAAGCGTGAATAAGATTGCTGAAGCCATGCAGAATTTCGCTAAGGCGGACGAGCTGAGACTGAATGAAGATGCCGCAGGACAGATGTATCATATCCTCGGAATTGTAAATCAGGAGTTTGGAAAACTTGATGATGCCCTCATTAATCTGAAAAAATCCGAGCTTATCATTCCGGCAGACATGGACATTCTGAAACGTAAAGCAGTTATCTATGGTCTTCTTGATGAGATTACAAATGGCTTACAGACTGCCAACCAGATGAAGTTGCTTGCACCATCTGACTATTCTGGCTATCAAGCTGCTTACATCTTGCTAAAACAGGCTGGACGTATAGATGATGCGTTTAAGGAATTGCGTTATGCTCGGATGAATCTTCCTACCTTCCCTTTCGCTCTTGGGAAATATGTAAAGCTATTAGCTTAACAACTACTTTGCAGCCTTATCTTTATCAAAAGGAGTTGCCGGAGTGATTAACTTGTAATCATCCACCGGCTGAAAAACTTTATCACCATA